>JAFYTM010000156.1 GCA_017558865.1 Lachnospiraceae bacterium
CCTCCCATAGCATCGACTGCTACTCTTATCATTTCCTGCATCCTTTTTCCTCCTTCTCGTCTATATCATAATACGAAAACCGATTCTCGAAGTCAATACCCCTCATAGAAAAAGAGACGGATTTTTATTCCGTCTCTTAAAATATGTATCTTACCAGCTTGCAACCACAGTCTCTCCTGCTTTTGCATCCATGCCTGTTATATATTGGATCCTGGAAGCTTCCTCACTGTCCATAACGATCTGCATGACTTCCATACAGTACCCTTTTGCCTCCATCGCTTCACGATCGAACTGAATCAGCTTCTGTCCTGCCTTCACGGTATCTCCGGTCTTCACAAAGGACTCAAAACCTTCTCCTTTCAGATTCACCGTATCCACACCGATATGGATCAAGATCTCAATACCACTTTCCAGTTCCAGTCCCACTGCATGGTCACTTCCATCCATTGTCACAGTAACCGTACCATCAGCAGGTGCAACCGTCAGATTACCGGTAGGACAGATTATCACACCATTTCCCAGTGCACAGGAAGAAAATACCGGATCATTTGCTTCACTCATTGGAATTACCTTTCCATCTGCACAAGCCATCATCATAGATCCCTGTGATTTTTCTTTCTTTTTTAAGAATCCAAACATTATAGTTCCCTCCAATTATTTATTAAAGCTCATCTTCTCTACCCGGAGTCTTCAAATGAAATCTCAGGATACAGAAGCGAAATACTACATAATATAATATACCAAATGCCAATCCAATCGGTAAAAGAAGCCATGCATTCAGTGCCATCGGAGCATTCAGACTCAACACATAATCCAAAAGACCTGCACTGAAATTAAATCCAATCCGAAACGGAAGCAGCGCACATACAAAGCCGGATATACCAGTCAAAAAAGCATGTACAAAAAACAATCCCGGTGCCAGAAACATAAATGCAAACTCCATCGGTTCTGTCACTCCGGTCAATACACTGCAGATGGCGGCTGATAACAAAAGTCCACCTGCCATCTTACGATTTTTCTTATACGCTGTATGGTACATGGCAAGTGCTGCTCCAGGAAGTCCGAAGATCATAACCGGAAAAAAACCTGTCATATATTGTCCCGTCTGACCATATACACCTGTACTGCTCCAAAATGCATTCAGATCCGAGATTCCAGCCATATCAAACCAGAACACCGAATTCAGCGCATGATGCAGACCTGTAGGTATAAGAAGACGATTCATAAATGCATACACTCCAGCTCCTACAGCTCCCGTGTCCAGCAAAGAAGTACCAAAATAAATACATCCTCTGTACAAATGAGGCCAGATAAACAGCAGAAGCAGCGACACCACAACTGCATATCCAGAAGCAGCGATCGCTACAAATCTTCGACCTCCAAATGCCGCAAAGGGACCTCTCAGGCGAATGAAACGATAAAGATTACTGCAATAGGCTCCTATCATTCCACTTAAAATTCCCATAAACTGATTTTCAATATGCTGAAAATAAGAAGCATCAATTCTTCCCTCGGCAATCATATGTACCATATCCATCGACAATAGATACTGCATAATCAGCCATGCAACGACACCTGCCAATGCTGCACTTCCATCCTGTTCATCTGCCATTCCAAATGCCACACCTACTGCAAACAGAATGCTCATATGATCCAGCAGAGAAGATCCAGCCAGAACAAATATCTGAGCCAGCAGCAGATGATTCCCATATCCGATCGGATCCAGCCAAAAACCAAGCCCCAGTAAAATACCGGCGATCGGAAGGCATGAAACGGGCAGCATCAATGCTTTTCCAAGGCGATATAAACATTTCATTCCTGGACTACTCCCGCAATTTTATCCTAAACCCTGTATTTATATTAACAAATCCCTTACGCACTGTCAATGAAGTCCATACCGTACACATCAAAGAAAGCCCCGGTTACCCGGAGCCCTCTCTGAATATATGTTTTGGATAGTGGATTGGCTTACATTAATTTTTTGAACTCATCAGCTACAAACTGTACCTTCGGTCCGATAATAACCTGTACAGCAGTTTTGCTAGGACGGATCACGCCACTTACACCTGCAGATTTGATCTCCTTCTCATCTACCTGAGTGTAATCCTTGATCTCCAGACGAAGTCTGGTAATGCAGTTCTCTGCACTGGTAACGTTCTCTTTTCCGCCAAGACCTTCCATAATAATAGAAGCCATTGCAGTATAATCATCGTTAGCCAGTTCAATCTTCATCTCTGCTTCATCATCATCCTCGCGTCCCGGAGTCTTCAGATCCATTTTAACGATCATGGTGCGGAATACAAAATAGTAAACAGCTGCACATGCTGCACCCAGAGGAAGCAGAAGCAGTGGATTCATAGCCATCGGAGCCTTAAAGCTTAAGATCCAGTCAACCAGACCTGCGGAGAAGTTAAATCCTGCACGAACCGGAAGCATAGCACAGATTGCTGCGAATACACCAGTAATCAGTGCGTGTACAGCGTACAGTACCGGAGACAGGAACATGAATGCGAACTCCAGAGGCTCAGTTACACCTGTAAAGAAAGAACAAAGAGCTGCTGCTCCAAGGAGACCGCCTGCTGCCTGTTTCTTTCCTGGTTTTGCAGTGTGATACATAGCCAGAGCTGCTGCCGGAAGACCAAACATCATGGTTGGGAAGAAACCTACCATGTACTGACCAGTCTGTCCAAGAACTGCACCTTCTGCACCGCTCCAGAAAAGACCAAGGTCATTGATACCAGCTACATCAAACCAGAATACAGAGTTCAGCGCATGATGCAGACCGATCGGAATCAGAAGACGGTTCAGGAATGCATAGATACCAGCACCGATTGCACCAGTGCTCAGGATTGCAGTACCGAATCCAACAAGTGCACCGAAAATTGCCGGCCATACAAAGTACAGAATTACTGCAACTACAATAGTAACAACTGCTGTAACGATTGCTACGCAGCGTTTACCTGAGAAGAATGCCAGTGCATCCGGTAACTTTGTGTTTTTAAATTTGTTGTAACAGGTTGCTCCAATGATACCGCACAGGATACCGATAAACTGGTTCTGAATTTTACCAAATGCTGCCGGAGCATCAGCGCCGGTGTACATTGCTACCGCACCGCTGCTAAGCAGAGTGGTAAGCATTAACCAGGATACCAGACCAGCAAGTGCTGCTGTACCTTCACCATCATCGGACATACCAACTGCAACACCAATCGCAAACAGGATTGCCATATTATCAATCAGTGCACTTGCAGCTTTGATACAAAAAGCAGCGATAATACTTTCGCTACCCCAGCCGATTGGGTCAATCCAGTAACCAATTCCGTACAGGATACCTGCAACCGGAAGACACGCAACTGGAAGCATCAAGGATTTTCCAAGTTTCTGTAAATATTTCATCATATCTACATTTCCCTCCTTATAAGATTTTTATACGCTTTATTCTATAGAATATGCCGTAAAAAATATAGTTATTATCTTGCTTTTTATATGGATTATTTTCTTATTTACATATAAAATATAAATATATTTCATAACACGAAAGGAAGCCATATGAATCAGGAGCCACTTCTTCTGCAAAAATTTACCATGGTCGGTCTGCGCAATCTGAAAATCCGCAATCGACTGATGATCTCCTATATGATCTCTACGATCTTTCCACTCTTTTTTCTGTATCTGTATACCTACTCACTGTATGGAATCACAGCTTTGACAGGAAAGATTCTGGTCATGGTATTTCTCATGTCCATCGTAGCACTGACTATGACATTTTATACTTATTTAAGTATCTCTCAACCAATCGATCACATGGTCGAGACCTGCCGATCCATATCAGAAGGCGATCTGGATACCCGTATCCAGGACACCGCAAACGATGAACTGGCATATCTTTCTGATAACATCGATGGAATGATCACCGAGATTCAGCTTTTACTGGAACAGCATCAGGAAAGCGAAGCCAAAAAAAGAGAGCTTGAACTCAAAATACTTCAATACCAAATCAATCCGCACTTTTTGTTTAATACTCTGAACACGCTTCGTCTGGTAGCTCAGATGAACCAGGACAAGGTTGTCGCAGACGGTATCCTGTCTTTAAGTGAACTTTTAAAAAATACCCTGATCAATAATCAGGAATTTATCACGATCCAGGAAGAAATTGATAATCTGAAGCATTATTTTTCCATACAGTCCATTCGTTATGCCGGAAGCTTTCATGTGAATTATGATATTCCAGACGAACTGAATGAATATCTTCTTCCCAAGCTGCTTCTCCAGCCTCTGGCTGAAAACTCAGTACTTCATGGAACCTATAACGATGGCACTATCATCGAGATTTATGTATCCTGTAAAGAAACGGGTAATGACCTTCTGCTTGAAGTGCGTGACGAAGGAAAGGGATTTGATATGAGCGACAAAACTTCCGTTCCCAAAGGACTCGGCGGAATCGGCAGCCGCAATGTCAACGATCGAATTCATCTGTATTTTTCAGGAAATTATGGACTGACTGTAAACAGCAGCCCTGGAGAAGGCACCTGCTGCCAGATTCGGATTCCATCTATCTCTGCTGACGATCTTAAAACATCTACCTCAGGAGGAAACTATGTATCAGGTAATAATCGTTGATGATGAACCAATTGTTAAAATTGCACTTCGTTCTATGATCGACTGGAATGCTCTGGGCTTTCATATCTGCGCTGCTGCTTCCAATGGAGAAGAAGCACTGGATATGGCGGAACGTTATCATCCTGATCTGATCATCTGTGATTTAAAAATGCCGATCATGGATGGTATCGAACTGATTAAAACAGTTCAGGAAAGAGGGATGTCCTGTGAATTTCTGGTCATCAGTAATTACGAAGATTTCAACTACGTGCGTACTGCCCTTGTTCTGGGAGCCGCAGACTACATACTAAAGGTAAGTATCAGTCCAGAGGAACTGACTTCACAGCTCAATAAAATCCGGGACAAGCTGGACAAAAAAGCATCTGATCAGAAAAAAACTACTGCTTCTGAAGAAGCGATCCTGCTTCACCAGGAACAGCATGCTGCTCTCAGAGATTTTTTCAGTCACAAAAGCTATCCTCTCAAAACACTGGAATCGATTCTGGGAATTTCACCAGATCGTTCCGAGACGTTGGCACTTTGTCATATTTCTTTTGACTGGTACGTACAGGAGATGGAGACTCTTCCATCCATAGACCTGATTCGAAGTACCTTAAAAAATGTACTGGAACAGCTGGACAGGCGTCGTATTATCTTTTTCAGCTCCAGTAATATTCTTCTCGTAATATCAGAAAAGGAGCTTCACGCGCATCAGACTACCATTCATGCACTGGCAGCCCGTATCTCACAGCTCTTTGAATACTATATGTCCCTGTCACCTGCTATTCTATTTCATGGAAATATTCCGGATATGGAAGCAGCCCGACATGTCTATCAGCATTTTCAGGATCTTCTGGAGCTCTCATTCTATGAGCCGCTTGGCCGGATTGATGCATCTGAAACACTGCTTGAAGTACCAGAACAGATTCCGGACATTTCCTATAAAGAGCTGGTCTCCGAGATCCTTTCCATCTCAAAAGAAAAACAGATGGAATATACAGAACAGCGTATTTTAAATCTTCTGGCCAAATGCCGCCAACAATATGTTCAGCCATCTAAACTGATCCATTACTGTCTTCGGTTTTTCGGCGAACTGGAATATCGTGTATCAGGAATCGACACTCGCTGCCATGATATGATCACAGACAGCATGGAATCCATGAGAATTTCTGTCAATATAAACGAACTTCAAAAACATATGACCAATGCACTCCATGCAGTATTTAAACAAGAACAACCAGAAGATGTTCCAAATCCATATAGCCCGGAAATCACACAGGCACTTGACTACATACAGGAAAATTATCATCGAAAGATCAGTCTTACCTCTGTAGCAGAACATGTAGGTCTGAGTTCCGGATATCTATGCCGTGTCTTCAAAGAAGAAACCGATATCAACATCAATGCCTACATCAACAATCTTCGCATGACACAGGCAGGAAAACTCCTGAAAGAACCAGGAAATTACATCAAAGAAGTGGCCATCTCCGTTGGTTTCGAAGATCAGCTTTATTTCAGCCGACTTTTCAAACGTTATTATGGAGTCACTCCCTCGGAATATCGTTCTTTACAAAAATCTTAGTGAAAAAGGCGCTGCTGCACACTCCATGCAGCAACGCCTTTTTATATGATCTAAATCAATTCACCTTTTAAAATAACCTGTACTGTACTCAAATCCTCTTCTTTCAAAAGAACCATATTCGCACATTTTCCGCAGGCAATACTTCCATACTGATCGTAAATTCCTACAGACTTTGCAGGGTTCACTGCCGCACACTTCACGGCACTCTCCAACGGAATATTCATTTTCAGAACCGCTGTACGCATACAATCCATCAGATTAGTAGCAGAGCCTGCAATCGTTTTGCCGTCTTCCAGCGTTGCCAGACTGCCTGTCTTGATGACTTTCTGTCCGCCCAGTGTATATTCTCCATCCGGCATACCCGTTGCTTCCATAGAATCACTGATCAGTATAATTCTGTCATCACCAAACATCTTAAAGGTCTGACGAACCGTTGCAGGATGGATATGAATTCCATCACAGATCAATTCTGCCTCTGCGCGCTCATCATCTGCCGCTGCGCCTACAACTCCCGGTTCCCTGTGAGAAATACCATTCATTGCATTATAAAGATGCGTCACATGTGTCACGCCCTTTTTAAAACCTTCCGCTGCAGTCTGATAATCTGCAGTTGTATGGGCAATTGACAGAACCACTTCATCCTTTAATGTTTCAATAAATTCCATAGCACCCGGCTCTTCCGGTGCAATCGCCAGAAGCTTCACCAAGCCTCCAGAAGCCTGATTTAACTCACGGAACATCTCCACATCCGGTCTGTGTACATAAGCACCGTTCTGTGCGCCTTTACGCGCCAGGGAGATAAATGGTCCTTCCATATTGATACCGCAGAGAATAGCTCCCTTCTGATTCGGATAGGTTGCCGCAGCTTCACAGATCCCCTTCAGCGTATCCTTTGCCAGAGTCATCGTAGCCGGAACAATCGTTGTCACACCCTGAGAAGCTTCATACACAGCCATTGCCTCGATTGACTTATGATTTCCATCACAAAAATCATGTCCAACACAGCCGTGAAAATGTACATCCGTAAGTCCCGGGATCAGATAACAGCCCGTTCCATCAACTACTGTATCATCTCCGCTGACATCTGAGATAACCGCTCCGTCTGTACAGACATCTTTGACTTCGAATACACCATCTTCCGTATATACTTTTGCATTTATAATCTTCATGGTCCGTTCCGCCTATGAAAGATCACATTTCGATAATGCAGCCTCGTCAGCTACAATGGTTACATCCGGATGAAGCTGAAGAACAGATGCCGGAACCTGTGGAGTAACCGGACCAAAGAAAGCTTCTTTCACGATATCTGCTTTATCTGCACCACTTACTACTACCAGAATCTTCTTTGCTTTCATAATGGTACCGATACCCATGGTATATGCCTGCTTCGGAACCTCATCAGCAGATGCAAAGAAACGCTTATTCGCTTCAATCGTTCTCTCTGTCAGGTCTACACAATGAGTCTCTTTATCAAATGCATCTGCCGGCTCATTGAAACCAATATGACCATTATGGCCGAGTCCGAGAAGCTGCAGATCAATACCGCCTGCTTCCTGAATAACAGCTTCATATCTTGCACATTCCTGTTCAGCATCCGGATTCGTACCATCCGGCAGATTCGTTCTTTCCGGGTTCACATTTACATAATCAAACAGATTGGTATGCATGAAATAATAATAGCTCTGATCATTCTCTTTTGGAAGTCCTCTGTACTCATCCAGATTCACAGTCGTCACATCGCCAAAATCCAGATTACCTTCGTTATACCACTGAACCAGATTCTTATAAAGACCGATCGGTGTAGAACCGGTAGCCAGGCCCAGTACACAATTCGGCTTCATAATTACCTGTGCAGAAATAACTTTAGCTGCTTTAAGGCTCATATCTTCATAATCTTTGGCTTTTACAATTTTCATCGCGCATCTCCTCCGCATTTTCATAATTATGCTATCATTTTAGAAGAATTCTGTTCGTTTGTCCAGATGTTATATTCACAGGACTATGGAAATTTTTTACCCTATTTGATATCAGAAAACTTTATTTATGCTAAAATAGAAAAAATCAAGGGCTACCATAACGCAAAACCCTTGATTTCATCGACTTTTTATTAATCTACAGCAACAACTTCTTTTTTGTTGTAGCTTCCGCAAGCTTTACATACTCTGTGAGACATCATCAGAGCACCACATTTGCTGCATTTTACTAAGTTCGGAGCTGTCATCTTCCAGTTAGCTCTTCTCTTATCTCTTCTTCCTTTAGAAGATTTATTCTTTGGACAAATAGACATAGGTTACACCTCCTCTATGCTTTCTCAAGTCATTTTGTATATTGCGGACCTGCATAAAGGAAGTCCGTCTCACTCACACTTTGTACATTATACATACTGGATACGGGAATGTCAAGCGCTTTTTTACAAAATATTCACTTCACAAACATTTATCCAAAAGGGATGCCCGAAGGCATCCCCTTTATTCCCTAGCACTGATTATTTGGTCAGTCTTAAAGTCTCTCTTGCGATTGCAAGCTCTTCGTTAGTAGGAATCAGCATAACTTTTACTTTGGAGTTCTCAGAAGAGATCACTCTTCTCTCTCCACGAACATCGTTAGCTTCATCATCGATCTCTACGCCGAGATATCCAAGATATTCACAGATTGCTTTTCTGCCCTTCTTATCATTCTCGCCAACACCAGCAGTAAATGCGATTGCATCCACACCATTCATAGCTGCGGTATAAGCACCAATGTATTTAGCAACACGATAGATAAATGCATCCAGAGCTACTTCTGCCAGATGATTTCCTTCTTTTTTAGCTGCCTCAATATCACGGAAGTCACTGGATACACCGCCGCTCATACCAAGTACACCGGATTTCTTGTTCAGGATGTTCAGCATCTCGTTGATGTCGATACCCTCTTTGTTGCAGATGAACTGGCATACAGCCGGATCAATATCACCACTTCTGGTACCCATGATCAGACCTTCGAGAGGAGTAAGACCCATACTGGTATCTACACATTTTCCACCGATGGAAGCAGAGATACTTGCACCGTTTCCAAGATGACAAACAATTACTTTTGCTTTCTCTGGATCGAGTCCGCCGAATTTGATTGCCTCTCCAGATACAAACATATGGCTGGTGCCGTGGAATCCATATCTACGAATGCTGTATTTCTCATAATACTCATGCGGAATTGCATACAGATATGCTTTCTCCGGCATGGACATACCAAAACCGGTATCCCATACTGCTACGTTTGCTTTACCTGGCATAACTGCCTCACAAGCCTCAATACCCATCAGGTTTGCCGGGTTGTGCAGAGGTCCAAGGTCAAAGCACTCTCTGATAACAGCTTTTACATCTTCATTAACTACGATAGACTCACAGTATTTGGTACCTGCATGAAGTACACGATGTCCAACAGCAGCAATCTCATCTGTACTCTTAACAACGCCGTGCTCTGCATCCTGAAGAGCCTCCAGAACCATACCGATAGCAACTTTGTGATCCGGCATTGCTTTTTCTACAATATATTTATCTTTTCCAGCTGGCTGATGGGTCAGTTTGGAACCTTCGATACCGATTCTCTCACACAGACCTTTTGCTACTACGCTCTCATCTACCATATCAATCAACTGATATTTCAGAGATGAACTACCGCAGTTAATAACTAAAATTTTCATGGCTTTTATTCTCCTATAAAATAAATTGGGGGTTCTTACTTAACGATCTCGCCGTATACTTCTCTTCCGCATCCTGCTGCATTGGACTCATCAGTGTCGATGTGCATAGCCAGAGCGAATTTCGGACTTACACGAACAACCACATCACCAAATACCAGGCTTCTTCCATCGGTATCGATCTTAACAGATACGATCTCTTTATCCTGAACACCCAATTTCTCAGCATCTTCCGGAGTTGCATGGATGTGACGTTTTGCAGCGATTACGCCCTCTTTCAGCTCAACTTCACCACATGGTCCAACCAGTTTGCAAGCACCGCTGCCTGCAGTATCACCAGACTCACGGATTGGAGCTGCAACACCGATAGAACGTGCGTCAGTCAGGGAGATCTCTACCTGGCTTGCCGGACGAACCGGTCCAAGAATAGATACGCCTGCCAGCTCTTTTTTGCTTCCTACTACAGTTACTCTTTCCTCACATGCGTACTGTCCTGGCTGGGAAAGATCTTTTTTCTTGGTCAGCTCATAGCCTTTTCCAAATAAAACTTCCAGATCCTCCTGAGAAAGATGTACGTGACGTGCAGATGTCTCAACGATAAAATTCATGATTATCATTCTCCTTTTCTTGTATATAATTGTAAGCTGTTCCTGACAGCCTTACCTTCTCTTGTTACGCTTCCGGCAGATCTGTTACCAAAATACAGTTCGGTGTCTCTACCTTCAGCGGCTTGCCCCACAGACTGAAATAGCCTTTTTCATAGTTCACCTTGAATATCGTCATGGTATTGGACTCATGGTTCAGGGACATAATATGACGGTTATCAGGGAAGAAATCTCCTGCTTTTGGATAATCCCCGCTGACAGGAAGAATACAGATCTTTTCCAGTTTTCCTGTCTCACTGTCTACTTTAAAAATACCCATACTGTTATCACCGGCATTGGAACAAAGCACATATTTCCAATCTTTTGAGAATCGCAGTACGCAGGCCGCACTTCCCTTAGAGTGATAATTGTTCAGTGTAGATATGGTCTGTACCAGTTCAAAAACCGGTCCTTTTGGAGTATCTTCATAAGAATATACACTGATGTAATTCTTCAGTTCACAGATCAGATAGGCAAATCTGCCGTCCGGACTGAATTTAATAATACGCGGAGCACTCTCCAGTTCACAGCGGAGCATATCAATCAGTTTAATCTTACCTGTATCCTGATTAAACTTGTAGATCTTTACATGATCCACACCAAGATCCACGGCACACAGATACTTCTGATCCGGCGTAATATTCACACAATTTACATGCGGACGGAAATTTCGTTCTGCCACGCTGCCAAGTCCCTTATGAAAAATCTCATCCGTCATCTCCCCAATGGTTCCATCTTCATTCAGGCGCATAATCGTCACTTTCCCATCATGCCATCCGCCTACAAACAGGAACCTGTCCTCTTTGTCCGTAGAAAGATAACAGCCTCTCATACCACGGATCGATGCCCCATTCATCGGCATCAGATCTCCATCCGGCATAATTCGAAAAGACTGCACACCTTCATCTGAAATCGAATAAAGAAACTTGTTATTATGGGATTTTTTAATATAGGAAGGATTATTGATCGGAACTACCTTTCGTTCCACGGCTCTTCCATTCTCCACATCCAGATCATAGATGTAGATTCCCTTACTGCTACCGTGGGTATACGTTCCCACATATGCTACGTATTTTTTCTGCTCCATATATGGATACCCCTCTCAAAAAATCATTCATACCCGCAAGCATAAAAATGCACGGTACTGCTCATGGCTATTTAAAGTGTAACATATTTTTGCACATTTGTTAATAGCTTTCCAACTTATTTTTCAAAATACTTGTGCATAGTGTCTAATGTATATTGAACATTTTCCTTTGTATGCGCTGCAGACAGAAACATCGCTTCAAACTGGGATGGTGCCGCATAGATTCCCTGCTCCAGCATATACCGAAAATATCTGCAAAACTGTTCCGTATTGGATGTCCTTGCACTGGTATAATCCTGCACAGCCTGCTCTGTAAAGAACATACAGCCCAAAGAACCGACTGTATGCACCTGACACGGAAGAGAAAGCTCCTGACACATCTTTTTCATACCGCCATAAAGCATCTCACCCAGACAGGATAACTCCTCATAGACTTCCGGATGCTCGTTCAAATAAGTCAACTGCGCCATACCTGCAGCCATCGCCACGGGATTGCCGCTTAAAGTTCCTGCCTGATAGACACTGCCTACAGGAGCTACTACTTCCATAATCTCTCTTTTTCCGCCATATGCCCCCACCGGCATACCTCCGCCAATGATTTTTCCATAGGTGGTCAGATCCGCCTGAATTCCATAGTATTCCTGTGCTCCGGCTCGTCCCAGTCGAAAACCGGTAATGACTTCATCAAAGATCAGTACACTTTCATTCTCTGTACACAAATCACGAAGTCTTTGTAAAAAACCTTCCTTCGGAGGTACTACTCCCATATTGGCTGCTGCCGGTTCTATGATCACAGCAGCAATTTCTTTTCCCCATATATCAAAAAGGTTCTCAACACTGGAAATATCATTATATACAGCCAGCAGTGTATCCTGTGTACCTCCTGACGGAACACCTGCACTATCCGGCACCCCCGCCGTCATTACACCAGAACCTGCTTTTACCAGCATTGCATCACAATGTCCATGATAACAGCCTTCAAACTTAATAATCTTATTTCTTCCTGTATAACCTCTGGCTGCACGAATCGCACTCATGACTGCTTCTGTCCCGGAATTGACCATACGGATCATCTCAACAGACGGCACCATGCTGCAGATCAGTTCTGCCATCTCTACTTCTGCTTCCGTAGCAGCACCAAAGCTCAGACCTTTTCTGCACGCTTCCTCCACTTTTTCAAGCACCAGCGGATTCGCATGCCCCAGAATCATCGGACCCCAGGAACCCACATAATCCAGATAACGGTTCCCATCCACATCTGTCAGATATGCCCCCTCTGCTGAGGCAATAAATCTCGGAGTCATTCCTACAGAACCAAAGGCTCGCACAGGCGAATTCACCCCTCCAGGTATATGGATTACCGCTTTTTCATACAAAGTTTCTGATCCTGTCATCAGCCTATTCTCCCTTCATCCATATATTGAGCAATCTCTTTTGCAGAATAAGACATATAGATATCTACCCCTGCACGATATGCACTGACTGCCATCTCACAGATGATCGCTGCTTCATCTATATAACCAAGCTGTGCTCCAGCTTTTACCATCGCATATTCGCCGCTGACACTGTATGCCGCCATCGGAACATGAGTCGCATCCTTGATTTCACGCACCATATCCAGATATGTCATGGCAGGTTTTACCATGATAATATCCGCCCCTTCCTGAATATCAAGAAGTGCTTCCTTCATACCCTCTCTCCGGTTATGGTAATCCATCTGATAACTCTTACGGTCTCCAAACGCCGGTGCACTTCCTGCCGCATCCCGGAACGGTCCGTAAAAAGCCGATGCATATTTAACCGCATACGACATGATCGGCGTCGTCACATACCCGTTCCGATCCAGTTCCTTTCTAATTGCATGAATACGTCCATCCATCATATCGGAAGGAGCCACCATATCAGCTCCAGCCTGTACCTGAGATAATGCAATCTGTGCCAGTTTTTCCAGCGTCAGGTCATTATCTACATATTCCCCCTGCAGGATGCCGCAATGTCCGTGACTGGTATATTCACACATACACACATCACCAATATAGAACAGATCCGGTACTTCTTTTTTCGCTTTCTCCAGAGCCCTCTGAATAATCCCATCACAGGCATATGCCTGACTTCCTCTGCTGTCCTTGTGATCCGGGATTCCAAAAAGCATCACGCTTCCCACACCGGCATCTGCCATCTCATTCAAAATCTCCGGCATCCGATCAATACTATAGCGGAACTGTCCCGGCATCGTTGGTATCTCTTCTTTTATATTCTCTCCGTCCTTTACAAACATCGGATATACCAGAGAGCTTTTATCCATCCTTGTCTCTCTTACCATTTTCCGAAGATTCGCCGTTGTCCGAAGGCGTCTCGGTCTGATCGCAATATCCATCTGCATCTACCTCTTTTCTAATCCTGTCCGTCCATCTCTTTGCCCATTGATGATCCCGCCCGCCTGCATTGATACCAATCACCAGATCCTCCTTCATGGCAAGACCTGGAAAATGAAAATCACACAGACTGCTGTCACTGCATACATTAACCAGAATCCCCTTTTCCCTGCACTCTTCAGCAATCTTTACATTGACTGCAGGATCATCGGTTGCCGCCAGTACCATCCATATATCCTCCGGGATACCCCCCGGCTCATACACTTGCTTTTTATAAATCAATTGTTCCTTTTCAGCCGCCTGAAGAATCCATTCCGATGCTTCCGGTGCAAATACATACACGGAAGACGAAAAAGCCAGCAATGCCTCCGCTCTTCTGGAGGCAATCCTGCCAGCTCCGTAAATATATATTTTTTTATTGGAAATATCCAGAAATATTGGAAAACATCTGGACATACCGCTCCTCCGTCCTACACATTTTTATGACAATTCTGTTTCTGTCACACACTCTTTTTTAATCTTATCTACCAGAAATTGAAGTGCATCTATCACATGAGGACGAATATCTCCTCCGATCAGGACATACATGATATCGTCCCCTACTTCCAGCTGTCCTTCATTCAGCCAGGTTCTGATATAATGGATTCCTTCCATCTGATAGGTTTCTCTTATCGCTGCTTCTACCTGATCTGCATCATAGCTGAACAACATACCTGTCACATCTGCTGCATCTGTCTGTCCGTGACGAACCTTCGCTTTTGCGGTCTGACGCACCGTTCCATTATGCACCAGATACATACCGATCTTCGCTGCACTTGCATCTGCCTTTGCTTCCTTCAGCCACTGATCCATCGAAGGAGAAGTTTTTTTTGTAATCTCTCCCATCCTGTCACCTGTCCTTTCATGCTTCATCAAGCATAAATTTTTCTACAATTTCCGCAATCGCAGCCTGATTATTATTTCTCAAAGTCACATAATCTGCCGCTTCTTTTACACGTTCCACTGCATTTGCTACCGCACAGCCAAGTCCCGCTGCCTCGATCATGGACAGATCATTACAGTCATCTCCCGCTGCAATCGTATTCTGCACAGGAATTCCTGTTTTCTCACAGAATGCCCGCAATGCATTTCCTTTGCAGATTCCTTTCGGAACAATCTCCAGATACTCCTTGCAGCTAAAATACATATCTGCTTTATCCTTTGCCCATGCTTCCATACGAGCACAAAACTCTGTCAGTTTCTCCTGGTCATGAAGATGGATAGCAAGCATCTTGCATGGCTCTTCGACAACCGCATCCAACAAATCCGAGACAACTTTTTTCTTCATCCCGGTCTTTACTGTATATTGCTCCAGATGTTCATCATCTCTGTCTGTCAGAACCACATCTCCCTCATAAGTCTGAATATAAATATCCGCCTCCCTGGCATACTCAATCAGTTCTTTTACCCGAGGAATGGAAAAAGCATGCGAAAAGAAGATCTCTCCAGTCTTACAATCCTTGATGATACCGCCATTAAAGGCTATCACATAACGGCATCCGATCTGATCCAGTCCATACTTTGACAAAAGCATCCCTGCGCTGACCGTCGGTCTGCCCGTAGTGATTACTACCTCATGACCGGCTTCCACTGCTTTTTTCAATGCCGTAACATTTTCTTCCGGCATCTGATGTTCATCGTTCAGCAGGGTACCGTCCACATCCAGAAATATTGCTTTCTTATTCATCTTCCGGTTCTTCGAGAGGCTCTGCCGGGATGAATACCCGATCCTGAACCACATCCTCCTGTTTTTTATTCAGGCTCTTTGCATATTCCATAAAATAAGTCTGTGCAGATAAAGCCACTTTTCCTCTTCGGTCTACTTTTTCGTAGGTTCCATCCGGCTGCTTGATCTGTGCTTTTAACGTATCCTGCATCTGGATATCCAGAACATGCAGCACCTCTTTTTTCAGCATCTCATTCTCGATTGGGAACAGGATCTCTACACGGCGGTCCAGATTACGCGGCATCCAGTCCGCACTGGCAAGATAGACATCCTCCTGTCCTCCATTCAGGAAATAATAGATACGAGTATGCTCCAGGAATGTTCCTACGATCGAACGCACCGTAATATTCTCACTCACGCCAGGAATCCCTACCTTCAGAGAACAGATGCCTCTGACGATCAGGTCAATTTTCACGCCCGCCGCACTCGCCTCATAAAGAGCCGCAATAATTCCAGGATCACAAAGAGAATTCATCTTTGCAATAATACGTGCCGGCTCTCCATTCCTTGCATACTCCATCTCCCTGCGGATCATCATCATAAAACGATCACGCAGCCAGAGAGGTGCCAGAGACAATTTGTTCCAGCTCGCCGGTTCAGAGTATCCGGAAAGCATATTGAATACCGCCGTTGCATCCTCACCGATCAGTTCAGAGGAAGTCAACAGTCCCATATCCGTATATAATTTTGCCGTGGAATCATTATAATTACCAGTTCCCAGATGTACATATCTGCGGATGCCGTCCTCTTCCCGGCGCACTACCAGCGTAATCTTGCTGTGAGTCTTCAATCCCACCAGACCATAGATGACATGACAGCCAGCACGTTCCAGCATCTTTGCCCAGGCAATGTTATTTTCTTCGTCAAAACGCGCTTTCAGCTCTACCAGAACCGATACCTGCTTTCCATTTTCAGCTGCCTGTGCAAGCGCGGCAATGATAGGCGAATTACCGCTGACACGATACAGCGTCTGTTTAATCGCAAGCACCTGAGAATCCTTTGCAGCCTTCTTAACCAGATCTACTACTGGATCAAACGTCTGGTATGGATGATGCAGAAGGATATCTCCTTTACGAATTTCCTCGAAGATATCCGGCTTGCCGGTCAGCTCCGGTACCGGCTGAGGAGTATATCTTGGTTCCTTATATGCATCAAAACCTTCCAGTCCATACATTTTCATAAGTAAGGTCAGATCCAGCGGTCCGGCAATCCGATAAACCGCATCCTCTTTGATCTCAAATTCTTTTTTCAATATTTTCAAAAGACGTTTATCTGCTTTTTCGTCTACTTCCAGACGAATCACCTCACCCCATCGACGCTTTTTCAGCTGCTTCTGAATCTCTTTTAACAGGTCAGAAGCTTCATCCTCGTCAATCGACAGATCTGCATTACGCATAATACGATATGCATGCACACAGAGTACATCATAACTCAGGAATAACTGAGACATATTTCTGGCAATGATTTCTTCCAGTAAAATGACAGTCTTCACACCCTCTTCTGTCGACGGAATAGATACGATCCTTGGAAGAACTGCCGGCACCTGTACCGTTGCAAATTCCAATTCCGCTTTTTCTGTATTTTTCTTTTTCAGCAGAGCACCCAGATTCAATGTTTTGTTAACAATCAACGGAAATGGTCGGGAAGAATCCACTGCCATCGGAGTCAGAACCGGATACACATTTTCTATAAAATACTGATCCACATACCGTCCCTGTTCCTCTGTCAGTTCCTCATAATGTTCAATTACCTGCAGTCCACACTGGCGAAGCCCCGGAAGCAGGGAACGCTCCCATGTAGAATACTGGAGATTCACAAAATCATGGACTCTTGCATGAATTGCATCCAGCTGCTGCTGAGGTGTCATGCCGGAGAAATCCTTTTTGGAATACTCCGCATTGACCATATCTTTCAAAGATGCAACACGAACCATAAAAAACTCATCCAGATTGGAAGCGGTAATACTCAAAAATTTGATGCGTTCAAACATTGGAATCTGCTTATCTCTTGCTTCTCCAAGAATACGCTCATCAAAACCAATCCAGCTCAACTCCCGGTTCTCAAAATATTCCGGCTTCATATATTCTTTTTTCACAGTACATCCCCCCTTAGTTCAGCTTCTTTGCCTTCAATATCGGCTTGATACTGTACACATCCTCGAAAAATTCTGATTTTTCACGGAAAAGTGCCTGCTCCAGTGTCAAATCTTCTGATGTATCTACCACAATCTGCATCGTATGATTATCCTTCAGATTTACCTTAATATCTTTAATTTTCTGCTTATGACTTCTGTCAAGCGCATTCGCTACACGCAGAATCGCTGTCAGCTTTACGATCGTCAGATATTCATTTCGCTCCAGAAGAGAAGTGGCAGCCAGCTCTTCAAACGGAAGTATATTTCCACTGTTGAAACGAACCACATTTGCCACGATCTCCCGCTCCATATGAGACAGACCTATGATCTCGGTTGCCATAATGATACTATAGGAACACTCCGAAGGCTGAGCCATATTGATATACTTTCCGCAGTCATGTAAAAGCACTGCAATCTGCAGAAGAAGACGCTCCCGTTTTCCAAGTCCATGGAAAGATTTGATCTTATCATAGATCGTCAATGCCAGCTTCTCCATCGTCAATGTATGATTCCGATTCGTATGATAACGTTTTGCTATGTTCCAGGCCGCTTCCAGAATATCATTTTCAAAATTGTGCTTGATCTTGAAAATTTTCTTCTTCTCTGCATAGTCATAAGCCAGACCTGCACCAATATCCGCATCCATGATGACCACATTCTCAGCACCGGTCTCTTCCAGAAGTCTTTTATAGATGACCAGTGTCGGAAGCAGCAAAGAACTGCTCTCCGCGGAGATACCAAGCTCAGCCGCCATTGTTTGCTGACCTTTCTGAGCCACTTCATCATAGAAACGCATAAATTCCTCACGAGTGATCTGATCACCCGCCTGTCCTTTGTGAATATATTTATCGATTCCTTTTACATAGCTTCCTACCAGAATGATGTAGCGAATATTACGGTCTTTCAGATACAGCTTTCGATACGTACGCATCTCATTATTCAAAAGTTCCTCCATAACCGATGCATAACGAACCGTTCGCTCTGCCACATCAATCAGACGCTCTCTCAGACGGATGCTTCCAATCCGGATGTTCTGTGTCGTCACCAGATTATCCTTGTCAAACAGAGAGATCTGCAGACTGCCGCCTCCTACCTCTACGATCGCTGTTCCCTTTTCAATGATATCCTGGAATCGCTCCGAATTGGACGCGATTGCTTTATATCCCAGAAAACGCTGCTCCGAATTGCTGAGTACTTCCAGACGGATTCCCGTTTTTACAAAAATACGATCCAGAAGCACCAGATTATTCTTTGTCTCACGGATCACGGTTGTTGCGCATGCCCGATATTCATCCACTCCAAACTCCTTCATGATCCTTTGAAAATCATTCAGTACGCTGCAAAGCTCATCTACCAGCTCTGTTCCAATCCTGCCTGTTCCATAAGCATCTTTTCCAAGTTCCAGACGATGCTGCACATGGTTCACCAGATGGATTCCCTTTCTGACAGACAACTCATACACTTTCAGATTTACTTCATAGCTTCCAACATAAATTGCGCCAAACATGGTACATGCCATGACTGTCTCCCCCCAATAACTCCTCTATTGCAGACCCGTGCTTCCAAATCCACCGCGGTCTTTGCCTGTTAACTCCTCTGTCTCTTCAAAATGAATCTCCGGCTGATGCTTCATAATCCGAAACTGACAGATTCTGTCATTTACATGAATCACCGTATCTCTCATGGCAAGTGCCGGAAAATACCACTGATCATTATCTCCGCAATAACTTTCATCGATCAGACCCATACTGTTTGTCTGCAGAATACCAAAATTTTTATAGGTACTGCTTCTTGGAATCACATGTGCTTCATACCCCTTTGGAAGCTCCATAGCGATTCCCAGCGGAATCAGTTTGAATTCCCCCGCCTTCATCGTGATCTCCTGTGCTGCCCGCAGATCAATCCAGTCAGATTTTCCGGCAATGTATGTCAGCTTTTCAATCTGATCGGTAAAATATTTAATTCTGATGGTCTCCATCTTATGTCTCCTATGCATACAATACTATTTTTCCAAGCTCTAACGTCATCTTCACATCAATGACTCTCTGATTGGAGCTTCCCTTCCATGGAAGGTTATTATCTTTTAATTCTTCTACAAACCGTCCGTCTACAACTACATCCAGATAAGGGATGTGCTCCAGATGACGGATCTCCTCCCACAGATAACCGGTATAAAGCCAGATCGTTTTCTTGGGATACTTTTCTTTGATCTCCTGAATCAGTTCCAGAAGTCCCTCTCTGGTCTCCATGTAAAGAGGATCGCCTCCGCTGAATGTAATTCCGCTGATATAATCTTTATCCAGTTCCTCAAAAATCTCTGCCCTGGCATCCTCATCAAATACCAGCCCTCCCTGCGGATCCCAGGTAATCGGATTCTGACAGTTTTTACAATGATGCGTACAGCCTGCAAACCAGAGCACAACCCGAAGCCCGTCACCATTGAGCATATCTTCTTTGGTAATATTATGGTATCTCATAAGTCCCGCCTCACGCTTTCTTCTTTTTCTGATTTTTCGTCATGCAGGTATGAACAAGCTGTAAAGCAGCTTCAGCCGCCTGTTCCCGGATCGCCCTGCGGTCACCTTCAAACCGGTGCTCTTCTACTATAATCCTGCCTTTCACATAACAGCCAATGTACACAAGACCGACCGTATCATCCTCTTGTCCGCTGGGCGGACCTGCATAACCAGTCACACTGACGCATACATCCGCATCTGCTTCCAGCGCACCGCCCCGTGCCATCTCCCAGGCAGTCTGCTCACTGACTGCTGTGTATTGTTTCAGCGTATCCTTTTTCACGCCGACCATTTTTCGCTTCGCCTTGTTGGAGTAAGTGACAAAGCCCTGTTTAAAGACCTCTGATACTCCCGACACGTCCGTCAGTCGTGCACTGATCATGCCTCCTGTACAGGATTCCACAGTCGTGATCGTCATTTCATGATCGATCAAATACTGGACAATGGACTCTTCCAGCGTCATCTGCTCTTTTTTTCCCATGTTACATCGTTCCTTCTGTCATCACATGCTTATTTTTCACCAGATAATC
>JAFYTM010000157.1 GCA_017558865.1 Lachnospiraceae bacterium
GTGATTGTGGACTCTGTTGCAGCACTGGTTCCAAAAGCAGAGATTGATGGAGATATGGGAGATTCTCATGTAGGTCTTCAGGCCCGTCTGATGTCTCAGGCACTTAGAAAGCTGACGGCGGTTATTAGTAAAACAAACTGTGTGGTAATCTTCATCAATCAGCTTCGCGAAAAGGTGGGGGTGATGTTCGGCAATCCGGAGACGACCACTGGCGGTCGAGCACTGAAGTTCTATTCTTCTGTTCGTCTGGATGTACGTCGTATCGAAGCATTGAAGCAGGGCGGCGAGGTGATCGGTAACCGTACCCGTGTAAAGGTTGTGAAGAACAAGATTGCTCCTCCTTTCAGAGAGGCAGAGTTTGATATTATGTTTGGTCAGGGTATTTCTACTGTAGGAGATATTCTGGATCTGGCTGCAAATTGCGGTGTGATCGCAAAGAGCGGTGCGTGGTATGCTTATCAGGATGCTAAGATTGGTCAGGGACGTGAGAATGCAAAGCAGTTCCTGCGTGACAATCAGGCAATATGTGAAGAAATTGAAATGAAAGTAAGAGAACATTATGGATTACCAGTGTCCCGGACAACAGGAACAGCTGCTGAGGAAAGCGAAGCTTAAAGCACTTCATCTGCTGGAGAGGATGGATCGAACAGAAGCACAGCTTCGTGAAAAGCTTCTGGCGGTCGAATTTGAGCAGGAAATTGTGGAACAGGCAATAGTCTATGTAAAGAGTTTCGGCTATCTGGATGATGAACGATATGTACGCAATTATATTGAATATCGAAGTCATCAGAAGAGCAGGCGGCAGTTGGAACAGGAGCTGCAGTTTCGTAAGGGAGTCTCATCAGAATTAATTCAGAAAGTATATGAGGAGCTGGAGCCAACGGATGAAAAAGAATTGATTCGCAGGTATTTGGAAAAGAAACATTATTGTTCGGAAGTGTGTGATGAAAAGCAAAAACAGAGACTGATTGCTTCTCTTGCAAGAAAAGGTTTTCGTATAGGAGATATCCTGACTGTGATGAAAGAAGAGCTTTGACTTGTGGTAGTTTGACTAAATGCACAAAACAGGTCACGCAACACTTGACATAATTGTCAAAAGAGTTTAAAATTTAGTTATTGTGTTCGTACAATGAAAACTTAATAAGGAGGTGCTCCTGTATATGGTTACGACTGTTATAGCAGTTCTGGTCGCAGTCGTTGTGGCAGCAGCTATTACTTGGCCTTGTGCAATCAACTATCGGAAGAAAGTTGTAGAAGAGAAGCTTGGTAATGCAGATGACAGAGCGAGGGAAATCATAGATGAGGCGTTGAAGACAGCAGAGACGAAGAAACGTGAAGCAATGTTGGAAGCAAAAGAAGAATCTATGAGAACCAAGAACGAACTGGAAAAAGAGACCAAAGAGCGCAGAGCGGAACTTCAGCGTTATGAGCGCCGTGTTCTTGCCAAAGAAGAAGCTTTGGACAAGAAGACAGAAGCGATTGAGCGTCGTGAAGCAGGATTCGCAGCCCGCGAAGAACAGTTGGCTAAGAAACGTGCGGAAGTAGAAGATTTGTCTGCAAAACGCTTACAGGAATTGGAGAGAATCTCAGGCCTTACCTCCGAACAAGCAAAAGAATATCTTTTAAAAACAGTTGAAGACGATGTGAAACATGAGACTGCCAAGTTAGTCAAAGAACTTGAATGCAGAGCAAAGGAAGAAGCGAACAAAAAAGCGAAGGACTATATCGTGACCGCTATTCAGAAATGTGCAGCCGACCATGTGGCTGAGACTACGATTTCTGTTGTTCAGCTTCCGAATGATGAGATGAAAGGTCGTATCATTGGTCGAGAGGGAAGAAATATCAGAACTCTGGAGACCATGACTGGTGTGGATCTGATTATTGATGATACACCGGAAGCAGTCATTTTATCCGGATTTGATCCGATTCGTCGTGAGGTTGCCCGTATTGCACTGGAAAAACTGATCGTGGATGGGCGTATTCATCCGGCACGGATTGAAGAGATGGTTGAAAAAGCTCAGAAAGAAGTAGATACCATGATCCGTGAGGAAGGTGAAGCTGCGACACTGGAAGTTGGTGTACATGGCATTCATCCGGAACTGATACGTCTGCTTGGACGTATGAAATTCCGCAGCAGCTACGGTCAGAATGCATTGAGACATTCGATTGAGGTAGCGCATTTATCAGGACTTCTGGCAGGGGAGATTGGCGTCGATGTTCGTATGGCCAAGAGAGCCGGACTTTTACATGATATTGGTAAATCCATTGACCACGAGATGGAAGGTTCTCATATTCAGATCGGTGTGGATTTATGCAAGAAGTATAAGGAATCAGCTACAGTGATCAACGCAGTTGAATCACATCATGGTGATGTAGAGCCTACTTCTTTGATCGCCTGTATTGTACAGGCTGCAGATACGATTTCTGCGGCAAGACCAGGTGCGAGAAGAGAGACACTGGAGACTTATACCAACAGATTAAAACAACTGGAAGATATTGCAAACTCCTTTAAGGGAGTAGAGAAATCTTTTGCTATTCAGGCAGGCAGAGAGGTTCGTGTTATGGTAGTTCCTGATCAGGTAGATGACGCCGCTATGGTATTGATGGCGCGTGATATCTCCAAGCAGATTGAAGCTGAACTGGAATACCCTGGACAAATTAAAGTGAATGTTATTCGTGAAAGCCGGGTAACGGACTACGCGAAGTAATATAATTTTAAAAGATAACAAAGAGGATGTCGTGATTACGGCATCCTCTTTTTCAGTAAAACAAAGTTTGTGAGAAAAATAAAATATGGAGGTACATGAGAGATGCCCAAGATTGGATTTGTTGGAATGGGAAATATGGGAAAAGCAATTCTTATGGGGGCATTAAAAGAATTTCCGAAAGAGGATATTATTTTTAGTGCAAAAACATCAGATACAAAGAAGAAGATTTATAAAGAGACAGGTGTGGAGTATGCAGATTCCAATGCGGAATGTGCAAATAAATGTAAATATTTGATTTTAGCAGTGAAGCCTCAGTTTTATGATGAGGTTTTAAATGGAATTCGCTATATGCTGACTCCTGAACATGTGATTATTTCGCTTGCGCCGGGAAAAACAATTGATCAGTTGAAAGCAAATCTGGGAAATGATAAGAGAATCGTACGTGTGATGCCTAATACCCCGGCGATGATTGGAGAAGGCATGTCGGGCATCAGCTGCCGAAAAGAAGAGTTTTCAGAAGTAGAGCTGGATATGCTGGAGAGAATCTTTGGAGCGTGTGGAAAAGCTGAGTTTATTGATGAAACATTGATGAATGCCGTTGTGTGTGCAAGCGGAAGTTCTCCTGCTTTTGCATATATGTTTATTGAAGCTCTGGCCGACAGTGCAGTGCGTTATGGAATGCCGAGAAAGCAGGCATATGTATTTGCTGCACAGGCAGTAAAAGGTGCGGCAGCGATGGTTCTGGAAACAGAGGAGCATCCAGGTGTACTCAAAGATCGTGTGTGCAGTCCTGCTGGTACAACGATTGAGGGGGTAGCAGCACTGGAAGAATGTGGAATGCGTGATGCGGTGTTGAAAGCATCAGCAGCTGTTTATAAAAAATGTACAGAGATGTCATAAACTTGTCTCCCTGCCCGTATAATGAA
>JAFYTM010000158.1 GCA_017558865.1 Lachnospiraceae bacterium
AGAGAACGAATTAAGTGAGATGTTCGGATTAAGTCGTCAGACCGTACGTCACGCAATCGGACTTCTGGAAGAGGAGGGGTTGGTAGAACGAATTCGTGGAAGCGGAACCTATGTAGGCAACCGTAAGGGGATTGTCCGTAACAAGACGATGAATATTGCGGTGATCAGTACTTATATAGACAGTTATATCTTTCCGCCGACCATCAAGGAAATTGTTCAGACTCTTTCATCTGAGGGATATACCGCACAGATCTTTTATACGAACAATCAGGTGAATCATGAGCGGAAGATTCTAATGGGAATTCTGGAAAAAAACAATGTGGATGGGATCATTGTAGAAGGCACGAAAAGTGCACTTCCGAATCCGAATCTGGAGTATTACCATGAATTTCAGAGAAGACAAATACCGATCCTGTTTTTTAACTGCAGATATCCAGAGTTGGATGCACCAGTTGTGGCGTTGGATGATATGTGGGTTGCGGAGCATGCAGTGGATTATCTGATTTCTCAGGGACATCGGAAAATAGCCGGAATCTTCAAAGCAGATGACGGTCAGGGAAAGCTTCGTTATGCAGGTTATGTGAAGTCTCTGTTAAAAGCAGATCTTTCGATTGATGACCGAAAGATCATGTGGATTGATACGGAGGATTTGAAGGATTTTAAGAATGTCAGAAGTTCTGTATTGCGGCGGTTGATTGATTGCACAGCGGTGTTTTGTTATAATGATAAAGCGGCATTTGGATTGATTGCTCTTTTGCAAAAGGAAGGGATTCGGATACCGGGTCAATTATCGATCGTCAGCATTGATGCATCGGAGTTGTCACTTTTGTCAGAGCCTGCAATTACGTCGATACCGCATCCGATGGAAGAGTTGGGGAAACAGGCTGCAGAGAATATGCTTCGTCTGATTGACGAGCCGGATTTTGATGGGAATCATCTGTATCATCCGGATATCCTGGTACGTGACTCTGTGAAAAAGATAGGGGGAAATGGGTAGATGGAAGATAAGAAAAAGAAATACCCGCCAAAGATCACTTTGATCCTGAGGGTTGTGGTAGCAGCATATCTGCTGTATCTGGTGTGGGGGTTAAGAAGTGCACCGGCAGCTCATGAAGGAGCAGAAAAAGTGATTTTTATAGTTGCTATCATTGTATTTATAGCGGCGGCAGCTTTTATAGGTGGATTTTCATTGAAAGCCTTGTTGAATGGGGAATATGATGACCCGGATGCTCAGGAAGACGCAGAAGAATAATTGTATGGAGGAAAATAGAATGAAGAATTATAAATTTTGGTTCTGTACGGGATCTCAGGATCTGTACGGAGATGAGTGTTTGAGAAAAGTAGCAGAGCATTCTGCAAAGATCGTGGAAGGTCTGAACGCAGGTGGAAAACTTCCGTTTGAGGTTGTGTTAAAGCCGACACTGATCAGCCAGGCATCCATTCGTAAAACCTTTAATGATGCAAACAATGATCCGGAGTGTGCAGGTGTGATCACCTGGATGCATACCTTCTCTCCGGCAAAGATGTGGATTCTTGGTCTGCAGGAATATAGAAAACCACTGTGCCATCTGCTGACTCAGTTCAACGAAGAGATTCCTTATGGAAGTATTGATATGGACTTCATGAATGAGAACCAGTCTGCACATGGTGACCGTGAGTATGGTCATATTGAGAGCCGCATGGGTATTGAGAGAAAACTGATCTTTGGTCACTGGAACAATGCAGAGGTTCAGGAGAGAATCGGAAGCTGGATGCGTACAGCAATTGGTGTGATCGAGTCTTCTCATATCCGCGTATGCCGTGTTGGTGACAACATGAACAACGTAGCAGTAACCGAGGGTGATAAGGTAGAAGCTCAGATCAAGTTTGGCTGGGAGATCGATCATTACAATATCAATGACATGGTTGCCTATGTAGATGCAGTTCCGCAGGGCGAAGTAGATGCACTTGTAGAAGAGTATTACAGCAAATATGAGATTCTGCTGGAAGGAAGAGATGAAGCAGAATTCCGCAGACATGTGGCAGTTCAGGCTCAGATTGAGATCGGTGCAGAGAAGTTCCTGAAAGATGGAGATTATCATGCAATCGTTACTCATTTTGGCATGCTGGGCGGATTAAAACAGCTTCCGGGTCTTGCTATGCAGAGATTGATGGAAAAAGGCTATGGTTTCGGTGCAGAGGGCGACTGGAAGACGGCAGCAATGGTTCGTTTGATGAAGCTGATGGCAGATGGAACTCCGAATGCAAAAGGAACCTCTTTCATGGAAGACTATACCTACAATCTGGTAGCAGGAAAAGAAGGAATCCTTCAGTCTCATATGCTGGAAGTATGTCCGACCATCGCAGAAGGTCCGATCGGTATCAAAGTTCAGCCTCTTTCCATGGGAAATCGTGAAGATCCGGCACGTCTGGTATTTACCTCCAAGACTGGTCTTGGTGTAGCAACCTCTCTGGTAGACCTTGGAAACCGTTTCCGTCTGATTATCAATGCAGTAGATTGTAAAGAAATCGAGAAACCGATGCCGAAGCTTCCGGTAGCTTCCGCATTCTGGACTCCGCAGCCAAACCTTGCAACTGGTACAGAGGCATGGATCCTGGCAGGCGGCGCTCATCACAGTGCATTCTCCTATGACCTGTCTGTAGAGCAGATGGTTGACTGGGCGGCTGCAATGGGAATTGAGAGTGTTGTCATTGATAATAATACGACCATTCGTGATTTTAAGAATGAGTTAAGATGGAACGCCGTTGCTTTCAGATAAGTAGAGGAGAGAAATCATGTTAGAAGAATTAAAACAAAAAGTATTTGAAGCCAACATGCTGCTTCCGAAATATGGTCTTGTGACCTTTACCTGGGGCAATGTAAGCGGTATTGACCGTGAAAGCGGATTGTTTGTAATCAAGCCAAGCGGCGTGGATTATGATGTTATGACGGCAGATGATATGGTTGTGATGGATCTGAACGGTAATAAAGTAGAAGGCCGTTACAAACCATCCTCTGATACAGCGACACACATTGAGATTTATAAGGCATTTCCGGAAGTAGGAGGTATTGTACATACCCATTCTTCCTATGCGACAAGCTGGGCACAGGCAGGAAGAAGCATTCCTTGCTATGGAACAACTCATGCAGATTATATCTACAAAGAGATTCCGTGCGTGCGTTGTCTGACCGCAGAGGAGATTGAAGAAGCTTATGAGGAGAATACAGGTCATTTGATCGTAAATTCCTTCAAAGAGATGGGAAAAGATCCACTGGCAGTTCCGGCAGTGCTCTGCAAGAATCATGGACCGTTTGCATGGGGAAAAGATCCGCATGAAGCAGTTCACAACGCAGTGGTACTGGAAGAAGTTGCGAAGATGGCATACCGTGCAGAAGTGATCAATCCACGGATTCAGCCGGCTCCGCAGGAGCTTCAGGATAAGCATTATTTCCGTAAACATGGAGCAAATGCTTATTACGGACAGTAAACAACAAAAATACCAAAACGGGATGTCAGTGTCTGGCATCCCGTTTTTCTGTGCAAAAATGCATTTTTTTGAAAAAACAGTTGTTTTCCGTGCGTTCTGGAATTATAATCAATCATAGTCTTTTTTGAAAAGAACGAGGAGATAGGATTATGAAGAAAGTTGTAAAATTTGGAGGAAGCTCTCTGGCGAGTGCAGAGCAGTTTCAGAAAGTAGGAAAGATTATTCTTTCAGATGACTCCCGTCGTTATGTAGTTCCGTCTGCACCAGGTAAACGCTTCAGTGGAGACACGAAAGTTACAGATATGTTATATCAGTGTTATTATGCAGCGGCAAATGGTGAAGATTTCAGCGGTATTTTAAAGCAGATCAAAGCTCGCTATAATGAGATCATTGGGGGGTTGAATCTGAAGCTTTGCCTTGATAAAGAGTTTGAACTGATTGCAAAGAATTTTGAAGAGAAGGCAGGAAGTGATTATGCAGCGTCCAGAGGAGAGTACCTGAATGGTCTTGTGATGGCAGCATATCTGGATTTCCCGTTTGTTGATGCAGCAGAGGTGATTCGTTTTGACCAGGATGGAAATTTTGATGCGGATCTGACGGATAAGATTTTATCAAAGACATTGTCGGAATATACCAAAGCAGTAATTCCAGGATTTTACGGTGCATATGAGGATGGTCGTGTTAAGACATTTTCCAGAGGCGGTTCTGATGTGACTGGTTCTATCGTAGCAAGAGCGATCGGTGCAGATCTGTATGAGAACTGGACAGATGTATCCGGTTTCCTGGTGACAGATCCACGCTTGATTGAGAATCCGGAAGTGATTGATATTATTACATACAGAGAACTTCGTGAGCTGTCTTATATGGGAGCATCAGTGCTTCATGAGGATGCAATTTTCCCGGTGCGCAAAGCCGGTATTCCGATCAACATCCGTAATACAAACCGTCCGGAAGACAAAGGTACGATGATTGTGGCAAGCACCTGTCAGAAGCCTCCTTTTACCATTACAGGTATCGCAGGAAAGAAGGGTTTTGTCGCGGTTAACATTGAAAAAGATATGATGAACTCCGAGATCGGATTTGGTCGTAAGGTTCTGTATGAATTTGAAAAACAGGGAATTTCTTTTGAGCATATGCCGTCCGGTATTGATACAATGAGTATCATTGTTCATCAGGATGAGTTTGAAGAGCACGAACAGAAGGTTTTGGCAGGTATTCAGAGAACGGTGAATCCGGATTATCTGGAAGTGGAAGGCGATCTGGCACTGGTTGCAGTCGTAGGACGTGCAATGAGAGCAAACCGTGGTACAGCGGCAAGGATTTTTGCAGCACTGTCTCATGCTCATATCAATATTAAAATGATTGATCAGGGCTCCAGTGAGTGGAATATCATCATCGGAGTGCGCAACGAAGATTTTGAAAAGGCAATCAAAACGATTTATGATATTTTCATTACAACTCAGTTATAATATATAAAGTGGACTCCTGCTTCTGCTCAGGCAGAGACAGGAGTAATTTTTTTGAAAAAAGTCTAAAGAAAACTTAAATTTTTGTGAAAATCCACTGTTTTATATGGAATTATGATATACTGCGTAAGAAAGTATATA
Organism: Lachnospiraceae bacterium; assembly: GCA_017558865.1. Lineage (GTDB taxonomy): Bacteria > Bacillota > Clostridia > Lachnospirales > Lachnospiraceae > Hominiventricola. Next base: position 5,076 of record JAFYTM010000158.1, read on the forward strand.
GGATGAAGGTGATAATATGGTAACTCGTGAGGAATTTTATGTAGATTCGGCAGATGGCATTCATATGATACATGGCTATCGCTGGTATGATCCGGAGAGAAAGCCGAAAGCTATTCTTCAGATTGTGCACGGTATGCTGGAATATATAGATCGGTACGATGAACTGGCGAGATATATGGTGTCGGAAGGATACTATGTGATTGGACATGATCACCTGGGACATGGAGATTCGGTCAGTCATTCATCAGAATTGGGTTATGTAGGAAAGCATGGCGCAGTACTTTGGTTAAGAGATATCGAACAGATTCGTAAAATGGCGGCGGCCTATATGCCGAAGCTTCCTTATATCATGCTGGGACATAGTATGGGTTCTTATCTGGTGCGGCGATATTTGATCTATCATGGGAAAAAAGTGAATGGTGCGATTATCATGGGCACAGGTCACCAGCCGACAGCTTTGATAAAAGCGGGATTGTTGATTACCTATGCAACTATGATAAGGAAGGGAACAAAAGGGCAAAGCAAGCTTTTGAATCATCTGACCTGCAGTGGCTTTGCGAAGCAATATCCGGATAATGCCCGGACAGGAAGCTGGATGAGCAGAGATCCACAGGTGCTGCTGTCTGCATTGAAAGACAAAAAGATGAATTATGATTTTACCTTAAATGCGTTTGAATCCTTGTTCCGGACGATTGAAGAAGTGATTGACCCCAAACGTGCATCCAGGATGCCAAAGACACTGCCTTTGCTTATCTTGTCCGGTGATGAAGATCCGGTAGGTGAGAATGGAAAAGGAATTGTCAGATTTCGTAAGATGTTGACTAAGATAGGGATGAAGAGCATTTCCTGTATGATGTATCCGGGGAATCGGCATGAGCTGATCAATGATCTGGATAAAAAACAGGTGTTTCTGGATATACGGGATTGGTGTGATTCCGTTGTAAAAGAAGTGTAACAGGAGGAAAAAAAGATGAGACGGATAAGATGCTGGGTTGCATGGGTGTTGACCACCGTAATGTTGGCAGCAATGAGTATACAGGCGGTTGCAGCAGAATCGGGAGTACTTGCCTTAGGAGCAGATTTAAGTGATGCGCAGAAGGCTGTTGTATTTGCGGAGATGGGAATCAGCGAGGAAGAGGCTGCGGACTATCAGACGATCTATATTACGAATGATATGGAGCACGAGCACTTGGATGCTTCTCTCGGAGCGAATGTAGTTGGAAAGAAATCTTTGTCATCTGTTCTTGTGATTCCGCAGGAGAGCGGAAGCGGTCTGCAGGTGGAAACACATAATATCAGTTATTGTACGATTGCGATGTATCGCAATGCACTTTTAACTGCAGGGGTATCCGATGCGAAAGTGATTGTAGCGGCACCCAGTCCAATCAGCGGAACGGCAGCTTTGATTGGAGCTGTGAAGGCATATGAGACTTACAGCGGAGCATCTGTCAGTGAAGATGCATTTGAAGTTGCAACGAATGAGCTGGTGCTTACCGGGGAATTGATGGATGAGCTGCAGAACATGGATTCTGATAAGGTTTCAGAGCTGATTGCCTATTTGAAACAGTATATTGCAGAGCATGATCTGGACAATCCGGAAAAATTAGCAGAACTGGTAAAACAGGCAGCAACAGAGATGGGGATTGAGCTGACAGATGAACAGATATCCAAGATTGTGGATCTGCTTTTGAAATTAAGCAAGCTGGAGATCGATGCAGATCGTCTGGTCAGTCAGGCGAAGGAATTTTATAATAAGCTGGATTCTCTGGGAATCAAACTCGATGGAGAAAAAGTTGGGAATTTCGTTACCCGTTTTGTTTCCTCTATCTGGAATCTGATTCAGAGTTTTATGGCGCGTTAAAAGATAAAAAGAGGACTGTTTAGTCCTCTTCTATTACGTGAAATTCAAGATAATCAAAATCGATATGATCGACAAAGCTGTCCTGATGAAATCTTGTTTTGGCATGCCGCTGGAATTCTCTGATATTGGAATCCAGCCAGATCGGTTTGCTCAGGTCAAATTCATAGCACAGATCATCCAGAGCCTGAAAAACTTTATGTGTGCGAGTGTCTGCAGTATCATTGCAGACGGTCATATCTTTCAGCATGCGATTATCCTGGAATATTTTACCCCATACACGAAACATAGGAAACCTCCTTTGGAGTATAGTATATCGGCACTCTATGGGAAAGTAAAGAGGAAAGTAAATTGGAACGTTATCAGGAGATTGAAAGAAGTATTATAAAAAAATACCGTAAAAATATATGGCGCCCGTTTATTAAGGGAATACAGGACTATGATCTGATCCAGGAGGGAGACCGGATCGCAGTCTGTATCTCAGGCGGTAAGGATTCCATGCTGATGGCGAAGCTTTTGCAGGAACTTCAAAGACATGGGAAGTTTCCGTTTGAGCTGGTATTTCTTGTGATGGATCCTGGTTATAATCCGGCGAACCGTCAGCGTATTGAAGACAATGCGAAAATCTTGAATATACCGATTACGGTGTTTGAGTCGGATATCTTTGATGTGGTTGTGGATATTAAGGAAAATCCCTGTTATCTGTGTGCAAGGATGCGCCGTGGATTTCTATATGCACATGCGCAGGAGCTGGGATGCAATAAGATTGCATTGGGACATCATTTTGATGATGTGATAGAGACCATTTTGATGGGTATGCTTTATGGTGGTCAGATGCAGACGATGATGCCGAAGCTTCACAGTACGAATTTTGAAGGGATGGAATTGATTCGTCCGATGTATCTGGTACATGAAGAAGCAATTTTGGACTGGGTCAGATACCATGACCTGCATTTTCTGCAGTGTGCGTGCCGGTTTACAGAGCATTATGAGGTGGATGACAATGGAGCAAATAATTCCAAGCGTCAGGAGATGAAGGAACTGATTGCACGTTTTCGACTGATCAGTCCGGTGATCGAAAAGAATATTTTCCGCAGTGTAGAAAATGTAAATTTGAATACGATTATCAGTTATCATAAAGGGGATGATTTTCATCATTTTCTGGATGACTATGACAGGGGATAAGTAAAATTTATAAAACGACAAAATAAGACAAGAATTTTAATAAAAAGCTCTGTCGTTTTGACATTTATTAAATTGATTTCTGTGTTATAATGATTATTAGTGCGTATAAAAAGACATGGGATAGAACATGTTGACAGGGGAAATTTGGGGAGACAGTAATCATGGCAGTAGAGATGACGATGCAGGAGTATATCCATAAACGGCCGGAAAAAGACAGTTTTGAGTTGACGATGTTTATCTATGAGGCGGCGCTTATGCAGATGAAGAGCCGGGTTGAAGTATTGAATAATGAGCTGAATCATGTATATTCTTATAATCCAATCGAATATGTAAAATATCGTCTGAAAACGCCTGAAAGCATTATCAAGAAACTTCGGAAAAATGGACATAATATTGGGGTAGATGATATGGTGGAGCATATCAGTGATATTGCGGGAATTCGAATTACCTGTTCCTTTTTCTCTGAGGTTTATTTTCTGGCAGATATGATTGCCAGACAGGATAATTTAAAGGTACTTAGTATTAAGGATTACATAAGCCGTCCCAAGGAAAGTGGCTATATGAGTTATCATATGATTCTGTTGCTGCCGGTAGCACTGGCGGATGCAGTGGTCCCGACGAAGGTGGAGCTGCAGATCCGTACGATGGCAATGGATTTCTGGGCAAGTCTGGAGCATAAGATCTATTATAAATACGAAGGAAATGCACCAGGATATTTTGGACGGGAGCTTCAGGAATGTGCGTCCATTATTTCAAAGCTGGATACGAAGATGATGTCTCTGAATGAGGCGATGAAAAAAGCAGATGGAGTGAAAAAAGGCACTTATTAAAAGTGTCTTTTTTCATAGAGATTCTGAAGTTTAAAACACGGATCGAATCTTTTGGTAAAGATATGGATCTACTTGAACGAATGTATTTGAATAATATTCTTCCTGAACCAGATCTGCCAAAGCAGTAAGCGCTTTTGCCAGATCTGGTTTTTCTTTGTATTCAAGAAGTTCGGACAGACGTTTTAAATAAGCGGGAACACTTTCACCGGTGTTTCGTGTTTTTCCGTGACGTTTGCCGTACTGTTCGATCCGAAAGGCAAGGACAGCAGGGGTGCGGCGTTTTTGGAACAGTTGAATGTGGAATTGTATACTCCTGTAAAGGCTGCGCAGCAGCTCCATAGGAGATGGCATCGTCCAGGTCTTTGTGATCTGGCCGGATTTTTTGCGCAGCGTCTTTTTTATCATCCGTTTTCCCCTCATGTGAAGAAAGATCCAGCAAAGTCCGATCGTTACAAGGACTGCCAGAACAATGAGCAGAGCAACAGGAGAGATGGTGATCAATGTCTCTTCGTTTGGAAGTTCCTGAATGGAAAGGTCAGGGATCTCTGTATTACTCATGGCAATTTCTGCGTCAGGGAGCAGGTTCATCAGCCATTGAAAGAAAATTCCCAGTATATCCGATATCTTACCCAATACCCAGAAAACACTGAATACGATGTACTTTAATAGCATTGTGAAGAAATCCGTCACGCTTCTGACCTGACCTGAGATCAGCAGGGAAATGCCCAGCGCCAGAAGAAGACATCCTGTAATCAGGAACAGAACGGGAAAAAATCCTTTTGGAAAAATACCCGTGTGTGTTTCATCGGTAGAAATTCGGATCAGTATGATAGCTAAAAGCACCAGCCCCATAATAATGAGACAGGAGAGCTCCAGCGTGTCACTGGGGAGAAGAACCTCAGCCATGTCCAGAAACAGATAGATCAGGAAAAAGGCAATCAGCCCGTCAAAGGCAAGAATCAGTGACTGTGGTTTTTCCGGATACCAGGTGTAATAAAATCCACAAAGTACCAAAGATACCGGAATTATTACCTGAAAAATATGTACGGTTGTAGTGACAGGTTCGCTTAAGATACATCGAAACCCGCATAACGCAGCAACAATGCAGAATGCCAGATTTAGAAAAATCAGTGCGTTGACCGGCAGATTTCTGCCGGAAAGCCATTCGTTGAACAGGCTGAAGAGAATCGTAAGTACCGCCAGCGGTAAAAGCTGTAGGGTGATCTGTTCGCTTCCCCTGATGGAGCATCCGATGAAAAAAAGAATGGATTCCAGCATAAGAAAGGAAAGCAGAAGACCCAGCTGCAGGATGATCTGAGAGGAATGTTTCATGAGTTTTCCACCTCCTTTGTCAAAAAGGAAATCTCGAATAGGGCGTAGAGAGGACGTTCCAGCCGCTGTTCTTCCTCGCAGTGTTCATGAACCAGGTAGGAAAGCCGATGGGAACCAAAAGCTTCAAGGACAGGCTCTGCATGAAAGAGATTAGCTTTCATTCCTGCATAATAGACCTGCCCAAGTTTTGATCGAAAAATACGAAGGTCGGAAGAGGTGATTCGTGTCTCGTATGCAGATTCCTGATAGTCAATCTGTGCAAGTTCTTCCAGGAGCTGTGGGACCTGATATTCGAGATCGCTTCCAAAACAGCATCGAACTTCCTGTTTTTCATATCCAGGAATAAAGAGTGCGCAGGATACTCTGCGGGCAGTCAGCTCACAGATGCAGGAACCAATCAGGCTCAGCATCTGTTCCAACTCTTTTTGATGTAGTGTTGGTGTGATCATCATCGTACCGGCGTTTGTCTGCTCTTCTTTTTTTGTAATAAAAGATTCCAGATCAATATAGAATCCCATGCATTGGGGAGAAAGAGTCTCATATTCATTGACCATCAGTTCCTGCTGTCTTGCAAGAAGACGCCAGTTGATTCTTCGAAAGCTGTCGCCGTATTGATAGGCACGGCTGTTTTTTAACAAAGTCAGATCATCCTGATAACCCTGATGTCCTTTTGCCTGAGAAGGATTCTGGTGAAGCAGCGGAGAGACATCTACAGGTATTCTCTCAGGATATACGGTGATCTGTTTGGTATAGGCAAGGGGGATTTTCCGGCTGATGACGGAAAGCCCCAGACCATCTCCGGATTCCAGATAGACTGTATCCATATGATAAATACCCCGGCAGCGTGCTTCCAGTGCAAAACTCCACTCCAGCTTTTGAAATGGAAAAATCCATGATACCTTCCTTAAAAATACAGGAAGCATCGTTGTACGTCCTGGTGCATCGTGCCAGGATATGTCGTCATCTTCTGGTACCCACACACAGCGGTTGTCAGGAAGCGGAAACAGAATATCCAGCCAGGTAACAGGAAGCAGTTTTTTATTCTCGATCGATAAACGGACAGGAAGGGATTCGCCAGGAAATGCAGTTAAATCTTCCCGCTGCATCTGAATACGCATTTTTTTCAGAGATACTTTGCCCCAGATCCAGGAACAGAGAAACAGGATCAGAAAAAAAATCAAAAATCCGGAGATTTTCTGATAGCGCATGGTGTTTGTGTAAAAAACAAGAATCAGGAGAAAAAGGAGACCTCCTATGGTTGCAAATATACTTGCTCTATTTTTCATAATTGCCATTTATCCAGTCTTTGTGATTTGGAGGAACCGGAAGATCATTCGTAATCTGAGAGATGATTTCTTCGGGTGTCTTTTTGGCGTAACGGGCTTCTCCGGTAAGTACGACTCTGTGTGCCAGTACAGGGATTGCAAGACGCTGCACATCTTCCGGGATTGCATAGGTTCGTCCAGCCATCGCTGCGGCTGCTTTCACTCCCTGAAACAGTGTACGCGATGCACGGGGACTGGCACCTGCTTTGAGCAGAGGATGATTACGGGTTGCGTGTACCAGCTGCACCATATATTCCATAAGCGGCTGGTTCACCGTGATATTTTGAATTTCCTGACGAAGCTTCATCAGTTTTTCCGGTGAAGTAACTGGCTGTATGTGGTCGAAAGGAATACCATCGCCCAGTTTATCCAGCATATCCATCTCTTCTTCCAGTTCCGGGTATCCCAAAGACAGACGGATGAAGAAACGATCCATCTGGGCAGCCGGGAGCTGGAAGGTACTTTCTCGTTCGACTGGATTCTGTGTTGCCATTACAAGGAACGGTTCCGGGAGCTGGAAGGTCTGTCCGTCAATCGTGATCTGACGTTCTTCCATTGCCTCCAGAAGTGCCGACTGTGTTCTTGGGATCGCACGGTTGATCTCGTCAGCCAGAAGGATATTGGTGTTTACAGGACCTTTTCGAAGGACGAATTCGCCGGTTTTCTGATCGTAGATCGTCATACCCAGGATATCCGATGGAAGAAGATCCGGTGTAAACTGAATTCTTCGATAATCGCATCCCAGTGCGAGTGAAAGTGTGCGGATCAAAGTGGTCTTTCCGCTTCCAGGCAGATCGTCCAGTAAGATATGTCCTCCGCTGAAGACAGACAGGAGGATCAGCTGGATCTGTTCCTGTTTTCCGACCATAATTTTTTCGATTTCTTTTTGCAGAGCTTCTGAGCATTGTTGTGTGTTCAATTTTTTATCCCCCGTTTGACTTTGTCTTTTTAGTCGATGATCTTGATCGATGTAATGGTTGGCTGGTCATCGGATGCAACGGTTCCGTTATTGTCCTGGACCGGCGTGTCAGCACAGATCTGATCTACAATCTCGATGCCTTCTGTTACATGACCAAAGGCAGCATACTGTCCGTCCAGAAACGTACTGTCCTCATGTACGATAAAAAACTGGGAGGATGCACTGTTCGGGTTTTGAGAACGTGCCATGGAAATCACACCTCTTACATGAGAAATGTCATTTTCCACACCATTGTCGGCAAACTCTCCTTTAATCGTAGATTCAGCTCCGCCTGTTCCATTCCCCTCCGGGTCACCGCCCTGAATCATAAATCCATCGATGATGCGGTGAAAGGTCAATCCATCATAAAAGCCGTCCTCAGCAAGGTTGATAAAGTTGGTCACGGAAATCGGAGCGGTGTCTGCATCCAGCTCCAGTGAGATTGTACCATAGCCTTCCACTTCGATCTCTGCCTGATGGAGACCTGACAGCAGGTTGGCGGACAGGGCAGTTTCCTTAGTTTTTTTAGAAGCGCAGCCCGTCATTGCGGATACGGTAAGGCTCAGCGATAAGAAACATATAAGTGATTTTTTCATTTTCAAATTGATTACCTCCAAAATGTGATATAATTATTATAAGAATGGAAAAATAGAAAAGTCAAATGAAGTTTTTGTGAAAGGGGAATATGATGTCTGTATTATTTTTAGAGTATCCAAAATGCACCACCTGCCAGAAAGCGAAGAAATGGCTGGATGAGCATCAAGTAAGTTATGAAGATCGTCACATCAAGGAGCAGAACCCAACGGCAGAAGAATTAAAGGAGTGGCATAGACGAAGTGGTCTGCCATTAAAGAAATTTTTTAATACCAGCGGACTTCTCTATAAATCCATGCAGTTAAAGGATAAATTGCCGGATATGAGCGAGGAAGAGCAGATCACACTTCTGGCAACGGATGGGATGCTGGTGAAGCGACCTTTGATTATCATGGAGGATAGGGTACTGGTTGGTTTTAAGGCAGCAGAGTGGGAGGAAAAACTTTTGTAAATTATCAAAACAGGCTGAGGGATTGCAATCCCTCAGCCTGTCTGTAATTATAAAAATTTCCCCAGGAAATACTGGATCTGTATCCGCCACCAATCCCAGTCATGGTTCACATCATATCCCCAGTAGTCCACAAATACCGGAATGTTTCTGGATTTCAGAACCCAGTCCAGCTTGCGGGTGTCTTCAAGAAGTTCATCTTCCCAGGCTCCTTGTCCAACGCAGATATAAGCGTTGCTTTGGCGATAAAGCTCCATGTATGGATGATCCTCCGGCATATTCTGCAGACAATGGTATGGGGAGTTCAGGTATACCAGCCCATCCATATAACCGTTCAGCATCGTAGTCACATCGTATACACCGCTTAAGCAGATCGTTGCATTGAAACGGTCGGGGAAACGGAAGAACAGATTGCCTGCGTGGTAAGCACCCATGCTGCATCCTACGGTCATGCATTTCTGTCCGCCTCCGTACTGTTCCATCATGGGAACGACATCCTGCATAATATACTGTACCCAGCGTTCATGCTGTTCGATGCGCTGACGGGGATCACCCCAGGTACAGGACACGGTCTCCTCATCAATGGTATCAATACAGAAAAGCTGCAGCTTTCCAGCATCAATCCAGGAACGGCATGCTTCTACCATCCCGAATCCTTCAAAATCATTGTGTTTTCCATTCTGAGACGGAATTACCAGACATGGTTTTCCGGCATGTCCATAAATCTTCAGCGGCATATTGCGGTTCAGTGATGCACTGTACCAATTGTGTTCTTGAATCTGCATATTCTAGTCTATTCCTTTGCATTATTTATAAAATCATTTATTTGTCTTTGGTGTGGTTTCTTCCAGAACATATCGGAAGAACTCTTCCCTTGCATCTGTGGTTTCCAGTTTTGCTATGTACATAAAATTTCCCATACCGTGAGCCAGAACCTCTGGAAGCTCTGTAGCGGCTTTCAGGCTTGACTGGAAGGTGTTTGTAATATCTTCATGTGAATGTGCATAAGAAACCTCTTTCCAACGTCCTACAAAGGCGCAGAAGCATGGTGTGGCTTTTGTTATGTGCTGGAGTTTGTCGAATATCATCATATCAGCCCAGTGCTGGTAGCAGTTGGTATTGTATGCGTAATTGATCATGTCCGGAGTAGGTCCGCCGCATGGACGCATATTGACTTCCAGAGCCACTACCTGACCTTTTTTGCCCAGATAATCATGATCTTCACTCAGACGGAAAAATTCAAGGTGGACAAAACGGCTTCGAATCTTAAATGCTTTCACACAGGCACGACCGTATTCCTTTAAATCGTCTGCCAGTTTATCTACGATATAGAAACGGATCGCATCCTCATGACCATTGACACAGTCCATGATGGAAAGAGGGGTAATGTTGCCGGTCTCAAACAGGACAGCACCCTTGCTGTTGACAATTGCATCATAGGAGCAGATTTCACCTGGGACGAATTCTTCCATAATATACTGTACATGCGGAAGGTTGCAGTAAAAGGTTCGTAATTCCTGTTCATTATGAATTTTCCAGGTATCAGATGCACCGACACCGCAGTTTGGTTTTACAATCACCGGATAGCCAACTTCTTTAACAAAAGAAAGGGCAGCTGCCAGATCACTGACCAGATGATGACGGGCTGTTGGAACCCCCGCTTTTTTATAGCCGGCTTTCATCTCGGATTTAAATTTGATGGCAGTCATATCCTTTGGCGAGAGTCCTGGGATATTAAAATCTTCACGAAGTCTTGCATCCTGCTCCAGCCAGTATTCATTGTTGCTCTCCAGCCAGTCAATTTTGCCATGACGAAAAGAAAGGAATGCGACAGCACGGAACATTTCGTCATAATTCTGCATATTTTCTACTTTATAATATTCGGTCAGTGTACTTTTCAGTCGATCAGACAATGTATCGTAAGGTGTATCCCCAATACCCAGTACATTGACTCCATTTTCTTTCAGTGCTGCACAGAAATTTTCATAATTGGTTGGAAATGCAGGTGAAATAAAGATAAAATTTTTCATAAAATACCCTCTCTTTCGTAAAAAAATCCTGTCTCCGTAGATACTGGAGGCAGGATTTTATCTTACACTTCTCCGTTTTTGTATTTTTTCAGGAACTTATGAATACGTTCATATGGATCCAGAAGTTCACTGATGGATGCATCATGATTCAGTGTATCAATCAACAGTGCAATATATTTGCTCATATCACAGGAAATATAATATGGGCGGGAGAGCAGTTCTGGTGTCTGGTAGACCAGATTGGTGGTCAGAAGACGGTAAAAAAGTCCCTCTTCATATGCTTTGTCGAATTTTTCCATACCATCAGTAAAAAGACCAAACGTAGAGTAGATAAAGATCCTGTTTGCTTTGAGGTCCTTTAACTGTTTTGCAACATCAATCATACTTTCACCGGAAGAAATCATATCGTCAATGACAATGACATCTTTTCCTTCTACATTGCTGCCAAGGAATTCGTGAGCAACGATTGGATTGCGTCCATTGACAATTTTGGTATAATCGCGGCGTTTGTAAAACATACCCATATCTACGCCAAGTACGTTTGCAATGTAGATTGCACGGCTCATACCGCCTTCATCAGGGCTGATTACCATCAGGTGATCACTGTCAACCTGAATATCGTTCACATTGGTCAGAAGAGCTTTGATAAACTGGTAAGCTGGCTGTACCGTTTCAAATCCATGAAGCGGGATTGCATTCTGTACACGTGGATCGTGTGCATCAAAGGTAATGATGTTGTCCACGCCCATGTTGCTCAGCTCCTGAAGTGCCAGTGCACAGTCCAGAGATTCTCTGGAAGAACGTTTATGCTGACGGCTTTCATATAAAAATGGCATGATCACCGTAATTCTTCTTGCTTTTCCGCCGCATGCGGCGATGATTCTCTTGAGATCCTGATAGTGGTCATCCGGAGACATATGGTTCGTCATTCCGCACAGGGAATAAGTAAGACTGTGATTGCATACATCTACCATCAGATACAGATCTCTTCCGCGGACGGACTGCAGAACAATACCTTTTGCTTCACCGGAACCAAATCGCGGAACTTTTGTATCAATGATATAGGAATCCTGTTCATATCCCTGGAATGCAATGGTGTTCTTGTGCTCAAGGGCACTTTCATGACGCCACTGTACCAGATATTCATTTACTTTATCTCCAAGTTCTTTGCAGCTGGACAGTGGAATGATGCCCAGAGAACCGACCGGAACTGTTTCCAGAACACGTTCACTGCGTTGAATATTCATAATAAATCCTCCAAAGGGTAGTTGTTAAAAATATATAAATTTTATTTAAGACCTTTATATCATTTATATAAAGGCAACGTCAAGGGATTTTAGCGGGAACGGGCAATTTTCTTGCGAATTCGGATATCACTGCCTGTAAATTTCACTAATGTATAGGAACTGGTGATACGAGAGAAAACACGCTCGCTGTATATGTCGCGAAAATCTCTGGGAGACAGGTTGGTGGAAATAATCGTTGAGTTCCTCCTGAGTACCCGTTCATTCAATACCTGAAACAGTTTCGATACGGTAAAGGTATTGGCCATTTCTGTACCGATATCATCCAGAATCAGAAGGTCACTTTCCAGAAGCGCTTCATGGCGTCTGGAAAAATCCTCAGACTCAGAGGTGTTCCATGCAGAGAAAAGTTCAAAAAACTGAAATGCTGTAAAATAAATGACAGAGTGTCGACGGTCCAACAGTTCTTTGGCAATACAGTTGGTCAGGAAGGTCTTGCCGGTGCCGACTGAACCATAAAAAAGCAGATTTTTAAACTCCTGATCAAAAGTCTTTACATAGTTCTGACAAAGCCGAATAATGGCAGGCATGGATTCCATCTGCTCTTCATCGTAGACCTCATAAGAGAGGGTATCAAAATTCTCCTCTGTCAGAATTCCTTCCAGACGGGAAGAGGAGTAGAGTAAGCGGATCTCTTCCCTTTGAAAACAATGGCATTTTTTTCTTCCAATATAACCGGTGTCCTGGCAGTCCGGACAGGTATAGTGTCTGTCCAGATAATCAGCAGGATAGCCTGCTTTTGTTAATAACAGTTCTTTTTCCTGACGAAGAGAAAGAAGCTGTGTTTTGAGATCAGACAGTGCATTCGGATCTGCATCAAACAGTTTTTCTGCCTGACGAAGACTATAGGAGGAGATGTTTTCTTCAATCTCCCGGATGCGGGGAAACTTTTGATAGATCTCATCCTGTCGAGCACAAAGCTGTCGGTAATTCAGATATTGTCTGCGGTCATAGCCGCGCATGATAGCGTCATGCTGTTTGTTGGTCAGCGGCATAATATCCTCCTACTGACTCTGGAGAAGCTGTTTCTCCAGTTCGTCAAAATCATAATCCCGTTGTTCAAAGTTGGAAAAACCAGTAGAACGGGCATTGGCAGCAGGTTTTTTCTGTGCAGTGCGTTTCTGGTGTGCCAGATCAAGTGTCTGTACATCTGCCATGGTTCGTACTTTGTTTTCCTGCCATTTTTTCAGGATACGGTCAGCGTACTCAAAATTTGGCTTGTGAAGCTTATCCATCGTCCGGTGGCAGGCTTCCAGGATCAGATCCAGCGTAAAGTCATATTTTCGCAGCCATTTTTCGATATATTTTACTTCCGGTTCAACCGGATTTCGGTCATTTAATCCAAAGGCTTTCATAATCGCAAAGGTATTGCGTGTGTAGGTGGTAGTCCGTTCTTTGGCTTGTGCAACAGTTGTAATGCCTGCTTCTGCCCATGCAAGAGCTACCGTTTCTATATAATGGATGCTTTTGCTTCCTTTGCATACACAGTATTCTACCAGGTATTCAATTAAATCTACAGAAAAGTGAAGCTGATCATAAAAATAAAGAATCACCTCAATCTCGGAAGGAGAAAGCGTTTTTTTCATATATTGTTCGCAGACAAACAGAAGCTGTCGGCATTCTGTCTGAGTGGAAAACCTCGCCAGTTCGCTGCGGCTGTAATTTTTTCTGGTTGTCTGAACGGACTCATTCAATGACTCCTGGCTGCAGGAAAGAGGTTCTGTAGGGGCATCCTCAGATGGAATATTCAGAAGATAGATTCCCTGCAATTCCTTAGATGAGCTGCATTCCAGTTTCAGCAGTTTCTGTTTTTCCCAGTATTTTAACGCACGCAGAATATCACTTTCCGTGTGATCCAGTGCATCTGCAAGACCAGCCACAGACAGATCCTGTGAAGGATTGTGCAGTGCCCGCAAAAGGAAAAGGTAGACCTTAACATATTCTCCGTTTGCTTTAGGCATATAACGGTCTAAAAATAAGTTGGAAACACTGGTTGTACCAGTTAAGCTTTCTGTTTTTAAAACAAAATTTCCCATAAAGTGCCTCTTTTCTGTGTGTAAGAAATCAAATTCCGTTCGTTGGCATTATAGCATAAGGTTTTAAAAAAGAAAATAGTCTGGGAAGTTGGTGCGGATATGGACAAGTTGTATAGAGTACAAATGTGGATAATGTGGATAACTTGGTGGATAGTTTGTTTTATGGGAAACCTTTAAACGGAGAAAAAGCCTGTAAATTCGACAAAAATCAGGTTTTTTGACAGCAGGGTTTACAAATATTATGTAAATGTTTTATCCACGAAAAAATCCACATGAGTATACAACTTTAAATGTTGATAAACATGTGGATAATGTGGATAACTTTATTTGGAAAGCAGATTTTCCCCAATTTTTAGGACATCTCCGGCACCCATAGTTATCAACAGGTCACCGTGTATACATTTTTCTAATAAAAATTTTTCTATGTCGTCGAATGTGGAAAAGTAATGGCAGGTTTTGCCCAGTTTTTCAATCTCAGCCTGCAGGGTTTGGGAACTGATTCCAAGGGTATCGGTCTCTCTTGCAGCATAGATATCAGCCAATACAATATGGTCTGCTTTGGAGAGTACTTCTGCAAATTCAGTCAGGAATGCCCTGGTTCGTGTGTAGGTATGCGGCTGGAAAACGCACCAGAGTTCTCTGTGCGGATAATTGGCAGCAGCTTTCAGTGTTGCCGCAATCTCTGTTGGATGATGGGCATAATCATCGATGATGGTTACTCCATTGATCTCTCCTTTATACTGGAAACGACGATTGGTACCGTGGAACATGGAAAGTCCTGCGGCTGCTTTGTTAAAATCGATTCCCAGTTCCAGTGCGGCTGCCATGGTGGCGAGACCGTTTGAGACATTATGGAGTCCTGGAACATTCAGATTCACCTGTCCTAGACATGCTCCTCTTTGATACAGGAAAAAGGAAGCACAGCCTTTTTCATTATAAATAATCTCTTTTGCTGTGTAGTCTTCTGTTCCGTCAAGACCATAGGTTACGACTCTTGCTGCAATGTCGTTGGTGATCTCGTCCGGCTGTTCGATCTCGCTGTTGAGAACTAAAAGTCCATCTTCAGGAAGCAGCTTTGCAAAGCGGTGGAAGGAATCCCTGATCTCAGCCAAATCTTTAAAGAAATCCATGTGGTCTTCCTCAATATTCAATATGATGCTGACGGTTGGATAGAAAGATAAAAAGCTGTTGGTATATTCACATGCTTCAGTCAGGAAAGTACCGGACTGTCCTACACGGATATTGCCCCCAATAGCAGGAAGAATACCGCCTACGGAGATGGTCGGGTCCTGATCTGCCTCTAAAAGCACCATGGAAAGCATGGAAGTTGTGGTGGTCTTTCCGTGAGTACCGGATACTGCGATAGATGTCTTGTAATTACGCATCATCTGTCCCAGCAGCTCTGCGCGGCTCAGCATTGGAATACCGGCAGACTTTGCAGCGGTATATTCCGGATTGTCCGGATGGATGGCTGCGGTATAGACAACGACATCAGTTTCTTCCTTAATATTATCTGCACACTGTCCATAGTAGATCATGGCCCCTTGATCTACCAGATGTCGTGTTAATTCGGATTCTCGGGCATCAGAACCGGATACCTGAAACCCTTCTCTGAGAAGGACTTCTGCCAGACCGCTCATACTGATTCCGCCGATCCCGATAAAATGAATGTGTACTGGAGCTTGAAAATTTATCTGATACATATAATGTCTCCGTTTCTGTTTTTTATTAAAGTATAACTCTTTCTACAAAAAAATAAAAGTATTATAGGGGGAGAAAACATTGTCGAATGGCAAAAATTACAAAAACTAAATGTAAAAACATGTAAAAATGTTCACTATTTACAAAAGGTATGCTATAATACGGCTATCAAAGCATGATATATGTTACAGCAAGAGGTGATAGCGAGATGAAAAAAGAGATGATAGCCATGCTTTTAGCTGGCGGACAGGGGAGCCGTTTAGGTGTACTGACTGCAAAAGTAGCAAAGCCAGCCGTTGCTTTTGGAGGTAAATACCGTATTATTGACTTTCCTCTCAGCAATTGTGTGAATTCCGGCATTGATACGGTCGGGGTATTGACCCAGTACCAGCCATTGCGTTTGAATACGCATATTGGAATTGGTATGCCGTGGGATCTGGACCGTAACAGCGGAGGCGTGACCATTCTCTCACCATATGAAAAAAGTGCTGGAAGTGACTGGTATTCCGGTACAGCGAATGCGATTTATCAAAATATTGATTATATTGATACCTACAATCCAGAATATGTACTTATTCTTTCCGGCGATCATATTTACAAGATGGATTATGAGGTGATGCTGGAATATCATAAGGATAATGATGCGGCAGTAACGATTGCCTGTATGCCGGTTCCGTGGGATGAAGCAGGGCGTTTTGGCGTGGTGATTACAGACGATGATGGAAGGATCACAGAGTTTGAAGAAAAGCCGGAGCATCCAAGAAGTAATCTGGCATCTATGGGTATCTATATTTTTACATGGAAAGTGCTTCGTGAGGCTCTGATTCAGATGAAAGAGATACCGGGATGTGATTTTGGAAAGCATATTCTTCCGGAATGTCTTGGGAATGGAGAGCGACTGTTTGCTTATGAGTACAATGGTTATTGGAAAGATGTAGGAACGCTTGGTTCTTATTGGGAAGCCAATATGGAGCTGATTGATATCATTCCGGAATTTAATCTGTATGAGGAATTCTGGAAGATCTATACGAAGAGTGATGCAGTTCCGCCGTTATTTGTATCCGCAGACGGTTTTATTGAGAGAAGTATTGTAAGCGGTAATTCAACGATTGAAGGTTCCGTGATCAATTCCGTACTGGGAGCAGGTGTGACCGTAGGTAATGGGGCGGTTGTACGTGATTCCATTATTATGAAGAACACGGTGATCGGTGCAGGTACGACGGTTGACAGAGCAATCATTGCAGAAGATGTAGTGGTCGGCGAGAACTGTGTTCTTGGTATCGGCGAGGATATTCCGAATAAGGAAAATCCAAAAGTATATTCGTTTGGTCTTGTGACGATTGGTGAGAATTCAGTAATCCCATCAGGAGTACAGATTGGACTGAATACAGCGATTTCCGGTCGGACAGAACTGGGCGATTATCCAGATGGTATTCTTGCAGGCGGTGAGACATTGATTAAGGCAGGTGAAGGGGCATGAGAGCAATAGGAATCGTTTTGGCGGGAGGAAATAACCACCGCATGAGGGAACTGACAGCAAAACGTGCAGTTGCAGCGATGCCGATGGCGGGAAGCTATCGAAGTATTGATTTTGTATTGAGCAATATGTCCAATTCACATGTACAGAAAGTGGCAGTATTGACACAGTATAATTCCCGTTCTCTGAATGAGCATCTGAATTCTGCTAAATGGTGGGATTTTGGAAGAAAACAGGGAGGACTTTATGTTTTCACTCCAACGGTGACAGCCGAGAACAGCTTCTGGTATCGCGGAACTGCAGATGCGATCTATCAGAATATTGACTGGTTAAAGCAGAGTCATGAGCCGTATGTTGTAATTGCGTCTGGTGATGGAATCTATAAGCTGGATTATAATAAAGTCCTGGAATACCATATAGAGAAAAAAGCAGATATCACGGTTGTTTGCAAGGAGATGCCTGAGGAAACCGATATGACCAGGTTCGGTGTCATGAGAGCAGACGAGGATGGAAGAGTCATTGATATGGAGGAAAAGCCGATGATGACAAATTCCAATCTGGTATCCTGCGGTATCTATATTATCCGGAGACGTCAGCTTATTGAGCTTCTGGAAAAATGCGCACAGGAAGACCGTTATGATTTTGTACGGGATATTCTGATTCGATATAAAAATATTAAAAAAGTGTATGCTTATAAACTGGACAGTTACTGGAACAGTATTGCTTCTGTGGAATCTTATTATGAAACGAATATGGAATTCTTAAAGCCGGAGATCAGAAAGTATTTCCTTCAGGAAGAACCTGAGGTGTATTCAAAAGTACAGGATCTTCCTCCGGCAAAGTATAATGCAGGTTCTAATGTGAAGAACAGTCTGGTTGCCAGTGGATGTATTATTAATGGAACGGTAGAGAATTCTGTTCTGTTTAAGAAAGTATTCGTAGGCAGTAATTGTGTGATCAAGAATTCGATTATTCTCAATGATGTATATTTGGGTGATAATACATATATTGAGAATTGTATCGTAGAGAGCAGAGATACCATCCGGGCAAATTCACGTTATGTTGGGGAAGATGGCGTGAAGGTGGTTATTGAAAAGAGTGAAAGATATATCATGTAAGCTGAGGGGTCGGCAAACATGAGACAGGGGGATTATATGAAGATTACAGATGTACGGATTCGAAAAGTGACAAAAGAAGGAAAGATGAAAGCAGTGGTGTCTATTACCATTGATGATGAGTTTGTAGTTCACGATATTAAGGTGATCGAGGGGGAAAAGGGACTGTTCATTGCGATGCCAAGCCGTAAGGCATCGGATGGAGAATATCGTGATATTGCTCATCCAATCAATTCTTCTACCCGTGACTTTATACAAACCATGATTTTAAGTAAGTATGAAGAGGTTGTGGAAGAATCTGTAAACGAATAATTTAGGAGAGGGGAAGCCTGCGGTGTGAGCCGCAGGCTTTTGCATAATTATGTTTTAAAGATAAAATGATATAAGCAGAAGGAGATATCATGAGTGAGAATGATAAAATATAGAAGAATTCGAATTGGACTAAGAACTTTAAAAACAGCTGCAGCTGTGATTATTTCTATGGCTGTCGTGACCTCTTATGGTGCAACTACCTCCAGATTGATCTTTGCCATGCTGGGTGCGATGGCTGCGATGGAGAATACGTTTGAAGATTCCTGGAGATCGTGTCTGACGCAGGTAGTAGGAATGATTTTTGGAGCATTGGCAGGCATGCTGCTGCTTTCTTTGTCGCTGCCGTCACTGGTATCTGCCGGGCTTGGAATCGTGTTTGTGATCACTTTATACAATATTGTCAGGCTTCCGTACTCTCCTTCCCTTCCGTGTCTGATCGTTGTGACTTTATGTACGACACCGGATGTTCAGCCAATTGTCTATGCACTGGGAAGATTATGGGATACGGCGATTGGTCTCGGCGTGGGAATGTTGATCAATACACTGATTTTTCCGTATGACAACAGCCAGAGAATTCGGTCAACCGTGGAATGTCTCGATCAGGAGCTTCTCCGCTTTTTGGAGGATATGTTTGATGGAGATAATATCCTGCCGGATACGAAAAAGATGAGTCAGATGACGGATCATATGGCAAGTCAGCTTAATATTTTTTCCAAACAACGTATGTTCCTGTATCTTCGACGTAATCGATGGAAGCTGGAGGCATTCCGTGTCTGTCAGGGAAAGGCTCGTCAGCTTGTGGCGGAAATGGAAGTTTTATGCAGGATCAAGTCGCCAGGCAGATTGAGTGAGGAGAATCGAAAGCATTTGGAGGAATGCGGAGCCGTGATAAGGGATCAAAGAAAACTGGACAGCAGAGAAGATCTGGATATTGTAACCAATTATCATGTAGAGCAGATTCTGCATTTGCGTCGGGATCTGATGCGGGCACTGAAGAAATCAATGAG
>JAFYTM010000159.1 GCA_017558865.1 Lachnospiraceae bacterium
CCATAGATCGACTGCATATCATTTCTTGCGTCTGCAAATGCATCCGGTGTATTTCTTCCGGCAGAATAGGACGCGGTCAGAGATTCCAGCAGATCCTTAAACTGCAGTCGAAGCTGTTTTAAACGGGCATTCTTTTTGTATTCCTCATAATACGGTGGAACCAGAAATGCACAGACAGCCGCTCCAGCCAATGTAAACCACACGCTTCGAAAAAATGCATAAAGCACCACTGCCCCGGCTGCAAATCCCAGCAGTCCGGCAATCAGATAATCCATCTTCTTCATATGATAGACGTGGTAATCTTCTGCATTCCCCAGTATTCCGTGCAGTTCTGTATATTCTTCCTTTTTCTTCTTCCTCATGGTCTATATCTCCTCATTGATTCCAGCCATCCGAAGCTTCTGATCATTGATAAATGGATTTTTTGTCCTGAGCAGCTTGCCGGATACCTTATTCAAAGTACTGTTCTCATCTTCTACAAACAGATAGATCGGATTGACCTGTATTTTCCCATTCTCAAAACCAACGATTTCGCATATCTCCATCGTCTTTCTGCTCTTATCTCTCAATCGGGACAGATGAACAATCACATCCACTGCTGATGCAATCTGCTGACGGATCGCTTCCAGCGGAAGTCCATCCGCCCCCTGCAGAACCATGGTCTCCAGACGGCTTAACATATCTTTGGTGCTGTTGGCATGACCGGTACTTAAGGAGCCATCATGACCGGTATTCATCGCCTGCAGCATATCCAGCGCCTCGCCTCCCCGGACTTCTCCCACAACGATCCGCTCCGGACGCATTCGCAGAGAGGATTTGATCAAGTCCCGGATTGTGATGGCTCCGCTTCCGGATGCATTCGCATTCCTGGTCTCCATAGATACCAGATTATCCACTCCTGTGATCTGCAGTTCCGCAGAATCCTCAATCGTAATGACACGCTCATCCCTGGGAATAAAGTTAGACAAGGCATTTAAAAAGGTGGTCTTACCTGATCCAGTTCCGCCGGATATGAAAATGTTGTATTTCGCCTTTACAAGAAGCTCCAGCACATGAGCCACCTCCGGTGTGATGGAACCGTATTTCAATAATTGCTCAATCGTCATGGGTGTTTTTGAAAATTTACGGATTGTAACGGTCGCCCCTTTCATGGCAATCGGAGGAAGCACCACATTCACACGGGAACCATCTGGAAGTCTGGTATCCACGATCGGATTTGCCTGATTGACTTCCCTTCCTGCCAAACCAACGATTTTCTGTACAACATCCTCCAACTGACGTTCACTCTCAAAGGTCTGCTCCAGTTTATAAAGTTTTCCTGATTTTTCAATAAAGATATCTTCCGGTCCATTGATCATCACCTCTGTGATTTGATCATCCTTCATGATTGAATCCAGAAGTCCCAGACCACGGATCGAGCTGAATATCCGTTCACTGATGCTGACCCTTTCTTCTATCGTGATATATTCCTGACGAAAATACTGAACAAGCAGTTCTTCTATCGCTTCTTCCAGTTGCTCATCACTCATGGTATTCAGATTGTAATGATCGTATATATTTCCTTTTATCTCTTTTACGACTTGCTGAATTCTTTCATCCGTCATACGTATCTTCCTTTTTTATATCTGCTCCAACACATTCTGTTTTGCAATCTCTTCAATCAGTTCTCTTCCTGCTACACCTTCGTATCGATGGATTCCGCCCAATACAGGAATTGCAGACTGATCCAGCTGAGAACTGGTTTTGCTGCCATAACGGTTATACAGAAGTACCATCTTTTCTATCAAAGATGTTCCTTCTCTCTGTTCTGCTACTCCCAACACTTCACAGAAATGTTCAAACTTTTGATTTCCGATCATACTGCCGTCACTGACACATACGATCCGGGAAGCATATGCTTTCATCAACATAACCTTTCTGGCGTCCATATCACCAGATACATCAATGATGATATCTTCGTATTCCTTCATCTGGATAATCCCCTGCAAAAGCGTATCAATCTCTTCATCTTTCAGTTCCAGCATGTCATAGGCATTTTTACAGGTATCAAAGAATTCCACACCAGACCGGTCAATTTTCACAGAGCTTTCCATCTTGATCAGCAGATTGCTTTTCCTGCTTTTCAGTGCATAGATCACATCAGAAAAGCTCATGATACCATCACTGGAAAAATATTTATCTGCTCCACCGAACAACTCCAGATTCAGATAAAAGACTTTTTTCTGATTGTGCGCACATCGAAGTGCATAAGCCGCTGCCGCAGACGAGGTTCCGCATCCTCCCTGCGCAGACAGAAAAAGAACAATTCTGGCAGAAGAACCATGAACACTTAACTTCATATGCGAAGCATGTTCTGCATAGATACCAAGAATCTGCTTGTATATCGTGTCTGTCTTCTGAAATTTACAAATCGTTGGAAGTCCTTCCAATTCTTCAATCCCTGTTGATTTACACAGATAAACCAGTGCCGTACCCTGTGGAAATTTATCCTGCTCCAAAGGAATCGTTTCATCCGCAAGTACAACATCCAATCGACTGGTCTTCATATGAATCTCTAAAGATTCTGTTGTCGAAAAAACATACAGTTCCAGTTTATCTGCATATTTAATCTGAAAATTATTGACCAGACGACTCTTATAATTCTCGTCATGATCTAAAATTGCTACTTTTATCTTCAATTCCATCCCCTCTTTCAGCTTTATTTTAACCCTTTCCTTACTATTAGTCAATATTTTCATTTCTCTTAGTAATTTTTTGACCTATTTAGATGATAATGTATTTCATATAAAGGAGGTTTTCATGACAAGTTATTTAGTGAATTTAAAAGAGATGGGACAAAGAATAAAATCTTTAAGAACCAAACAAAATAAGACACAGGATTTTTTTGCAGATATGCTGTATATCTCTCCCTCTTACCTTGCTCTGATCGAAAACGGAAAAAGAACTGCTACGATTGGTGTTCTTGCTCAGATTGCAAAAGTGTGCGATGTCAGTGTTGACTATCTATTATTTGGAGAAGAAGAATACAATTCTGATCGTACACACCAGAAATTACAACGATTCATGGAAACTTATCCGAAAGAAAAGGTGGAAAAAGCTTTTTTATTAGCGGAATTCTATCTAAACCTTGAAAATAATGAACAAAAATAAAGGTGCAAAGCCCTTACTGATCATTCAATAAAGACTTTACACCTTATATGTATAGGTTATATTTTTAATTGTTATTTAAATTCCAGCGTCTCTGTTACAACGCCATATGCCTCAAGCTTCGCCTTTGTGACTTTTAACTGGTACTCCAACTCCTCATTCTCTTCTTTTCCTGCTCTTTTAATACGAATCAGATCTGCATACTTATCAATCAGTATACCGATCATCTCTTCCATCCTTCCACCCCTTTTCATTTAATCCAAACAAATTTCAAAACATACAACCAACAGTTAAGTAAATTATAGGGAATTTTACTAAAAGTGTAAAACCTTTATTCAGCTTTCAATCTTTCTATTGTTTTCCAGAATATCTTTTTTACGCATTTTCATCTGTTCTCTTTTTGCTTCATCCGGTTCTGCATTGATCAATGAATCCATATAAAACATATCAATATAACTGAAAAACATATCATCATCAAATTGTTCATCACTTTTTCCCATACTGTCCACCTCATAATTCATACGATATTCGTTGACTTTTTATAATATCTGATACTTTTATTATAAGTGGTCCAGAGAAGATGTAAAGTCTTTATTCAATTATCAGGGTACAACCACTGCAAAATCAAAAAAAGTGCAAAGTCTTCATAATTTCATAAAAGACTTTACACCATGATTTACAGGTTGCTTATTTAATTCTCAATCTCTTTGTTATTTGCCAGAATATTTTTTTTACGAATTTTCAGTTTTTCTCTTTTAGCATCATCCGGTTCCGCATCAATGAGTTCATCAATAAAACTGATCAATGCATTATAAACTTCAAATTGTTTATCACTCATTCCCACGCTGTCCACCTCATAATTCATAATATTCACCGCCTTTTTAATAATATCTATACTTTTATTATAGGCGATTTTGAGAAGATGTAAAGCCTTTTATGAAATTATCAAAGTACAGTAACCACAGCAATTCGTATGCAGTTTTCTTCTGGGGAAATATTCGGGCGAACGCCCTGGATTATTTCTGATACTTTCATTATACACAATATGTTTATTTTTGCAACAAAAACATTATACTTTGCTTTTTTTATAAAACGTGTTATACTTACAACATTAACGCGCTAAAGGAGATTTGTCATGAAAATCGGTTTTATCGGACTCGGTCTGATCGGCGGTTCCATCGCCAGAGCGATCCGCTATTTTTATCCGGATGCAGAGATTATCGCAAGCTCCCGCACCAGAGCAACACTGGAACAGGCAGTCACAGACGGGGTGATCGACCGCATTCAGGACACCGTTGACGAGGCATTTGCCGACTGTAAATATATTTTTCTATGCGCTCCGGTTTCCAACAACGCAGAATATCTGGAGCAGTTAAAATCGATCATTCGACCTTCCTGTATCATCACAGATGTAGGAAGCACAAAATGTGACATTCACGCAAAAGTAACGGAACTGGGTCTGGAAGCAAATTTTATCGGCGGTCATCCAATGGCCGGTTCTGAAAAGACCGGATACGCCAATTCCAAGCGGATACTGATTGAAAATGCCTATTATATCATTACTCCATCATCTC
Source organism: Lachnospiraceae bacterium (assembly GCA_017558865.1). Classification (GTDB taxonomy): domain Bacteria; phylum Bacillota; class Clostridia; order Lachnospirales; family Lachnospiraceae; genus Hominiventricola. The sequence continues at coordinate 4,722 of JAFYTM010000159.1, forward strand.
AGGTACCCGAGGAAGAAGTGGCAAGATATCGTGATTTTGTGGAAAGCCTGAAAGCCTTACCGCTTGTACTGGACTATCGGACACATGATTATGTCACTGCCGGTATCAGTCATCTTCCGCACATCATTGCATCCTCTCTGGTCAATCTGGTCAAGGATTCGGACACTCAGGACGGAATTATGAAGTTGGTTGCTGCAGGAGGATTCAAGGACATTACCAGAATCGCATCCTCATCGCCGGAGATGTGGGAGCAGATCTGTATGACGAACCGGGAAAATATTTCTTCCATTCTGAATGATTACATAGCTTCCCTGACTCATATTAAACAGCAGTTGGATGAGGCACAGTCCGGTGCCATCTATCATCTGTTTGAAACCTCCAGAGATTACCGAAACAGTCTTCCTGTTAAAGGAAACGGTCCGATTCAGCGTATCTACGAGATTTACTGTGATATGGTAGATGAGGCAGGAGGTATCGCAACACTTGCAACGATCCTCGCAAGCAATCAGATTAACCTGAAAAATATCGGCATCGTTCACAGCCGTGAATTTATTGAAGCGGTTCTTCGTATTGAATTTTATGATGAATATGCGATGAAACACGCAGCAGAAATTTTAAGAAGATATCGTTACGTCATTTACGAACGTTAATATCAGGAGACTTTATGAAATTTACAAGATCAAATTCATTAAAAGGAACGGTTACTGTACCGGGAGACAAAAGTATCTCCCACCGTTCCATCATGTTCGGTGCTCTGGCAGAAGGCACAACCAGAGTGACCAATTTTTTGCAGGGTGCAGACTGCCTTTCCACCATCGACTGTTTTCGCAAACTTGGTATTCAGATCGAGAATCGGTCGAATGAAATCCTGATCCACGGAAAAGGACTGCATGGTCTTCAGGCTCCTGCTTCGCTGCTTGATGTAGGCAACAGCGGAACAACCACCAGACTGATCTCCGGTATTCTGGCAGGTCAGCAATTCACCAGCGAATTAAACGGAGATGCATCGATTCAAAGCCGTCCTATGAAACGGATCATGGACCCCTTATCTCTGATGGGTGCTAAGATCAGGAGTATTCGGGATAACGGCTGCGCCCCTCTCCATATCCAGGGCGCACCGCTTCATGGAATCCATTATCATTCCAAAGTTGCATCTGCTCAGGTCAAATCCTGTATCCTTCTGGCCGGACTTTATGCAGACAGTCCAACCAGTGTAACAGAACCTTACCTGTCCAGAAACCACTCTGAGATCATGCTGAAGCATTTTGGTGCTTCCGTGACCAGTGAAGATACCACCGCTACCATCCTTCCTGATCCAAAACTGACAGCCCAGGAAATAAAAGTGCCTGGAGATATTTCCTCTGCTGCTTATTTTATTGCAGCTGCCCTGATGGTTCCCGGTTCTGAGATCCTCATCAAAAATGTCGGGATCAACCCGACCCGTGATGGAATCCTCCGTGTATGTCAGGATATGGGTGCAGATATTACGATTCTGAACGAAGACCGCACAAGCGGAGAACCGACCGCTGATCTGCTCATCCGTTATAGTGAGCTTCACGGAACGACTGTAGAAGGTGCCGTGATTCCAACACTGATCGATGAGCTTCCAGTCGTTGCTGCCCTTGCCTGCTTTGCCAGGGGAACAACCATCATCAAGGATGCTCAGGAACTGAAAGTCAAAGAATCCAACCGCATCGACGTTATGGTAAGAAATCTCAGTGCTATGGGTGCAAAGATCACAGCCACTGATGACGGCATGATCATCGAAGGCGGATACCCTCTATGCGGTGCCGTCATCGACAGCAAACTGGATCATCGGATTGCCATGACATTTGCCATCACCGCGCTTGCTTCTGATGGCGAAACAGAAATCATTGGTGCCGACTGCGTACAGATCAGTTATCCGAACTTCTATTCCGACCTTGCAGCCCTGACAGACACTGTTTAACAGGATTTAAGTAAATCCTGTGTAATAAACATCGCATCCCCAAAACTAAAGAAACGATATTTTTCTTTCACAGCTTCTTCATATGCTGCCATAATCTGCTCCCTGCCAGCCAGTGCAGACACCAGCATCATCAGCGTAGACTCTGGAAGATGAAAATTCGTAATCAAACAATCAATCAGCTTGAAGTGGTAGCCTGGATAGATAAAGATATCTGTCCAACCACTTCCAGCTTTCAGAATACCATCCTCTCCCGTAGCAGACTCCAGCGTACGGCAGCTCGTTGTACCAACAGCAATCACGCGTCCGCCCTTTTCTTTTGTCTCATTGATCAGCTTCGCCTGATCTTCTTCTACCATATAAAATTCCGAATGCATATGATGCTCCAGGATATTTTCCACCTTTACCGGACGGAACGTACCAAGTCCCACATGAAGGGTTACATGAGCAATGTTAACACCTTTTTTCTGAATTGCCTCTAAAAGCTCCGGTGTAAAATGCAGTCCGGCGGTCGGTGCTGCAGCAGAACCGTCATGCTTTGCATAGACGGTCTGATAACGGGTCTTATCCTGAAGCTGATGTGTGATATACGGAGGCAGCGGCATCTGTCCCAATTGATCAAGAATCTCTTCAAAGATTCCATCATATTCAAAACGGATCAGACGATTACCATCCTCCACTACTTCCAGTACCTCACCAACCAGAAGTCCGTCACCAAAACTGATCCTTGCGCCTGGTCTTGCCTTTTTTCCCGGTTTTACCAGCGTTTCCCAGACATTGTCTTCGCCCCTTTTCAAAAGCAGAACTTCAATCTTCGCATCTGTTCCCACTTTATTTCCAATCAGACGAGCCGGGATAACTTTCGTGTTATTGATTACCAGACAATCGCCCGGATGCAGGTAATCAATGATTTCTTTAAATATATGATGCTCCACTTCTCCACTTTTTTTATTCAAAAGGAGCAATCGGGAGCTGGAACGGTCTTCCAGAGGGTCCTGAGCAATCAGTTCCTCTGGAAGATCATAATAAAAATCGTGTAAATTCATAATACTACCTCGCATTCTTACATGCTGATACCAAACAATTCTTTTACTTCTTTACGGATAATATCTGGACGTTTCTCTACAAACTCATAGATAATGTCAATATTAGATGCAATACTTTCCATCGTCAAGGTATAGCCCTCTTCTCTGGCACTTTTATAAATGATATTTTCCAACAGTTCATGATCCCTTTCATTTTGAAGTTCCGTAATAACCGAACGAACTCTTTCCATTGTAAAATATTCATTCATACATAAACCTAAATAGTTTACAAACTTTTTCTGCATATCATCTCTTTGCAGAACAGCTTCAAGCAGTTCATCTTCTTCCAACATAGAAACAATGGTCGTCCATTCTTCCTCTGGTTCATTATAAATATTGAATCCCACTTCCATATCATAGTATAAGAAACGCCATCTTCCATCCTGACGATCTGTCTCACCTGACAAAACAGAATCCGTATATCGATATAATTTCCGATTATGAGCCCAGTCCCAGTTTGCAATATAACACTGCACTGCATAATGCTGAAGCATATTATCGATATCCATGATTTTGCTGAACTCTGCAAAAACACGATCATCGGTCATATCCTGCTTTGCATATTCCTGCAGCTCCTCATAGGCCGCCTGTGCTCTTAACTCTTTCTCTGTAGAAACCTCACCCTCATGAAGCCACACGGTAGCTGTCTCATAGTACTCTGATCCGGAAACCCCATAATTATCTTCCATATAAAGATCATCATACACTTCCTGCAGCCATTCAAAATTATAATATTCTCCATTCAGATAAACAGCTGCGGGTGCCACACATTTCGAATCGATTCCTTCAATCTGACTGCACAATCGCTGAAACAGTTCTTCCCGAAACAAAGTTACTGATCTGTCATTCGCATGGTTACGTATAATAAGTCTTCTATATTCCGGCTGAACTTCACCTGATTTTACAGATCTGTTTTCAGGAAAAAGCGGATAAGAAAATGTATCATCTCCATACTCTTCTCTGGCATAAAATTTCATGGACTTCCGATAGGACTGTCGGCTGGCATTGCCAAAAATTCGAAGACCGACATCCTGGTCAATCACATGCTCACCATCTGCAGTCAGTATTTCCAGATGAGCATCTCTCTCCCATTCAATACCACGCTGTGTATAATTCGCCGGCTGCAGTAAAAATTTCGGATCATAATTCGGGCTGTTCATGTATTCTTCCCGTATCTTTCCCTCTGTCATAATTCCATACTCATGATCATACAGATTATATGGATCACTGGTAACACATACGATATAAGTATCAAATCGTTTGTGAATGGTTTCCATATCCCGGGCATAGAAATAAGTGCGGGTAAACAAATCGCCCCACACTCCAGCATTTTCATCATATGTACATGCTCTTACAACCACTGACTGCACTTCATCTGAACAAGCCAAGGTCAATGGACCTTCATAAAAATTGCTGTCCAGCGTTGGTATACTTCCGTCCAGCGTATAATAAACCGGATACTCCCCTGTGCAGGTAAAATCCAGCACCAGATCTCCTTCACAAAATGAAGAATCCAGAGAAGATATTACATCATCCGACAGTGCCATCTGTACTGCCTGTTTTTCGCTTCTTACAGACACACCTAAAAGAAGCAGGGATACTGCTGCAAGCAGCAGCACCCTGTAATACTTTCTTCTCACAGTCATTACTGTCTTAACTCCGCACCAAGAGACTGCAGACCATTCAGGATCTTCTTCATCGCTGAGGTGATCTCTGCCTCCTCCAGTGTCTTATCCTTCGCACGGAATACGATGGAGTAAGCCACGGACTTAAATCCTTCCTTGATCTGAGAGCCTTCGTATACGTCAAACAGCTCATAGCTTTCCAGAATCTTACCGCCGCGCACTGCGATCACATCTTCAATCTGTCCCACCAGAACGTTCTTCGGAACAACCATAGAGATATCTCTGGTCACAGCCGGGAATTTTGCAATACCTTCGTATTTGCGGTCAAAAGTTGCTTTCTCTACGATAGACGGCATATCCAGAACTGCCACATATGCGCGGTCGCCAATACCATAGGTCGCTGCAACGGTCGGATGCACCTCACCCATAAATCCAATCACCGTTCCGCCATAGATAATATTCGCCTGACGTCCCGGATGCAGGAAGGATTTACCTGCGTTCGGATCATAGCTTTCTTTTTCCTTCATGCCGATCTTATCAAGGAATTCTTCTACTACACCTTTCATAGTAAAGAAATCACCATCGCCGTACATACCCAGTGTGAACTGCATACGTTCTTCTGGAAGTTCGGTCAGCGGCAGACTCTTTGGAAGATAAATATTACCCATCTCATACAAACGCACATTTTTATTTCTGCGGTTGTAATTTGTTGCCAGAGAAGTCAGCATACCATTCAAAGATACGGTTCTCATAATCGAGAAATCTTCACCAAGCGGATTGGAAATTACGATTGCATTTCTCTCCGGTGCATCTGCCGGAATCAATAATTTATCAAATACCTTCGGACTTTCAAAGCTGTAAGTCATACCCTGAGAAAATCCGCAGAACTCTGCGATATCTCTTGCAACAGACTCCACTCTCAGATAGAATGGCAGTTTACCCATCGCAGACTCACCACTTGGCAGTGTTGTCGGGATATTATCATATCCAAAGAAACGAGCTACTTCCTCAGCCAGATCCGCCGTACGGAACAGGTCATGACGGAAGGTAGGAGCGATCACTTCATTTGCAGACTCATCATACTCCAGATCGATCAGTTTGAAATATCCAAGCATCTCTTCTTTGCTGATCTCGGTACCCAGAAGTGCATTGATACGCTCCGGTTCAAATGGAATACGAACTGGCTCTTTTCTCTTAGAATAAACGTCTACCATACCATCTACAACCTCACCGGCACCCAGTTCTTCGATCAACTGACATGCACGATTGATTGCTGCTTCTGCATTGTTCGGATCCAGTCCCTTCTCAAACTTACCGGAAGCATCGGTACGAAGACCCACTTTTTTACTGGACAGACGAATATTGGTTCCATCAAAGCAAGCCGCCTCGAATAACATGGTCTGTACGTTATCTGTGATCATGGAATTCTCACCGCCCATGATACCTGCGATACCAACTGCTTTCTCTCCATCACAGATCATCAGAACAGAATCATCCATCGTACGCTCCTGACCATCCAGAGTCACAAATTTCTCATCTTTCTCTGCACGACGAACCACGATCTTATTGCCTGCAATCGTATCCAGATCATATGCATGCATCGGCTGACCGAACTCTTCCATCACATAGTTGGTAATATCAACCAGGTTGTTGATTGGACGGATACCTACAGAAGCCAGTCTTCTCTGCATCCACTTCGGTGACGGAGCCAGCTTGATATTTTTTACAACTCTTGCACAGTAACGCGGACAAAGCTCCTCATCCTGTACCTCTACGCTGATGTAATTGTTCACATCATCGCCGCTTCCCTTTACTTCCACTACCGGCGGCTTGAACTCTTTACGGAAGGTAGCTGCTGCCTCTCTTGCAAGACCTACAATGCTGTAGCAGTCTACACGATTGGAGGTTACCTCAAACTCAAAAACGGTATCATGCAGACCAAGTGCCTCGATCGCATCCGTTCCAACCTCTGCATCTTCCGGGAAGATATAGATGCCGTACTCCGGTGCTTCCGGATACATCTCTCTGCTGGAGCCCAGCTCTTCAATAGAACAAAGCATACCATTGGACTCAATACCACGCAGCTTTCCTTTTTTGATCTTTACTCCACCTGGAGTTGGCTTGCCGTCATGTCCGCCAGCTACACGGCCGCCGTCTACGACTACCGGAACCTTATTTCCCTCTTTTACATTCGGAGCACCGGTCACGATCTGGATCGGCTCACCTTCTCCAATATTTACCTGACAGATGATCAGCTTGTCCGCATCCGGATGACGCTCGATCTTTACGATCTGTCCAATAATGATCTTTTCCAGATCTGCATCCAGTGCCTCATATCCTTCTACCTTTGTACCGGACAAAGTCATTGCATCGGTAAATTCCTGTGCAGTCACATCCAGTTCCGGCACATATGCTTTCAACCATGATAATGATGTATTCATATTCTTCTACCTCCCCTTAGAACTGTTTCAGGAATCTTATATCATTTTCATATAAGAGTCTCATGTCATCGATCTCATATTTCAACAGAGCCACACGCTCCAGACCTACACCAAACGCAAAACCGGTGTACTCATCCGGATCAATACCGCACATCTCCAGTACATGAGGATGAACCATACCGCAGCCCAGAATCTCAATCCATCCGGAACCTTTACAGAAACGGCATCCTTTTCCGCCGCATTTGAAACAGGAAACATCCATTTCCGCACTTGGCTCTGTGAACGGGAAATGATGCGGACGGAACTTGGTCTTTGTCTCAGCACCAAACAACTCTTTTGCAAATACATCCAGAGTACCCTTCAAATCTGCAAATGTTACATTTTTATCAATAATCAGTCCCTCGATCTGATGGAAGGACGGAGAATGAGTCGCATCCACCTCATCAGAACGGAATACACGTCCCGGAGAGATCATACGGATCGGCAGATTGCCTTTCTCCATGATACGTGCCTGCACTGGAGAGGTCTGTGTACGGAGCACGATCTCTTTATTGATATAGAAGGTATCCTGCTCATCCTTTGCCGGATGATTTGCCGGGATATTCAACTTTTCAAAGTTGTAAAGATCATATTCGATCTCCGGTCCTTCGATAACTTCATAACCCATACCAACGAAAATACGCTCTACTTCTTCCAATGCAATGGTATTCGGATGACGATGACCTGCCATATTTTTCTTAGCAGGAAGAGTTACATCGATTACTTCTTCTTTAAGTCTCTTCTCCAGAAGAATCTTCTCCATATCGGACTTTGCCTCTTCCATCGCAGCCTCAATCTCTGCTCTGGCATCATTCACCAGCTGACCAAATGCCGGACGATCTTCCGGGGCAACATCCTTCATACTCTTTAACAGTGCAGTCAGTTCTCCTTTTTTTCCGAGTACAGACACACGCACTTCATTCAAAGCTTCCGGGCTTTCAGACGCTTTGATTTTCGCAATTGCTTCATCTTTGATTTTCTGCAATCTCTCTTTCATCTTAAAACTCCTTTCCTTTCTAAGGACGCACAAAATATAAAAAGCTCCATCCCGACTAGGGACGAAGCTTATAATCCGTGGTACCACCCTGATTCCCGGACAGCATCCGGGCACTCATACTGCGTAACGTGCAGGCAACGTCACTCCCTACTGTCTGTCTGGACGGTTCAGGAATGCTGCTCCAGTGGGAAATTCACAAATCTGTCTGAACCTGAAAGGGCTTACAGCCAATGACCCTTTCTCTCTGTTGGAAAACAGGTTGCTACTGACACTTTCCTCGCATTTCACATATCAACTATCATATCACAAACCACCGCAAAGTCAAGCACTTTTCACCATCAGCAAACGATTGACTGCATTGACTTTCTCTTCCATATCCCATAAAATAGGAACAGAATTTTTATCACACAGAGGATATAATCATGTTAAATACTTTCAAGAAAAAACTGATCGGCAGCCGACAATTCTATCGCAGTCTTCTAATCCTGATCATCCCAATCATCATCCAGCAGGGCATCACGAACTTTGTAAACCTTCTGGACAATGTAATGGTCGGACGTCTGGGTACAGAATCCATGTCTGGTGTTGCCATTATCAACCAATTGATCTTTGTCTTCAACCTGGCAATCTTCGGCGGTCTCTCCGGAGCCTCCATTTACGGTGCACAATTTTTCGGAAAAGGTGACTACGACGGTGTACGGTATGCCTTCCGTTTTAAGATCATTTACAGTCTGATTATGACAGCCGTTGCTGTAGGAATTTTGTACAGCTTCCATGAACCTTTGATTTCCCTGTTTCTGACAGACAGTGCTTCCGGAGGCGACTTGATACTGACACAAAGAGAAGCTACAACCTATCTGTTTCTCATGTTGATCGGATTATTGCCATTTGCACTCTCGCAGTCCTATGCCAGCACATTAAGAGAAGCCGGCGAGACAGTAGCTCCCATGGTCGCAAGCTGCATTGCCATTTTTACCAACCTGATACTCAACTATATCCTGATCTTCGGACACTTCGGTGCGCCAAGACTGGGAGTAGCGGGTGCCGCTATTGGAACAGTCATTTCCCGTTATGTAGAGCTGCTTTACCTTGTCATCTATGTACTGCACACTTCAAAAAAATATGTATTTTTCCAGAAAGCTTTTAAAAGCCTGTATATCCCGGCGGAGATCACAAAAAAGATACTTTTGACAAGCTCTCCTCTGATCTGTAATGAGATTCTCTGGAGTATGGGTGTTGCCATGATCAACCAGTGCTATTCTACCCGTGGTCTTGCCGTAGTCGCTGCTACCAATATCACATCCACCGCATGGAATCTGTTCTGTGTCATCATGTTTGCCATGGGTTCCGCCGTATCGATCATCGTCGGACAGCAGCTTGGTGCCGGTGAGATTGAACGTGCAAAGGATACCGATACCAAGCTGATCTTCTTTACTTTGATTCTTCACATTGGTATCGGATTCTTAATCATCGTCAGTGCGCCATTTGTACCACTGATCTATAATACCGAACAGACTGTACGCGACCTTGCCACACAGCTTCTGCGAGTGGCCGGACTGGCACTTCCGCTCCATGCATTTGCCCATGTAACCTATTTTACCCTGCGATGCGGCGGAAAAACAATGGTCACATTTTTATTCGACTGCGTATTCTCCTGGGTAATCTCTTTTCCGATTGCCTTTATACTCAGTCGTTTCACCGATCTGTCTGTGATCTGGATCTATTTTTGCGTTCAGTTCGCAGATGCAATTAAAGTTATCATAGGTGTCATTCTTCTGCGCTCCGGGATATGGGCAAAAAATATTGTATCTGATAATTGATTTCCATCCCGATCAACACGATGTACATCACAAAATACAGCCAGAACATCAACAGGATCGCTGTTGTCAAACTCCCGTACATCCGAAATGCATTTCCATATTCAATATACATGGAAAATCCAAAAGAAAACAAATACCATGCCACTGCCGCAAAGATCGCTCCTGGAAGCTGTTCCAGGAGTGTTGTTTTACGATTAGGAAGATAACGATATAAAAGTGCAAAAAACAAAATAAACAACACCAACATCAATACAGCACGAAACGAAAGAATAATTCTGGTAAAAAATGCAATAACCGGAAAATATACTGTCATCATCTCATGAATCAAATTACCAAAGACAATCAGTACCAGTGTTGCCGTGAGAAGAATCACAAAAAACAATGCAAATACAGCTCCTCTGATCCGCATCAGGAAATAATTGGGCTTTTTATCTACCCTGCAGATCGCATTCATTCCCCGATTCAATGCCATAAAGCTTTTCCCGGCAGACCATATAGTCATCAATGCAGATATCGACACCGCTGCAATCGTATGCTCATACATCTCATCCACAATACCAATAAGCCAGCTCTGAAAATTCACAGGAATCACAGACTGTATCAGAGCATAGAACTGTCCTTTTCCAATACCGGTATACTGAAACAATGACAAAAGCAGAATAATCAGAGGCAGAAAAGACAATATGATAAAATAAGCAGACTGTGCCGCATAAGCTCCCACATGCTGTTTCTCTATCTCTTTCTTCATCTTCATTCCCACCGAAAACAAACGCATCATTTTTCACTCCATCCTTGCAAGACAAATATCCTTATAAAAGTATTGAAGAATCTCTTCATAATTCTTGCCCTGCTCTGCCAGGATTCGTGCACCATTCTGGCTCATGCCTGCACCATGTCCCAATCCACCGCCGATCACTTCATAGCCAACCAGTATTCCATCCTCTTTCACCGGCTCCAAAATAAAATATCCGCTTGGAAGAAGATTGCCGCCTTCTCCAATTGTTCCATCATTTTTACAAATCCTGCCTCCAGGTACTCCCAGCATCAGACGAATATTATATTCATATTTAATCTTTAACACACCATCTTCGCCTTTGAGAATCATCTGATGCGCTGCACCTCCCGTATTTCGTTCAATAATCTCTGCACTTTGGATCACTCCGATAGCATCCACATCAGGCCAGACATAGTTCTCATCTTTCTGTAAAAGAATCCCATCCTCCGTGCGTGCAGCTCTTATCCGTATCCAGTTTTTCACATTCTTTTCGATCTGCGCCAGAGAAATATAAGTATTCCAACGATACCAGGGTTCTCCGATTTCCAAATCCCCTGAACGTTTTTTTTGGATAAATCTCTCAAAGTTTTCTTCTATGGAAAAATCTCGAGAATTCTCAGAATCTCCTACTATACGTCCGGCAATATAAGGCGTCACATTCCGGTCGCCTTTCTCCCAGATATTTTCATCGGTTGTATTCCCGGAAGAAGTCGCAAAATAGTATGCTTTCACAGGCACTCCATCATACAGCATAATTTGCCCTTTCGTATCTGTTACTGCTTGGTCCGTGCTTTGCTGACTGTCAATATTGTGATAGACCTGGTAGGATACACTGTCATCCACATGTGCCTCATACTCTGGATAAGCATAATCCTGCATCTGCCAGACTGCATAGGTCCGCGCACACACCGCCTGGGCTTTCAGAGCCTCCTGTGCATAAGTAGACGGCATCTCACTTGGCACCACCCAGCGCAGATACTCTTCCAAAGGCAGCTCATTGACAATCACCCATCCCTGTTCCTCTTCATAATATTGAAGCTCACCAGGATACTCTTCTGGCAGTTCTTTTTCTTTATGGTACACAGAACCTGAATCATTCAACAGCAAAACACGAATCGTCGTATCTGCTCCCGGCATCTCCCAGACCGCCTGTGGAATCAGTGTCTCTTCGTGTGTCTCTTCCTTAGGGATCACCAGTTCTTCTCCCTCTTCTGTCACACGTTCCTCCTTCGTCTTGTCCGTACTGCGAACGATCAAAGCCACCAAAAACACCACCATAACCAGAAGTGTAAAGGCTTTTTGCTTTAATTTCTGTCGATACAACCCAACCCCTCCAAAACCAAACACATTTCTTACAGGACAAAAAACGGGTATTGCATATTCTGCAATACCCGATATCTTCCGTTTTTCCCAAAGTGCCGTTCCCTGTATTTTGACGCCTAGCTAATGCTAGGTGGGTAACCTCAACAGCCGCTCAGCCTTCCCCTGGCATCCTTACGGACGGGGGCCTGACATCACGTCTGCGATATTGGAATCCCATGAACGTAAATGTAGGTTCAAAATAACAAGGTTGTCGAACACCCCAGGAAATTTACAATCTTAGTATAACCCATTTTTTCAAATTTGACAACTATGGTACATAAAAACTTCTGCCATTTTTTCATTTTTTTGGAAATTTCGACATAACCGCTGCTGCCCTCTGTATCTCTGCTGCATCTGTACGCCAGATCTCATATTCACTGATTCCAGGCAGTCCCATGGGCACACCCTCTCTACGATACTGCATGACTGAATCCCCCGTCCTTTTTCCTGACATGTGATATGCTCGCAATCCCGTAGACCGATATAATGCTTCTATCACGTCTGCATTCACTCCCGCTCCTGCCATCAATGTAATTCGACCATTTGACTGCTGCTGCAGTTTCTTTAAACATTCCTGTCCTTTCATGCAGCTGCTTTCCTGTCCCGAAGTCAGAATAGTTCCGATGCCAAGCTCTATAGCCTGTTCCAACGCTTCATACGGATCTCTGCATACATCAAATGCCCGATGCAGCGTCACCTCCATATTTCCAGCCAAATCTACCAGATGTTCCATCCGCTGCATGTCGAGACTCCCATCTGGCTGCAGACAGCCAATCACGACCGCATCTGCCCCTAATTCCCGAAAATGTCTCACCTGCATTTTCATCAGTTCAAATTCATAATCAGTATAACAAAAATCACCAAATCTCGGTCGAATCAGAACACGAACAGGAAGTTCACAGACCTCTTTCACCTTACGAAACAGCCACTCATCCGGAGTCACTCCACCGATAATCAGATGTCCACACAGTTCCAGACGATCTGCCCCGCCTATCTGGGCTGCAGCTGCAGATTCCGGACTGTCTACACAGGCTTCCAGAATAAAATTTCCATGCTTCATTGTATGTGCCTCCGCTTCTGTTTATGATTCAAAAAGGACACCGCCTAAGCGGTGTCCTAATATGTAGACTAAATTATGCTAACTGATCAACCAGTTTCTGGAGAGCTGCAAGAGCCTCATCCGGAAGCTTATCATAACCATCTTTAGCAGTAGCGAACTTAGCAACTGCGTCTACACGGTTCTGCATAGCGTTCTTCAGCTGTGCAACATAGTCAGCATCCTGCAGGTTTGGAGTGAAGTCTGCAGTTCTTCCAGACCAGTCATTCATGATCTCGATATCAGTGAATGGTCCCCACTGCTCGAAGTTTGCTTTACCCTCAACGATGGTCTCAAGGATTCCAAGAGTATCAGCAGGTTTAACCTTCTGACCCATGAAATCACCAGTGTTCACGATATAGCAATCTACGTTCTTCTCTTCTACGAGTTTTTTGAATTTGTCATAGTCGTTAACCAGTGGATAGGTTCTGAATGGGTTAGCGTATGGTACGATACGAAGTGCATTCAGGTCAGTTCCAGCTGCTACACGCTCTGCGGTAGAAGTCTTGGTAGCCAGAGTTGCACCCATAACAGATGCCAGAGCAGCACCTTTCAGTTTTACTACTGGTGGAATGGTTGGGTCTTTCATAATCCAGAAGATTGCGTTTACAGGAGCCTCAATCTTATCTACGCGGTTCGGAGACCACAGTTTGGATTTGATCGCACGACCGTTACCATTTCTGATATCCTCAGTTACAAGCTGAAGTTTGCCTTCCTCGTCCAGAGTAGCGGAACAGTTCTGTGCAGATAACAGATACTGGTTGTCCGGGCATCCGGTCGGGTAATCTGAAGTCTTGTCGAAGTAAGTCGGCTCAAGAGCTACAGAAGAACAGGTCTCAGTGTTGATGATGAATGCGTCATCATGAAGAACGGTGATCGGATATTTTCCGCCGTGTTTTGCGTGAGTCAGAGTGGATTTACCGGATCCGGACAGACCGAATACGGATGCAACGTATTTGCTTCCATCTGCTAAAGTATACTCTTTCTGTCCACCGTGGCAGCTTGCGTAACCATTTCTATTAGCCAGTGCCCATGCCATGGTCAGAGTACCTTTTTTGTGCTCTCCGAAGTATCTCATACCAAGGATTGCTGCACAGTTCTGATTGGTATCGAAGTAGCACAGGGTCAGAGGATCTGCAAGACAGCTGAAGTCTACGTCAGGACGCTCCTGTGGAACCCACTGCGGATCAGAGAAGATGTAGATGTCTGGCTCAGTTCCATCACCGATCGGTTTGGAATTCTTGTACATCTTTACATACTCATCAGACATATACTGGAAGTTGATCATCCAGTTGTAAAGGATATTCTCCTCTCCTTCCGGAAGAAGAAGATGAGCTTTTACCATGAACTCTGGATCAAGACCTACGAAACACTCTGCATGATACATAGTTTTCCAACGGCTCTCGTATACAGCGTCCATAACTACTTTATCAAGTTTAGCTTCATCTACGCCTGGCTCACCTTTGATACGACGAGCTGCTGCGTAACGGCCAGTAACTGCACCGTCATTGAACAGAAGAACTTTTGCATCCTTCTCAAGACCGAACTCCTCACCTCTGTAAACCGGCATATCGGTTACGATGGTTCCTGGGGAATTCTTTGCTAACTCGTATGCTTCTTTTAAGGTGTTAACCTTAACTACGTTGTTACCATAGAAAGCAGCTTCAATGATAGAACGGGTCTTAGAAAAACCTGGCTTTCCAGCACCGATTTCACTAAGTGGATAATAAGCTTTTGTTGACATGAACTTGTCCTCCTTGTGTGAATTGTTTTGGGTGTCAAGTATTCAATATTTTTACCTGTTGGGACTCTGTCTAATCCCACTATATTTTATTATACATTTTGTGAAAAAAAAGTCAAGTTAAAAGTATCTTTTCAATGCCTTCTTTGCTTCCATCGCATACCAAGCCAGCACAGCAAGAAGTGCTGCCATCATCACCCAGAATAAAGACATGATTTCAACCACATGTGTGTTCAATAAAGATACTGCAGAATAAACAATCATAACGACTCCAAGTGTCCAGAGCTTGGGAGACATGAAATTCGCGTATCCCTGCAGATCTTTGCAGCGATTCATATTCGTATCCTTAAACACAAGAAACGTTTTGGTAATCTTGCCTTCTCTTTTAAGAATCCATGCCGCATACAGAGCGTACACTCCAAACCCCATCACAATCCAGTCCAACAGATTGAAATAACCATCCATTTGTATCGATCTCCTATTCTACCCCAAGAAATTCTTTAACTGTTGTTTTCATATCCTTCACTTCACATACAGTTCTGTGACGGATTGGTGCAGTACGAATCTCCTCAATGGCATTCGGGATTTCTACACCGGAAATTCTGGAAAGCTCATCAATCAATTCAAAATCGGTCATACAGTCATATTTTTCAGCGTCGATCGCCTCCATGACGCTTCTGGTAAACTTATAAGGACTTGCAGTAGATGCAATCACGGTCTTAGTCTCATCCTGCGTCTCTTTCACATATTTCTCATATGCACACGCTGCCACTGCCGTATGCGTATCCATCACATAACCAGTATCTCCATAGACACCTGCGATCATGGCTGCTGCTTCCTCTTCTGTCGCATAATACCCACGGAAATCCTCAAGCTGTGCTTTCATATCTTCCGTAATCTGATAACAGCCCTTTTCGCTGAGTGCTTTCATGAGTTCACTGTCTTTTGCAGCATCCGCTCCGGCAATCCGATACAGCAGACGCTCCAGATTACTGGAAATCAAAATATCCATAGACGGAGAAGAAGTCAGGATAAACGGACGATTCCTGTCATACTCACCGGTCTGGAAGAAATCATACAACACTTTATTATCATTGGATGCACAGATCAGCTTATCAATCGGTGTACCCATCTGTTTTGCATAATAAGCTGCCAGAATATTACCAAAATTACCGGTTGGAACGACTACATTCATCTTTTCGCCATTGACCAGTTCGCCGCTCTCCAGCATCTTCGCATAAGCATATACATAATATACAATCTGCGGAACCAGACGTCCAATATTGATCGAATTCGCACTGGAGAACTGGAAACCTTCCTCTTTCAGATCTCTCTCCAGAATCTTATCACCAAAGATTGCCTTCACTCCGCTCTGTGCATCATCAAAATTACCGCGGATACCAACTACAAATGTATTATCACCTTTCTGGGTGATCATCTGCTTCTCCTGTACCGGGCTGACACCATTCTTCGGATAAAATACAACGATTCTCGTACCCGGCACATCCGCAAAGCCTGCCAGTGCCGCTTTACCGGTATCTCCGGAAGTTGCCGTCAAAATCACAATCTCATTCTGAACACCATTTTTCTTTGCAGAAGTGGTCATCAGATGCGGAAGAATTGAAAGTGCCATATCTTTAAACGCAATCGTAGCACCATGAAAAAGCTCCAGGTAGTACGCTTTATCCACTTTTGCAAGCGGTGCAATCACTTCTGTATCAAATTTTTCATCATATGCACTGGCAATACAGTGTTTTAACTCTTCTTCTGTAAAATCAGTCAGGAAAAGTTTCATCACTTCATAGGCAGTCTCCTGATAAGACATTCCTGCCAACTGCTCCATCGTCAGATCAAGCTTCGGTATCTCATCCGGCACAAACAACCCGCCGTCACATGCAAGACCCTGAAGGATCGCTTTGGATGCGGTCACTGCTTCTTCGCCGCCTCTGGTACTCTTATATAACAAATCCATCTTTTTTCATTCCTTTTCTCTGGTTTTATATTGGTGTATTCTACCACAATGACAAAAAAAAAGAAAGAGGCATCTACCTCTTTCTTCTGTTACAGCGTATAAAAAATATGATTTCCATACTGCATCACTCGATTCAGTGCTCTGTCATGCCATCCGCTTTTGCTGCGGACAGATTTAAAATATGTCGCTCCTGCGGAAGGATCCTCACCATTCATGGCTCTTGCTACAGCCTCTATCGTATCAGCCGAAACATTGACACGATCGATTCTTCCATCTGCCGTCGGGGAAAACTGAGCTTTACCATTGTGTCTCTGGTAAACAACTTCTGTAACGGAATTTGGAAAATGGCTGCTTCTCACACGGTTCATAACCACATTCGCCACCAGCATCTTTCCGATGGTATCTTCACCACCAGCCTCTGCCTCTACTATCTTGAGAAGTATCTGATACTCCTGACTCTCCAAACTAAAACTGTTGCCTGCTATTTTCATTGGCTCCGGTTCTGACACCGTTTCCTCCGGTTCTTCCGGAATCTGTTCTTCTGCAGGTTCAGCTGTTCTCTCTTCTACTGGTATTTCTGTTTCGACGTTTTTTTCTTCCCCTGTCTGGACTTCCTCCTGAAATGCTGTTGCCAGCTCTTCTGTAAGTGTGTCCTCTGCAGCATGTACCGTCAAAGTTCCATAACTGCAGGAGTCGAAGGATATCATACTTGTCATCAGGATTGCTCCCATCGCAAGTGCGACACCCTTTTTGCATCTACACATACGTACACTCCTTTTCTTATTCAATTGTAGGCATCCCTGCCTGTTTGTGACAGCCGCAATTTTGTGTGCCGTCCGTTTACAATTTGGGATTATATCGTGGGACAATCCCAAAAGTCAATACAATTATTACAGATTTGTTAACTATTATGAACTATTTTTTTCATTTTTATAACAGAACTGCAAAAAAAGAACGCTTTTCACAAATTTTTGCGAAAAACGTTCCTGTTTTTTATCTATATCTTACTTCACTGAATGGTTCACTGCAGTGATCAATGCATCAATCGAAGCATGGATAATATCCGGATCAATCGCTGCTCCCCAGTGAATCCTGCCGTCTTCTGTCTGAATTCCCACATACGCAATCGCGCTGGAGCTTGAACTCTTCTCCAATGCATGCTCCTGATAAGACACAAGTTTGAATTTAAATCCATATGCCATCTTCAGTGCATTGCTGACTGCATTCAGACGACCATTACCATTTGCAGTTGTTACTGTCTTCTCTCCATTATACAGAGTTGTAATCTCCGCAGTCATGCCGTTAATCTGTTTGAAGTGTGCCTCCACAATCTGATATGGCGTCTTAATTCCAACAAATTTCGCCTTAAATACATTGTAGATTTCTTCTGGCTGAAGCTCTTTATTCTGTGCATCGGATACCGCTTTTGCAGCATATCCCATAGCTTCACGCATCTTAGGCGGCATAACAATTCCATAATTTCTCTCCAGAATGTATCCAACTCCGCCCTTTCCGGACTGGCTGTTGATACGGATCACATCTGCATCGTAGCTTCTGCCCACATCTGTCGGATCGATTGGAAGATATGGTACCGTCCAATACTCCGGATTCTTTTCATCGATCCATTTCATACCCTTAGCAATCGCATCCTGATGAGATCCGGAGAATGCCGCAAATACAAGTGCTCCACTGTATGGATTTCTGTCGTTAACTTTCATTCCAGTATAATGTTCGTACCCTTCACAGATCTCATTCATATTTGAGAAATCCAGTTCCGGATCTACACCCTGTGCATACATATTCATTGCTACTGTAACAATATCCACATTACCAGTACGCTCACCATTGCCGAACAGCGTACCCTCCACACGGTCTGCCCCCGCCAGAAGTCCCAGCTCTGTATCGGCAACGCCACATCCACGGTCATTATGCGGATGCAGAGACACCAGTACATTTTCTCTGTATTTTAAGTGCTTGCTGACATATTCAATCTGCTGTGCATAAACATGCGGCATAGAGTGCTGCACAGTTACCGGCAGATTGATAATTGCTTTTCTGTCCGCTGTCGGCTGCCACACATCCAGTACGGCATTACATACTTCCAGCGCATATTCCGGCTCTGTTCCGGTAAAACTTTCCGGACTGTATTCAAAACGATAGTTTGCTCCTGCTTCCTCAGTGAGCTGCTTCAACAGCTTTGCTCCTTCGACAGCAATCTGCAGAATCTCTTCTTTTGATTTGCGGAACACCTGCTCTCTCTGAGACAAAGAGGTAGAGTTATATACATGAACAATCGCATTTTTCACACCCTTCAATGCCTCAAAAGTTTTGCGGATGATATGCTCTCTTGCCTGAGTCAGTACCTGTACCGTTACATCATCCGGGATCAGATTCTGTTCGATCAATGCACGAAGGAATTCATATTCCGTGTCTGACGCAGCTGGAAAACCAACCTCGATCTCTTTAAAACCGATCTTTACAAGAAGCTGGAAGAAATCCAGTTTCTGCTGCAGCGTCATCGGAACGACCAGTGCCTGATTACCGTCACGCAGGTCTACGCTGCACCATACAGGTGCATGGTCTACATATTCCTTATCTGCCCAATCCATACATCTCTCAGGCGGCATAAAATACTGTCTCGTATACTTTCTGTAATTCATCATAGCTTAGTCCATTCCTTTCGCTTCGCTCAGGCACAAACAAGTAATGAAAAAAGTTGTGCCCCTCTATTTTTTGATTTATAATTCTTGTAAAGAATAGCAATATACTACAGAACACGGGAGGAGAGGTGGCGAAGTTC
>JAFYTM010000160.1 GCA_017558865.1 Lachnospiraceae bacterium
GAAGAAGCAGCAGTGGAAGAACCAGTCAATGTTAACACTGTTACAAAGGTATCGGAGGCCGCCCATGGTGAATGGGCGGTCTATTGGTATCTGTGCGGCAGTGATCTGGAAACGAATATCGGCTGTGCTACTTATGATCTGATAGAGATGTTGGATGTGGAACTTCCGGAAAATGTAAATATTGTCATACAGACGGGTGGAGCAGATACCTGGCAGAATGAATATATGGATGGAAGTAAAACGCAGAGATGGCTTTACAACAGTGAAGGCCTTATTCTTTTGGAAGAAACAGATGCGATGAATATGGGAAAAGCGCAGACTTTGTATGAATTTCTGAATTTTGCAAATACAAACTTCCCGGCTGAGCGTGTAGCTGTTACTTTCTGGAATCATGGAGGCGGTTCGGTAACAGGAGCTGCATTTGATGAAAACTATGGATTTGATTCTTTGACGCTGGATGAGATGTATCAGGCATTTGATGCGGTATGGCCGGCAGATAAAGAGAATCCGGCATTGGAGCTGGTGGGCTTTGATACCTGTCTGATGGCAACGATAGATGTAGCGGCGACTTTTCAGAATTTTGCAAAATATTTAGTGGGTTCAGAAGAAGTAGAGCCGGGCAATGGATGGTATTATACAGGATGGGTCGAAGCTTTGGCAGAGAATCCATCTATGGATGGAGAAGAGCTTGGTATGGTAATCTGTGATTCCTATTATGAAGGCTGTGAGGCTGTAGGAACACAGGAACAGGCAACGCTTTCATTGACAGATCTGACAAAACTGACACCGCTTGTGGAAGCATATGAGTCTTTTGGACAGGAAGCTCTTGTTGCAGCTGTGGAAGATCCGGGATTTTTTGCAGAACTGGCCCGTGCGGCGTCGCAGAGTGAGAATTATGGCGGTAATACGCGTGAGCAGGGTTATTCCAATATGGTGGATCTTG
Source organism: Lachnospiraceae bacterium (assembly GCA_017558865.1). GTDB lineage: Bacteria > Bacillota > Clostridia > Lachnospirales > Lachnospiraceae > Hominiventricola. The sequence goes on from JAFYTM010000160.1 coordinate 944, forward strand.
GACATTTGGCCCGACAGACAGCATGGATGCTGCCATCGGCACAGCAGGTTCAGGATGCACTGGAGGAATGTGTAGTGTATCAGGTGGCTGGCAAATATCGTGCAGAATCGACCGGATTAAGCTGCTATTATTCTTATGATGGTAATCAGAAGGACTTTAATGGTTATGAAAAAGTAGGTGTGGGAAATGCCTTTAAACATTTGTACTCCTATAGTCTGAATGGAGAGATGAGTGAGGAAGGACAGAAATATCTGGAATCTTTTGATATTCAGGAATATGCAGAAGTTCCAACATTGCTTGAGATGGGCTGGGAAGGAAAGTTGTTGGATCTGAATGATGAAGGTACGAGCATTTTGGATCTGGGTCCTGAGGCTTATGATGTACTGGCTGGCATTGGATTTTCTTTGTTTTATATAGATGAGGAAAATGATGCGATGATGCTTCTTGGAACAGATAATGATCTGGAGGCAGACTGGGACAATGGAATCTTCTACGATAATTTCCGTGGTGTCTGGGGTGCAATCGATGATCATCTGGTCTATATGGAATTAAGCTTTGAAGGTGAGGATTACAATCTCTATTCCGTACCGATCCTTCTGAATGATGAAGAGTATAATCTTCAGGTAGCCTATGATTTCACAGAAGAAGAGTGGAGTATCCTGGGAGCGACTCAGGGGCTGGATGATTCCGGCATGGCAAGTAAGGTTATGAGACTTCTGGAGCCGGGGGATGTGATCACAACAATCTGGAAACTGGCTACCTACAGCGGAGATGATGACTTTGAGATGTATGCAGTTGAGGAGTTGATTGTTACAGAAGATACGACATTTGGAGAAACTGCATTAATGGATGGAACCTATTCGATGGTTTTTGAAATGTGGGATGCAGTGGGTAATTATGTGTACTCCGATGCAGTTGTCTTTGATTGTATGGATGGAGAGATTTATACGACCGTCAATTTGGAATAAAAAATAGAATGAAGAAAAGCTTTTCTTGTGGTAAACTTATCTCTGGATAAAAGATAGAGCATGAAAAGCTTTTTTGTTTTTACCAAATAGAGCAGAGGAATGAAAGTTATGAGAAATAAAAAAAGGATTTGTTCCATCATTGCTTTTCTGACAGGATGTCTATTTTTATTTTACGGCGTTCATCGGAATGAACATCTGATAGTAGAACAAAAGTCTAACATGATTTGTCTGGAATGCATCGGTATTGGTTAGGAGGCACGGCATGAGTGATATACAGAAGAAAGAGCGTATTCGTCTGTGGGTACAGATCTTGTTTACTGCTTTAACCAATGGTTATGTGATGGGTTTTTTGGATGGAAAGATCTATAAAGGGAACAGCAAACGATTCTGTGTGCCTGGATTAAACTGCTATTCCTGTCCGGGAGCGGTTGCTTCCTGCCCGATCGGTTCTTTGCAGGCGGTACTTGGCAGTCACCAATATCAGTTCTCCTTTTATGTGATTGGATGTTTGATGGTGATTGGTTCTCTGTGCGGACGATTTGTATGTGGATGGCTTTGTCCGTTTGGGCTAGTGCAGGATCTGCTGTACAAGATACCTGGTTTCAGGAAGATAAAGAAAGTTCCTTTTGACAGGACTTTGCGTTATCTGAAATTTATCCTGCTCGCGGTGTTTGTGATTGCACTGCCGATGTGGGTGACTGGGATAGGCGGTACCGGTGATCCGTGGTTCTGTAAGTGGATCTGCCCGTCAGGAACGTTGTTTGCTGGGATTCCACTATTGTCTATGAATGAAGGACTGCGTCAGACCATAGGTTTTTTGTTTGGCTGGAAGATGCTGCTCCTGTTGGCGATTGTAATATTGGCGGTGAAGATCAGTCGGCCATTCTGTCGCTATCTGTGTCCTCTTGGAGCAATATATGGAATCTTCAACCGTTTTTCGTTGTATCAGTATCTGATTGATGTGGAAAAATGCGTCAAATGTGGACTATGCGGAAAGGAATGCCCAATGGGTGTGGAAATCTATAAACAGCCGGACAGCCCGGAATGTATTCGCTGTGGAAAATGCATTCATGTCTGTCCGCATGAGGCAATTCATACATCCTGCAAAAAATAAAATGACCCTGGAATCGTTATGATTCCAGGGTCATTGTCCTATATTTTATCTTTTTCCATTCCAACAATAAGTACAGAGCTTGCAGCGTTCCAGACCAGTGGAATCCAGCATATCATCCAGACGACTGAATTTGAGAGAAGTAAAGTTCAGTTCTTTACGGATCTCTTCCACCATTGCTTCGTATTTTGGTGAATCAGGATCCGCATATTCCTGCAGTAGCTCTTCAGTAATCTCTTCCCTGCCTTCCAGTTCTGCAATCTTCCGTCTGGTGATCAAATCCATGGAAGAGGTAGAACGGGAGAAGTTCAGATAGTCACAGCTGTACAGAAGCGGAGGACAGGCTGGACGGATATGTACTTCTTTGGCTCCGCGCTGATAGAGGTAATCTACAGTCTCTCTAAGCTGAGTGCCGCGTACGATGGAATCATCGATCAGAAGCAGACGTTTGTCTTTGATCAGTTGCGGAATCGAAAGCATCTTCATCTTTGCAATCATATTTCGTTTTGTCTGGATCGTTGGCATAAAGGAGCGGGACCAGGTCGGTGTATATTTAATAAATGGTCTGGCAAATGGGATACCGGATTTAACAGAATATCCGACTGCATGGGCGATACCGGAATCCGGAACGCCGGCTACGATATCAGCTTCTACATCATCACGTTCTGCCATTTTCATACCACAGTTGTAACGCATCAGCTCTACGCTCATACCTTCATAGGAACTGGCTGGATAGCCGTAATATACCCACAGGAAGGTGCAGATCTTCATATCGGTTCCTGGCTGCACCAGAGTACGAACTTCGTTTGGTGTGATGACAACGATCTCTCCAGGACCCAGTTCTTTATAATCTTCATATCCCAGGTTTGCATAAGAGAAGCTTTCAAAGGTTACGCAGTAAGCATCTTCCTTTTGCCCGATCACAACTGGAAGACGACCTTTTGGATCACGGGCAGCGTAAAGGCCCTTTGGAGTCAGAAGCAGAATACACATGGAACCTTCGATTAAGCTCTGTGCATACTGGATACCTTCAATCAGATTTTCTTTCTGATTGATAAGAGAAGCAACCAGCTCTGTTGCATTGATCTCTCCAGTACTCATCTCCTGGAAATGTGCATGTCCGTTATTAAAAAGCATATTTTCCAGTTTATCTGTATTGTTGATTTTACCTACGGTTGAGATGGCATAGGTACCATGATGGGAACGAATCAGAAGAGGCTGTGGTTCATAATCGGAGATACAGCCGATTCCAAGATAACCTTCCATGTCTTTCATGTCTTTTTCAAATTTTGTACGGAAAGGTGAATTTTCGATATTGTGAATCGCACGTTCAAATCCCTTTTCACCGTACACTGCCAGTCCGCCTCGCCTGGTGCCGAGATGGGAATGGTAATCTGTTCCAAAATATAAGTCAAATACGCAATCTGTCTTTGATGCAACCCCGAAAAAGCCGCCCATATATAAAAACCTCCTAGTAGTTAAGCAAACATAATAAATACGACCTATATTATAATGCTCGATTATAAAAAAAGGAAGAAATTCTTTTGATTTTCAGCGAATTTGTAAAAAAGTTACACACATTTTGTCCATAAAGAAGGGATTATGGACATTTTTTACCCGTGGCTTGCGAAATAAAAGAAGATAGGGTAAAATGTGTAAAAAATATATGGAGGAATTGATAATGAATATCATTGCAACAGACAAAGCACCAGGTGCGATTGGACCATATTCTCAGGGTTATGAGGTAAATGGAATGGTTTATACATCCGGACAGATTCCGGTAGATCCTATGACTGGCAATATTCCGGAAGGCATTGCTGCACAGGCAGAGCAGAGCTGCAAGAATGTAGGTGCGATTCTGGAAGCTGCAGGAAGCGGATATGAGAAGGTTATTAAGACAACCTGTTTTCTGGCAGAGATTGCTGATTTCTCAGCATTCAATGAAGTATATGCAAAATACTTTATTTCCAAACCAGCACGTAGCTGTGTGGCAGTAAAGGATCTTCCGAAAGGCGTTCTGTGTGAGATTGAGGCGATTGGGGTGAAGTAATTTACTTCACCTCGTTCGCTGTTTCTTCTCCCCGTTCGAATGTTTTTACATTTTCCAACGTTGTCTTTGCAATGGCGGACAATGCTTCTTCTGTGAAGAATCCCTGATGGGAGGTAATCATTACATTTGGAAAAGATAAAAGTCTCGCTGTGACGGAGTGCTCCAGAATCTCATCAGAACGGTCTTCAAAGACATTGGGTGTTTCTTCTTCGTATACATCCAGACCGACACCGAA
>JAFYTM010000012.1 GCA_017558865.1 Lachnospiraceae bacterium
GCGAGCTTTTTCCCATCGCACGCGTGTGCATATTTTTCAGGATGCATTTCAATGTCGTCAGCCAGATCCAGAAGCTGATCCAGTTCTTCGACACTGAAGTCCAACGGACTCATCAAATGTCTCATATATACCTCCTTATTATACTTTATGCTATGAATTAGGATACACGATACGAGGGAAAAATTCAACTATTATTTCTGAATCTGACGTTCGAACAGAAGGCCGGTCAGAAACCAGAGAGGGGCATAATCCAGCCGGATGATACCGCGATAGTTCCAGGGGCTTTTGCTGTAATCCCATGGGCATGCATGGTGTCGTTTGAGCAGGCTGCCGCTTACATATTCTCCGGCAAAGATACAGGACATATAGACAAGGCCGCGTTTGAACAGGCTTTTCTTTCTCATAAAATGCATGACCGGGGAGAGAAAAGCGGCACATCCATAGATGGGGAACATCCAGAGGGAAGAATTGCCGGTCAGTTTGAGGTTTCGCACGCGAAAGGCGTGCAGGCCGGTCCAGAGGATTTCCAGGCACCAGCCAATGATTCCGCATCGAAAAAAATTTTTTATTATCATAAAGATAGGATGTGCAGATTTGAAAGGAATATGCCCGCTTCATTATGTAGTTTTCAATATGACTTGCAGATTGGAAAAAATGCTCTTATAATAGGCATGGAGGATTGTCTGTATGAGAAAATGTATTATATTTGACATGGATGGCGTACTGATCAATACCGAACCGCTGCACTATCAGATCTGGAGACGGGTTTTTGCAGAATATGGTATGGAAGATGTATCGTATGATTGTTATAAAGGATGCATCGGTTCTACCAATCAGTATTTGTTTGGACTGATCAAAGATGCATACGGAGTAGACTTTCGGGACAGACCGGAAGTAATTGAACGTTTTAAAAAAGTGAAAGCAGAATATCTGCAAAAGCAGGGAATTCCGAGGATTGCGGATGTTCCGGATGTAATCAGATATCTGTATGAGAAAGGGTATGTCCTGGCAGTGGCATCTTCATCTCCGCAGGAGTCCATTGAGCATGCGATGAAGGAGCTGGGGATTGATGACTGTTTTTCGCTTCTCTGCAGTGCGGTAGGAATGAAGAATCCAAAGCCGGCACCGGATGTTTTTCTGTATACAGCAGAGAGGCTTGGTGTTCAGCCTTCGGACTGCATTGTTGTAGAAGATTCCACGAATGGGAGACTTGCAGCAAAAGCGGCGGGGATGTATTGCATCGCATTTGATAATCCGGATTCGGGAGAGCAGGATATATCGATAGCAGATGAGGTTTGCTATCCATTTATAAAATTGAAAGAGATATTGTGATGAATATGACATATGAAGAAGCAAAGGCTTTTCTGGAGAACTGCAATCAGTATGCAGGAGAATTTACGCTGGAGCCTTTAAGGGAGCTTTTGAAAAGACTGGGAGATCCTCAGGATCAGCTCAGGTTTGTACATATTGGAGGAACCAACGGAAAGGGTTCCACACTGGCTTTTGTGTCTACCGTGTTGAAAGAAGCCGGATATCGGGTGGGAAGATATATTTCTCCTACGATATTCAGTTATCGGGAACGGATACAGGTCTGTGAGCAGTATATTTCCAGGGAGGATCTGGTTCGTCTGACAGAAAAGGTTCGGGCAGCCGGAGAGCAGATGCTTGCAGAAGGGCTTGGACATCCGACGATGTTTGAAGCAGAGACAGCGGTTGCGTTTCTCTATTTTGCAGAGCAGGCATGCGACCTGGTTGTGCTGGAAGTCGGCATGGGCGGGCGATTGGATGCGACAAATGTGATTCAAAATACGGAGGTGGCTGTACTTTCCTCGATCAGTATGGATCATATGGGGTTCCTTGGAGAGACTCTGGGAGAGATTGCAGCGAATAAGGCCGGTATTATCAAAGCAGGCTGCACGGTTGTCACTGCAAAGCAGGAGCAGGAGGCAGAAGCAGCGATTTTACAGGAGGCCAGGAAATGTGGCTGTTCCGTTGTAACTGCAGCACCTGAACTGGTGAGTAACCGCAGACGGGGACTTTTTGGGCAGTCATTTGATTATAAAAAACATATACAGACAGAGATTTCTCTGGCTGGTGAATATCAGTTCGCAAATGCGTCACTTGCTCTGGAAGTGTTGGATGTCCTGAGAGAAAAGGGGTATCAGATATCCGAAGAGGCTGTGCGCAGTGGAATGAAAAAGACTGTCTGGAGCGGGCGTTTTACAGTTGTTTCTGAGAATCCCTGTTTTATTGTGGATGGTGCACATAACCGGGATGCAGCAGCAAAGCTTGCACAGTGTATTGAGAATTATCTGGAAGGTAAACGTCTGATTTATATCATGGGAGTTTTGGCAGATAAGGAGTATGAGGTAGTTGTACAGACAACCGTTCCATATGCTTCTGAGGTGATTACGGTGATGACACCGGATAATCCGAGGGCACTTCCGGCAGAGAGTCTGGCAAAAACAGTGGCCGCGTACAATCCTCATGTACAGACCTCAGACAGTATAGAAGACGCAATAGAAAAAGCATATGAGCTGGCGAAGGAAGAGGATGCGATCCTTGCATTTGGTTCTTTGTCTCATCTTGGAACGATCGTCAGAACTGTGCAGAAGAGGAGAGTGTAGATGACGGATTTATTAGAGCTTCGGGATAAAATAGATGTGATTGACCGGGAAATGGTGCGTCTGTTTGAAGAACGTATGGAGATCTGCAGACAGGTTGCGGAATATAAGATTGCCAATGGAAAAAAGGTACTCGACAGAGAAAGGGAGCTTCAGAAGCTGGAGGTGCTCGGTGCACTGACGCATACAGATTTTAACCGTCACGGAGTGCAGGAACTGTTTCAGCAGATCATGTCCATGAGCCGCAAGCTGCAGTATCAGCTTCTGGCAGCAGAAGGTGTATCCGGAAGTCTGCCTTTTACCAGAATCGAAAAGATCGACAGAGAACATTGCCGGGTTGTCTACCAGGGAGTGGAGGGTGCATACAGTCATCAGGCGACACTGGCTTATTTTGGTGAGGGTGTGAATGTATTCCATATGTCAAGCTGGAGAGAATGTATGGAAGCAATCAAAGAGGGCATGGCTGATTATGCAGTGCTTCCGATCGAAAATTCTTCTGCTGGAGAGGTCAGTGATATGTATGATCTGCTGGAGGAGTATGAGAATTATATTGTTGGTGAACAGATTATCAAGATTCAGCATGCACTTGTAGGCCTTCCGGATGCAGAGATGGCCGATATTAAGACGGTGTATTCTCATCCGCAGGCGTTGATGCAGTGTGCCGGGTATCTGGCAAAGAAAACAGACTGGAGCCAGGTCAGTCTTGGCAATACGGCGATGGCGGCTGTCAAAGTGCTGCAGGATGGTGACAAAACACAGGCGGCGATCGCAAGTGAAGCGGCAGCAGTTTTCCACGGACTGAAGATTCTGGAGATGCCGATCAATGATAACCGCTTCAATTCGACCCGTTTTATTGTGGTAACGAACCGCAGGATGTATGAGCAGGATGCGAAAAAGGTGAGCATCTGTTTTGAGCTTCCGCATACAAGTGGAAGTCTGTATAATATTCTCTCACATATTATATATAATGACCTGAATATGTGTAAGATCGAATCCCGACCGATTCCGGATCGCAACTGGGAATATCATTTCTTTGTGGATTTTGAAGGAAATCTGAATGACAGTTCTGTAAAAAATGCGATTCGGGGGATTATGGAAGAGGCAGTCAACTTTAAGATTTTAGGAAATTATTAGGAGGCAGAGTATGAAACCATATGTGATTACAACAGACAGTTGTGCAGATTTGCCGGAATCCTGGTTACAGGAGCATGAAGTCAGGATGGTATGGCTCTCCTGTCTGCTGGACGGAGAAGTATATAATGATACGAATCCGTTATCGGCAGAAGAATTGTACGAGAAGCTTCGTGGCGGTGCGATGCCGACCACTTCTCAGGTGAATCCGGATCAGGCGAGGGCAATGTTTGAACCGATTCTGAAAGAAGGAAAGGATATTCTTCATATTGCATTTTCTTCCGGACTCAGCGGAAGCTGTCAAAGTGCCGTGATCGCCGCTGGAGAGCTGATGGAGGAATATCCGGATCGTAAGATCATCGTTGTGGATTCTCTGATGGCGGCCAGTGGGCAGGGGCTTCTGGTGTGCAGAGCAGTCCAGAAAAAAGAAGATGGCATGTCTCTGGATGATCTGGCAGCATGGTGTGAGGAGAATAAAGGAAAGGTAGCGGCATATGTGCTGGTAGAGGATCTGTTCCATCTGCAGAGAGGCGGCCGGGTATCCAAAAGCAGTGCGGTTCTGGGTTCCATGATTGGCATCAAGCCGATCCTGCGTGTGGATGAGGGTGGAAAGCTGGAGGTCATCGGCAAGATCCGCGGACGCAAAAAAGCGATCCAGACAATCATTGAGAAAATCACATCCAATATGCAAAAGGATGAATCAACCATTTTTCTCTCCCATGGAGATTGTCTGGAAGAGGCAGAGCAGATCCGACAGAAGCTGATTGAGGAGTATGGCATCAAAGAAACCATGATCAATGTGCTTGGTCCTGTGATTGGTGCACATACGGGTGCCGGTGTGCTGGCGATCTTTGCATTTTGTAACGACAGAAAATAAAATCAGGTTCTTGCCGCTTTCAAATCTTCCAGAAGGCTGTAGGGAATGGTGAGATTTTTAAAGCGACCTGTTCCAAGAGAGATGTCTGGTTTGTTCTTCCCATGAAAATCAGATCCTCCAGTGATGAGCAGGTCGTATTTTTGTGCAATGGCACAAAGAAAAGTGGTTTCATTGCCTTTGTTCATCACATATACAGCTTCGATTCCCATAAGTCCGACTTCTTTGAGCTCTTCGATCAGTGCGTAGAGCTGTTTTCTGGACAGGGAATAGAGAAGTGGGTGAGCGAGTACCGGAATCCCTCCATATTCCAGGATGAGTCCGATGGCATCTGCCGGTGTGATCTCTTCTTTGGGAATAAAACATGGTGCATGGTCACCCAGATATTTGTCAAATGCGATATTCCGGGTCTGTACATATTTTTCTTCCACCATCCAGGATGCCATGTGCGCTCTGGTAATGATAGAGTCGGGAAAACGGATATGAAGTTTTTCCAGAGTAATCGGGAACCCGGTATATTCCCGGATACGTGCACACATCTTTTTGTTGCGGCTGTCACGGGCGTTGATGAACTCCCGGAGCTTTTGCTGGAATCCGGTATTCTGGTAATCTATAAAATATCCAAGGATATGGATATCCCGGTGCTGCCATCTGGTGGAGAATTCAATACCGGGGATAATCTCAATATCGGTATCTTTAGCGGCAAGAATGGTTTCATCAATGCCATCGACCGTATCGTGATCAGTCAGGGAAAAGGCAGACAGACCGGTTCTTCTGGCAAGTTGGACAAGTTCTGCGGGAGTCAGCGTTCCATCGGAATAACTGGAGTGAACATGCAGATCAATCGTTTTCATGGCAAACATTCCTTTCATCTATAATATATCATGTAAAGTATACCACAAAGAAACCGTATCGTTGTAAAAAACAGTTGACTTTTTTGGGACAGGGATTATGATTTGATGTAGGTTGAATCGAGGAGGAGAAAAAATGGATTATGCAAAAGAATCATTGAGACTTCATGGTGAGTGGAAAGGTAAGATTGAAGTAGTGGCAACTGTTCCTGTAGAGACAAAGGATGATCTTTCTCTGGCATATACACCTGGTGTGGCACAGCCCTGTCTGGAGATTCAGAAGGATGTGGAAAAGAGCTATGAGCTCACCCGCCGTCATAATATGTGTCTGGTGGTGACAGATGGAAGTGCTGTCCTGGGACTGGGAGATATCGGTCCGGAAGCAGGTATGCCGGTGATGGAGGGGAAGTGTGTCCTTTTTAAAGCGTTCGGTGATGTGGATGCATTTCCGATGTGTATTAAGAGTAAGGATGTAGATGAGATTGTAAATACGATCTATCTGATCTCCGGAAGTTTTGGCGGTGTGAATCTGGAGGATATCTCTGCACCGAGATGTTTTGAGATAGAGAAAAAATTAAAAGAAAAGTGTGATATTCCAATTTTTCATGATGATCAGCATGGTACAGCAGTTATCACGCTGGCTGGTCTGACCAATGCTCTGAAAGTGGTTGGAAAGAAGAAGGAAGAGGTTAAGATTGTAGTCAATGGGGCAGGTGCTGCGGCGATCTCCATTACAAGGCTGCTTCTGACTGCCGGTTTTGCAGATATTACCCTGTGTGACCGCAAAGGTGCGATCTATGAGGGACGTACTGAGGGTATGAATCCGATCAAAGAAGAGATGGCAAAGTTGACGAATCCTGCAAAAACACAGGGCAGTCTGGCAGATCTTCTGGTGGGAGCAGATGTGTTTATCGGCGTGTCAGCTCCGGGACAGGTGACAACGGAGATGGTTCGTACCATGAATCAGGATGCCATCATCTTTGCCTGTGCCAATCCGACACCGGAGATTTTCCCGGAGGATGCCAAAGCCGGGGGCGCAAGAGTCGTATCTACAGGAAGAAGTGATTATCCGAACCAGATCAACAATGTACTGGCATTCCCTGGAATCTTCCGCGGAGCATTTGACGTCCGTGCCAGGGATATCAATGACGAGATGAAGCTGGCAGCAGCAGAAGCGATTGCCGGTCTGATCTCTGAGGAAGAATTGAATGAGGAGTATATTATTCCGAAGGCATTTGATCCAAGAGTCGGTAAGGCAGTAGCAGCTGCAGTAGCAGAGGCTGCAAGAAAGACTGGCGTGGCAAGAATTTAAAAAAAGGCTTGCATTTACCAGAACTTGTGGTATACTTTAAGTAACTTAATAGAATGACTGAAGAAAGGGGTGGACAGAAAAAGTCCACTCCTTCTTGGTTATATAAGGAAAAAGGAGGATTCACATTGGCGAAAAGAGAAGTTTATGAACAGAAGACAGAAGCGTTGCTGCAGCCTTTGATAGAGGAACATCAGTTTGAACTGGTGGATGTAGAGTTTGTCAGAGAGGCTGGAACCTGGTTTTTGAGAGCTTATATTGATAAACCGGGCGGAATTACGATTGATGACTGTGAAGTGGTCAGCCGTGCATTGTCTGATCTGTTGGATGAAAAAGACTTTATTGAGGAAGCTTATATTCTGGAGGTTAGTTCTCCGGGACTTGGAAGACCTCTGAAAAAAGACAAAGACTTCGATAGAAGCCTGGGTGAATCTGTAGAGGTAAGATTGTTTAAGGCAATCGATAAGCAGAAAGAATTCACTGGAATTCTGAAAGCCTGGAATAAAGATACTGTGACTCTGGAATTTGAAGATGAGGCTGAGTTGATGATCGAAAGAGCGAATATTGCTCTGATTCGACTGGCATTTGATTTTTAAGGAGGAAAATACTGGAAATGAACACTGAATTAAAGATGGCACTGGAAATTCTGGAAAAAGAAAAGGATATCAGCAAAGAAGTGATGCTGGATGCCATTGAGAATTCCCTGATAACTGCATGTAAAGGACATTTTGGAAAAGATACAGATAATTTCCGCGTAGTTATCGATCGTGAAACCTATGATTTTCACGTGTATGCGGAAAAGACCGTTGTTGAGCAGGTAGAAAATGAAGTGACAGAGATCAGTCTGGCTGCGGCAAAACTGATCAACGGCAAATATGCGATTGGTGATGTCGTTCAGGAAGAGATCAAATCCAAGGAATTCGGTCGTATCACTACACAGAATGCGAGAAACGTAATCTTACAGAAAATCCGTGAGGAGGAGCGTAAGGTTCTGTTCAATCAGTATTACACCAAGGAAAAAGATGTAGTGACAGGTGTGGTACAGCGTTATATTGGTAAGAATGTAAGTATCAATCTTGGAAAGGTTGATGCAATTCTGAATGAAAATGAGATGGTAAAGGGTGAAGTGTTTACCCCTACCGAACGTGTGAAGGTATATATTCTGGAAGTAAAGGATACAACAAAAGGACCGAGAATTCTGGTATCCAGAACACATCCGGAACTGGTAAAGAGACTGTTTGAGTCAGAAGTAACAGAAGTGCGTGATGGCATAGTAGAGATTAAGAGCATTGCCCGTGAAGCAGGTTCCCGTACGAAGATTGCTGTATGGTCCAACGATCCGGATGTAGATCCGGTTGGAGCATGTGTTGGTCTCAATGGTGCTCGTGTGAATTCCATTGTAAATGAATTAAAGGGTGAAAAGATTGATATTATCAACTGGAATGAGAATCCGGCACTCCTGATTGAGAATGCTTTGAGTCCGGCAAAAGTGGTTGTCGTTCTGGCAGATCCGGAAGATAAAACTGCAAAAGTAGTTGTACCGGATTATCAGCTTTCTCTTGCAATTGGTAAGGAAGGACAGAATGCAAGACTGGCGGCAAGACTGACTGGCTTTAAGATTGATATTAAGAGTGAGAGTCAGGCAAATGCGATCGAAGGATTTTACGATGGCTTCTATGATGAAGAAGACGATGAGGATGAGTACGAGGAAGAAGCTTGCTTTGAGGAGTCTGAAGATCAGGAAGTGGAAGAATAGTGGGAGCAGTAAAAAAGATTCCGATGCGTCAGTGTATCGGATGTGGTGAGATGAAGAGTAAGCGGGATATGATGCGTGTGCTTCGCACGACAGAGGGCGATATCGTTCTGGATGCAACAGGCAGAAAGAATGGAAGAGGTGCTTATCTGTGTAAAAGTCAGGAATGTTTCAAAAAAGCTGTGAAGTCAAAAGGACTTGAACGTTCCTTGAAGACACCGATTCCTGCAGAAGTGTATGAAAATCTGGAGAAGGAGATTGTAGATCTTGCAGAAGGATAAGATTCTGGGATACCTTGGTCTGGCAACCAGGGCAGGCCGGGCAGTAAGCGGAGAATTTTCAGTAGAAAAATCTGTGAGACAGAACAGAGCGAAACTGGTGATCGTATCGGAAGAAGCATCTGAAAACTCACGAAAGAATTTTCATAATCTTTGTACCTATTATAAGATACCGCTGTATTTTTTCGGAAGCAAAGAAGAACTTGGGGCAGCCTGTGGAAAGGAACTCCGGGTATCTGTAGCAGTCGAAGATGAGGGATTGGCGCGTGCGGCCATCCGACAGCTGGAACAGAACTGATTTAAGAAAAAACGGCCGTACTGGCAGAGAGAAATATTGAGGTGACAACATATATGGCAACAATGGATGATAATCAGGGCGCTAAGCAGGATCAGGCAACTGGACAGGAGCAGAAAGCGGCACCAAAGAAAAAGAAATTTATCGTAGTTCATAACCCGGAAAACAGCCGGGATAGAAAGAGTCCGGAAAAAAGACCGGCTCGTAAACCACAGGCAGAGCGTCCACAGCCGAAGCGTGAAGCTGCACCAAAAACAGAAGTAAAGGCAGCGCCAAAAGCTGAACCAAAAGTTGAGGTGAAGGAAGCACCGAAGGCTGAGATGAAACCAGAGGTTAAAACCGAAGTTAAGAGTGAAGTGAAGAATACAGAAGGAAGAACAGCTGTTCGCCAGGAGGGCAGAGGAGATCGTCCGGGATATAACAGAGGAGATCGTCCACAGGGAGACCGTTCGGGAAACAGAGGGGATCGTTCACAGGGAGATCGACCAGGTTATAACAGAGGAGACCGTCCGCAGGGAGATCGTCCGGGAAACAGAGGAGACCGTCCGCAGGGAGATCGTCCGGGAAACAGAGGAGACCGTCCGCAGGGAGATCGTCCGGGATATAACAGAGGGGATCGTCCGCAGGGAGATCGTTCGGGAAACAGAGGAGATCGCCCACAGGGAGATCGTCCGAATTTTAATCGGAATAATAATAATGGAGATCGTCCAAACTATAATCGTGGAGACCGTCCACAGGGCGGACGTCAGGAAAACCGTGATGGAAGAAACGGACAGGGTGGAAGAAAAGACCTTGGCCGTCAGATGAGCAAAGCATTTGATACTCCGGTAGAGACCAAGCCGGAGAACAGAAGATATGATAACCGGAATCATCAGAAGCAGGAAAAGACTTATAAAGATGAGGATATCAGCAAGCTGAAGAATAAGCCGGGACGTTTTATCAAACCGGAGACTCCAAAGCCAGCTCCAAAGAAAGAAGATCTGGAGCCGAAGAAGCTGCCGCTTCCAGAGAGTATCAGTATCTCTGATCTGGCAGAGCGCATGAAAATTCAGCCATCTGCAATCATTAAAAAGCTGTTCCTGGAAGGAAAAATGCTGACCGTAAACTCTGAGTTGGATTTTGATGCTGCAGGAGAGATTGCGATGGAGTACAACTTCGATCCGGAACCGGAAGAGAAAGAAGATGTAATTGCAAAAATGCTGGAGGATCAGGAAGATGCAGAGGAGACTCTCGTAGAGAGAGCACCGGTTGTCTGTGTTATGGGTCACGTTGACCATGGTAAAACCTCTCTTCTGGATGCGATTCGTCATACCCATGTAACCGACCGTGAGGCGGGTGGTATTACGCAGCATATCGGTGCATATATGGTAACTGCAGGTGGCAGACCGATTACTTTCCTGGATACACCAGGACATGAGGCATTCACCGCTATGCGTATGCGTGGTGCAAGTTCCACTGATATCGCAATCCTTGTAGTAGCTGCAGATGATGGTGTAAAGCCGCAGACGATTGAGGCGATCAACCACGCAAAAGCGGCAGGCGTAGAGATCATTGTTGCAATCAACAAGATTGACAAACCGGCTGCAAATGTAGAGAGAGTAAAACAGGAGCTTACGGAGTTTGGTCTGATCTCCGAAGATTGGGGTGGAAACACGATCTGTGTACCGGTATCTGCAAAATCCAAAGAAGGTATTTCCGATCTTCTGGATATGGTTCTTCTGACCGCAGATGTACTGGAGCTGAAATCTAATCCGGAACGTCAGGCAAGAGGTCTTGTTATCGAGGCAGAGTTGGATAAGGGTAAAGGACCGGTTGCTACGGTACTGGTACAGAAAGGTACTCTGCATGTGGGTGATTTCATTGCAGCAGGTGCTTCTTATGGTAAAGTACGTGCGATGATGGATGATAAGGGCCGTCGTGTCAAAGAAGCAGGTCCATCTACTCCGGTAGAGATCCTTGGTTTGAATGATGTACCGATGGCAGGAGAAATCTTCGTATCTCCGCAGACGGACAAAGAAGCGAAGACCTTTGCAGAGACCTTTATTAAGGAAAGCAGAGAAAAGATGCTTGAGGATACCAAGCTTAAGATGTCTCTGGATGATCTGTATTCTCAGATCCAGACAGGTAATCTGAAAGAGCTGAATCTGATCATCAAGGCCGATGTGGCAGGTTCTGTGGAAGCTGTAAAGCAGTCTCTTCTGAAGCTTTCTAATGAAGAAGTGGTAGTAAAATGTATCCACGGAGCAGTAGGTAATATCAATGAGTCAGATGTTATCCTGGCAAGTGCGTCTAAAGCAATCATTATCGGTTTCAATGTAAGACCGGATGCAGTTGCAAAGGATACCGCAGATCGCGAAAAAGTAGATCTTCGTCTGTATCGTGTCATCTATAATGCGATTGAAGACATTGAAAGAGCGATGAAGGGAATGCTTGATCCGATCTTTGAGGAGAAGATTCTTGGTCATGCAGAGATCCGTCAGATATTCAAGGCTTCCGGTGTGGGTAATATTGCCGGTTCTTATGTGCTGGATGGTATATTCCAGAGAGGCTGTAAGGTTCGTATCAGCAGAGAAGGAAAGCAGATCTATGAAGGTGAGCTTGCTTCCCTGAAACGTTTCAAAGACGATGTAAAAGAAGTAAAGACCGGATTCGAGTGTGGTCTGGTATTTGAAAAATTCAATGATATTCAGGAGCTGGATATTGTTGAAGCCTATACGATGGTAGAGGTGCCAAGATAGAATGAGAAAAAACAGTATTAAGAATACTCGTATCAATGGTGAGGTTCAGAAAGTATTATCAGAGATTATCCGCGGAGAGATCAAAGATCCGCGGATCAATCCGATGACTTCTGTAGTCATGGTAGAAGTAGCTCCGGATCTGAAGACCTGTAAAGCATTTATCAGTGTGCTGGGAGATGAAGAGTCTCAGAAAAATACACTGGCAGGTCTGAAAAGTGCGATGGGTTATATCCGTCGCCAGCTTGCCCGTGAGCTGAATCTTCGGAATACTCCGGAGATTACATTTATTCTGGATCAGTCGATTGCTTATGGTGTGGATATGTTGCGCAAGATCAATGAAGTGACAAAAGACATCAGCAGGGACGAAGAAAAGGATGATGAAGAATGATGCAGTTTGAAAAAGAATTGCAGGGTATCAAAAAGGTTGCCATAGCCGGACATATTCGTCCGGATGGCGACTGTGTAGGTGCCTGTGTGGGTCTCTGGCACTATATCAGAGACAATTATCCGCAGATTGAAGCGGATATCTGGCTGGAACAGCCGGATGAGAAATTTGCCGTCCTGGAAGGATTTGAGGAGATTCGGCAGATGGATGAGCAGGAACGCGTCTATGATCTGTTCATTGCAGTGGATTGTGCGGCTTATGACAGGCTGGGAGATGCTTCCCGGTATTTTGAAAAAGCAGCCAGAACGATGTGTGTTGATCATCATATCAGCAATACCGGATATGCCGATGAAAATATCATCCATGGGGATGCAAGTTCCACCTGCGAAGTTCTGTGCAGTATGATGGAGATGGATAAGATTTCAACCGCATGTGCCAGTGCATTGTATATGGGAATTGCACATGATACCGGTGTATTTCAGTATAGCTGTACCTCTCCGGTTACAATGAGGATGGCGGCTGATCTGATGGAAAAAGGGATTCCGTATACATTTTTGGTATCCCATACTTTTTATAAAAAAACATATCGTCAGAATCAGGTGCTTGGAAAAGCATTGCTGGAAAGTATGCGTGTGATGGGCGGTTCCTGTATTGTCAGTGTGATGAGAAGAAAAGAGATGGAGTTTTTTGGTGTGACACCAAAGGATCTGGATGGGATTGTCAGTCAGCTGAAGCTGACCGAAGGAGTGGAGGTTGCCATTTTCTTATATGAGACAGGACCTATGGAGTATAAAGTCTCTCTTCGGTCACAGGAAAAAGTAGATGTAAGTAAGGTTGCTTCTTATTTTGGCGGCGGCGGACATGTGCGGGCGGCCGGAGTAACGATGAAAGGCACATTCCATGATATTGTGAACAATCTGACCTTACATATCGAGCATCAGATGGCGGAGCAGGAAGAACAGTGAAAAATGGAGTAATCAATATTTATAAAGAGCGTGGCTTTACTTCCCATGATGTGGTGGCAAAGCTGCGCGGAATCTTAAAACAGAAAAAGATTGGTCATACAGGAACTCTCGATCCGGATGCGGAGGGAGTTCTTCCTGTATGTCTGGGAAAAGGTACGAAACTGTGTGATATGTTGACAGACCATGACAAAGTATATGAAGCAGTGCTTTTGCTTGGTCAGTCCACGGATACGCAGGATGCCAGCGGAACGGTGCTTTCGCAGGCAGAGGTGACTTCGACAGAAGAGGAAGTCAGGGAAGCAATCATGAGTTTCGTAGGACCCTATGAGCAGATTCCACCGATGTATTCGGCATTGAAGGTAAATGGACAGAAGCTTTGTGACCTTGCCCGTGCCGGAAAAGAAGTGGAACGAAAAGCCAGACCGGTGGAGATCTATTCGATTGATATTCTGGAGGTGGATTTGCCTAGAGTCCGTATGTCGGTATCGTGTTCCAAGGGAACGTATATCCGTACGCTTTGCCATGATATCGGAGAGAAGCTTGGCTGTCATGGATGTATGGAAAAGCTGCTTCGTACAAAAGTAGGGCAGTTTTTGCTGGATGGAAGTCTGACACTTGGTCAGGTTGAACAGCTTCGGGACGAAGACAGACTGGATGAACTGATCCTTCCTGTGGATCAGGTGTTTGTGGACTATCCGGCAGTGTATTTAAAGGAAAACACCTCCCGGCTGGGGTATAATGGAAATCCGTTTTATCGAAAGGATACAGCATCCCCAGAGGTTCACGCTGCAAAGGTTCGTGTATATGATCATGTCGGACAGTTTATCGGTATTTATGAATACCGGACGGAGCGGAAGATGTATTTCCCTCTGAAAATGTTTTACGAAAAGTAGAGAGAATGCTTATGAATTATGTGACAGGTACAACAACATTTCAAATGGATGGTCCATCTGCGGTCAGTCTTGGAAAATTTGATGGTCTTCACCTTGGACACCGCAGGCTGGTGCAATATGTTCTGGAACAGAAAAAGAAGGGGTTGTCAGCGGTGATCTTTACGTTTGAAAAAAATCCGACCAGAATCCTTTCCGGATTGTCTGCGCAGAATATTATCACGAATCAGGAACGTAAGGTGTTGCTGGAAGCAGAGGGGATTGACTGTCTGCTGGAATGTCCTTTTGTACCGGAGATTGCACATATGGAGCCGGAAGCATTTGTAGAACAGATACTGGTCGGCCAGCTTCATGCCAGATTTGTGGCAGTGGGAAAGGATTTTCGATTCGGACATCAACGCAGAGGAGATCATGTCCTCCTGAAAAAGATGGGCAGAGAATTGGGATTTCGTGTAAAGGTGATCCAGAAGGAACAGAGTCATGGACGCGATATCAGCAGCACCTATGTGCGGGAGGCACTTCACGAAGGAAATATTCCGCTTGCCAATGAGCTGCTGGGCTATCGGTATTTTGTCAGCGGGGAAGTGCTTCATGGAAGAAAGATTGGACGTACGCTGGGACTTCCCACGACAAATCTGCTGCCTGCATCGGACAAGCTTCTTCCACCGAGTGGAGTTTACCTGACCCGTACGTTTGTAGGAGAGGATACCTATTACGGAATCACCAATATCGGTTATAAGCCAACGGTGGGGGGCGAGACCAGAAAAGGTGTGGAGACCTATCTGTTTGATTTTAATGGTGATCTGTACGGAAGGCATCTGAAAGTGGAATTTCTCGAGTTTGAACGCCCGGAACAGAAATTTCAGTCGCTGGAAGAGCTGAAGCAGAGAATCCTGTCTGATGTGGCGTGGGGCAGGAGTAAAATGAGGGACATTCGTTGATAGACGGATGTTCCTTATTTTTTTGAAAAATATGAATCCATTTGGCGTGCTGCATCGTTATATTGGATAAGAGCAGCCAAGGAGGTGGAGAAGATAGGTTCAAAAGAAAATTTTGTAAAGTTCATTGAGCAGTATCAGAATCTGGTTTTTTCCATTTGCCTGAAACTGACCGGTGATTACTTTGCAGCAGAGGATCTGACGCAGGAAACATTTGTTGCTGCATATCAGGCGTTGGACAAGTCTCATGGAGCATATGAAAAAGCATGGATCTGCCGTATAGCAAGCAACAAATGCGTTGATTATCTAAGGTCGACATTCAGTAAAATGATACCGATGGGAGAGGAAACGGAGCGTGAAGAAAGCACAGAAGAAAATGATCCGCTCAGGCAGGTCATGAATCAGGAACTGATAGAGGAATTGAAAAAATGCTGTGAAGACTTGCCGCCTCTGTACAGGGAGATATCCATCCGTCATTTTCTGGAGGGAAAGACTGCGAAAGAGATTGCACAGCAGTCTGGTACAGGGGTGAATACGGTGAAGACAAAAATTTACCGTGCGAGGGAATTATTGAAAAAATCGTTTGGAAAGGAGATGCTGAGAGAATGAAATGCAGAGAGGATTATTTATCAGATCTGGAACTGGAGTGGCTCATCAGGGATGTGGAGCAGAGCGAACTGGTTGGAGCGCCTCCGGATCTGGCAGAACAGATTTGGTATCGCATCAAAACGCCGGATAAAAAAAGAGAATTCAGGCGGTATTGTGTCCGGGTCATGACATCGGTGGCAGCAGCGATTGCAGTGGTGTTTCTGTTACCGGAAGTGTCTGACTCACGATTGTTCAGGACGTTAGTGTTTTCTTATGAAACGATGACAACTGACAGTGGGTATACCATGCTGCAGGTTTTAAGTGATGACAATATTTTTGGTGACAGTGAAGAATTTTCTGTTTTTAAAGGAGGAGACGAATTATAATGAAACAAAAAAAGAGCAGATTTTTTACCTTTTTATTTTCTTTTATACCGGGAGCTGCCGAGATGTACATGGGATTTATGAAAAACGGAATCAGTTTGATGGCTGCATTTTTCCTGAGCTTTATGATTCCATCGATTTTGAGAATGAGTAATGTGTTTGTTCTCTTTGGTGCACTGATCTGGTTTTATGGATTTTTCCATGCCGGAAATCTGGCATCCTGCAGCAATGAGGAATTACAGAATATTCCTGATGAATTTCTATGGGATACTTTATCAAACGGAAGGCCTCTTGATGTTGCCAGCCCTGTTTTCCGAAAATGGACTGCAGCCATCCTTATTTTCTGCGGCGTTGTCCTGCTTTGGGAAAACGTATCATCCCTGCTTCGGGTGTTGGCTCCTGAATGGGTGTGGAGCTGGCTGGCCCCGTTTGTTTCACGGGTTCCGCAGGTGGCAGTTGCTCTGCTGCTCATTTACATCGGTGTAAAGCTGATCCGGGGAAAAAAGGAGGAGCTGTATGGAGAAGAACAATAATGTCCCTGTCCCTCGCACTCATCGGGTCGGTTCGATCACAGCAGGATTTGGCATGCTGGTGTTTGGAATCATGCTTTTATTACATTCTCTGTTTGGGATGATGAGTTACCAGTTGATTTTTTCACTGTGGCCGCTGCTCTTGATCGGACTTGGTCTGGAGCTTCTGCTGTCGAACTTTTTTGAAAAGAGGATTGTCTATGACAGGGCGGCAGTGGTATTGATGATGCTTATGGTGTTTTTTGCGATGGGGCTTGCTGTGGTGGATGTGGGTCTGCAGATGTCAGCGGAGTATGTGATGGGGCGGTTTTAGATTTATCTGTCGGATGATATGGAAATTACGATGAATTTTGCCGTGTAAATAAATTAAACGGAAAAAGGGAATTTTGTATAATGGGGGAGAAGGAGGAATGCATATGAATTACTTGAATACAAAGGATTCCTGTCTTATTTTTCAACAGGCTTTTGAAAGTGATATTTACGTAGACAAAAGTATGATGATAGAAAAGATTTTGTCTAAAAGAAATGCATTTAATAAGTATATCTGCATTACCAGACCCCGCAGATTTGGAAAAACAGTCAATGCAAATATGTTAGCTGCCTATTTTACAAAAGGTCTTGATAGCAAAGTCATATTTGATCAATTGAAGATCCGTCACTCCTCCCGGTATGGGGAACGGTAGAACCAGTGTAATGTTATACACATTGATTTCAGTATACAGCCGGATTTTTGTGAAAGCTACAAGGATTATATCGGTTATATGATTGAAGGGTTAAAAGAAGATCTGGCGGAAGCATATCCACATTTGAAAGGGAAAAAATATGCTCAGTTAAGCCAGATGTTCAAGGATACGGAGGCTACCTTTGTCTTTATTCTTGATGAATGGGATTCCTTATTCTATGAAAAATTCATGAGTGTGGATGATAAAAACAGCTTTTTGAAATGGTTGAAAATTCTGTTAAAGGATCGGTCATATGTGGAATTGGCTTATATGACAGGGGTTCTTCCGATTGCAAAGTATTCCAGTGGCTCTGAACTGAATATGTTTGGTGAATACAATTTTATGAACGATAATGTATTTGACCAGTATTTTGGATTCAGTGAGGAAGAAGTGAAGCAGCTTTGCCAGACGCACACCTCTGTACCGTATGAGAAATTAAAAAGGTGGTATGATGGATATTATCTCAGTGATGGGCGAAGCCTTTTTAATCCAAGGTCTGTAAACAATGCATTGACCAGAGGAAAGTGTCTGAATTATTGGACAGAGACAGGACCTATGCATGAGATTGCGGAGTGTATTGAACACAACGTTGATGAAGTGAGAGAAGACATTGTAAAGATGGTTTCGGGGGTTCCGGTAGAAGTAGTATTGGATGGATACAGTGCTGCGGAACATCGTATGGATTCCAGAGACGAGATTTTATCGGCGATGGTTGTCTATGGTTTTCTGGCATATTATAATCATATCTTGACTATTCCAAATGCAGAGTTGATGGAAAAGTTTCAGCGGGTGTTGTCCCGGGAGAGTATGGCAGGAGTGAAAGAAATTGTAGACCAGTCAAAAGGGATGCTGGAAGCAACTCTTGCCATGGATGAGGGGTTGCGCAGATTCTGGAAGAAATTCATGACAGAGAGATTCCTTTTTTGAAATAATAGGTGTAAAATTGAAAAGATGGTGGTTTTTTAAGAAGATATTATAATTGCTTATGTAACTATTACCCGAAGGTCAGTAAGGCTTTTTGGGTATTTGTATTTTGGGGATATTTTGTTGGTATAAATTTGTTTTTAGATAGTTGGTAAAGAAAATATATTTCTAAAGAAATACTGGATATCATGAAAGAGATTTGATAAAATATGTTTAATAGATTTTCAATTTGTTTTGTGAGGATAAAAATAAGGAGTATTCAAATGAAAAGGGGAATACAAAAATTTATAAAGAGTTTTTTTGTATCAGGATATTTGCTTCCCGTAATGGGATTTGTATTGGTTGTTGGAGTGCATCTGATAAACAAAACTGGGGCATTTGATGAGGGCGAAGTTGAGATAATTACGAAATCCAATTTGATGGAAGCAATTGATGTATCTGAGTTGGCTACCTCGGAATTTATTTATAATGGAATTGCGGAGGTATATGCTGACGAAAAAAAAGAAAAGGTTAAGTATTATATTCGATATGATGCAAGGATTAGAGCTGGAATTGATATTAAAAATGTGAAATTTAATATCATCAAGGATGAAAAGATTATTGAGGTTGCTTTACCAGAAATAGAGATTTTTACACCTCCGTCAATTGCTTCTGATTCACTTTCATATATTCCTTCTGAGAAGACATATGATTTAAAAGAAGTTTTGGAAACATGTGAAGCAGATGTTTTAAGAGAATCGGAAGCAGCAACTGAATTAAAAATATCAGCAAAAGAGAATCTGAAAGTCATTATAGAAGCTTTGCTAAATCCAATAATAGAACCGGAAGGTTATGAAATTAGATGGAATAAGTACACAAAGGGGAATATAAATGAATGAAATTAGTACAGCAAATGAGTCTGGGAATAAGCCAAATATTAAATTTGATAATAGTAAAAACGCAAAAACGTTTCTTTTAAATATTGTGATAACAGCAATCATAATTATATGTGCATTTTTTATGATGAATAAATCAGATTCAGAAAAAGAATTGGAGAAACCGGATTTTTCCGGGGTCACAAAAATTGGAGAATTAGCAACGCTCAGGTGTTTTTATCATAATGTTGCGGAATATGAAAAGCAACCAGATGGATTGTTTCAATATGGATTATTTCAGGTCGGTTACAAAAAGTTTTGGATTGAATATGCGGGAATAGTTGAAATAGGTATTAACATATCTAAAGTTAAAATAGGTCAGCCAGATGAAGAGGGAACTATACGCGTATATGTTCCAGAGGTTGAAAATTTTAGATTGAATCAAGATACAACATCTATTCGGGAACCGGTATATGAGACAGGAGTATTTACAACGATTACTACAGAAGAAAAATCAACAGCACTATCTCAAGCTCAAAAGGATATGGATGCAAAGGTTCGAGCTGATCAATCTTTGATACAAAGAGCTCATGAAAATGCGAAAACTTTGATCGAACAGTATATTATTAACGTGGGAGTTGGTCTGGGACAAGAATACCATGTTGTTTGGGTTGATATACCACAGGAAGTAAACTAAAGAGGAGATTGGAAGGAATAGAGTATGGCGAAGAAAAGTAGAAGTAATAACAAGGGGCTGATTATTGGTATTGCAATAGCAGCGATAATTATAATGGTTTTAATTATCTGTTTTATTTAATATGGGAAGACACTATATACTACAATTGTGGTATTCGATATGGAAAAGAAAAGTCAATATCGCTTGTATCATAATAAGTATTGGGGTATATTGTTTAAACCAATTGATATTTAAGCGCCAATTTAAGGGAATAGTAGGGTATTTTTGTAAATGTCATTTAAATGATTTAGTATGTCCGTTGTTTTTTCTGGCTTATGCTCAGATTTTACTCATTTGGGTGAAATATGAAGTAAAAACATATATTGGTTTGTTGTTTTTAGGAATGTCAGCAGGTTTTGTTTGGGAGTATTTGGCACCTATTATAAATCCAAAAGCAGTAACAGATATTTATGATTTGTTTTGCTATTTCTGTGGTATCCAGATTTATTATTTTTTTACGATAATAGAGAATAGACTAAGTAATAGTAGTTGAAAAATAACCTGGCATAAGTAAAGGGGCTGGAGGAAAATAGAACGTTCTGAACAGCCCCTCTTCTTAGAAAGAGCTAATATTGGTGTTCTGTACTTATTTCCCAAATAAATCACTATGTGTACCTGTACGTGTAAGTGTAAGTATTAGTACATCGTCATCGTAACGGTAGATGAGTAACCAGTCAGGAGTGATGTGGCATTCACGGTGTCCTTTCCAGTTATTGGAGAGGGCATGGTCTTTGTGTTTTTCTGGTAGAGGTTCTCCATTTGCTAATTTTGTTACGATGTCTTTTAATAATCCAATATCTGAATGCCTTTTCTGGGCAAGTTTATAATCCTTTTTAAATTGAGTTGTATGTTTGATCGTGTATTTA
>JAFYTM010000161.1 GCA_017558865.1 Lachnospiraceae bacterium
CCTTCAAAGGACGCATCCTCGAATTCCTTTACCATCTGGCCCTTTCCAAACTGACCAAGGTCTCCGCCGCGCTGTCCGGAAGGACAGGTAGAATACTCTTTTGCAGCATCCTCAAAGGACTTGCTTCCTGCCTGGATCTCCCCCAGTATATTCCGGCATTTCTCCTCAGAATCTACCAGAATATGCTTTGCATGAGCCATCGCGCCCTTTGCAAAGGACTGCTTATGGGCTTCATAGTACACCAGCTTCTCGTCCTCAGTCGCGGTGATACCGCCAAGAACTTTTTTCATAGCCATCTGGCTTAATACATCTCTTCTTGCTTTCTTCATGATCGCTTCGTATTCTTCGCTCTCATACAGCTTCTCATCCTCTCCAAGCTGCGCGAACAGATACAGTGCAATCATCTGCTGCAGATAGAATTCCTTTGCATTGGGATTGGACAGATATGCTCTCTGCTCCTTTGGTACATTCTGCAGAAATTCGTCAAAATCTGCCCAGGTAATCTCCTTACCTGCAACTACTGCTACTACGTTATTATCCATTCTTCTGTATCTCCCCTGATTAGCACACACCCTGCGCAATCATGGCAGTTGCAACCTTCTCAAAGCCCGCAATATTAGCTCCTGCCACATAGTTGCCTTCCATGCCGTAACGTTTTGCCGCATCATCAATATTGTGATAGATATTGATCATGATCTGCTCCAGTTTTGCATCTACTTCCTCGAAGGTCCAGCTCAGGCGTTCACTGTTCTGAGTCATCTCCAGTGCAGAAGTAGCTACGCCGCCTGCATTGGAAGCTTTACCACATACAAACAACACACCATTGTCCTGCAGATATTTGGTCGCGTCCAGAGTCGTCGGCATATTCGCACCTTCACACACTGCTGTACAGCCATTTGCAACCAGCTGTTTTGCATCCTCAAGGAACAGCTCATTCTGAGTTGCACATGGAAGAGCAATATCACACTTGATCTGCCATACACCACGTCCCTCATGATACTGTGCACTTGGTCTTGCCGCTGCATATTCAGTCAGACGAGCACGTTTTACTTCTTTTACCTCTTTCAGAAGCTCAATATCAATTCCTTCCGGATCATAAATCCAGCCGGTAGAATCAGATACCGTTACAACCTTTGCACCCATCTGCTGTGCTTTCTGAGCTGCATAAATTGCTACGTTACCAGAACCGGATACACAGCAGATCTTTCCTTCCATGCTCTGTCCATGACATTTCATCAGCTCACGGGTAAGATACAGAAGACCATAGCCTGTAGCCTCTTTACGAGCCAGAGAACCGCCGTATGTAAGACCTTTTCCAGTCAGAACACCTTCATACAGATTGGTCAGTCTCTTATACTGTCCATACATATAACCGATCTCTCTTGCACCTGTTCCAATATCACCAGCCGGTACATCCACATCTGCACCAATGTATTTATACAGTTCGGATACAAAGCTCTGGCAGAATGCCATCACTTCTCTGTCGGATTTGCCCTTCGGATCAAAGTCAGAACCACCTTTTCCGCCGCCGATTGGAAGACCGGTCAGAGAATTCTTAAAAATCTGCTCAAATCCAAGGAATTTGATAATACCAGTATTTACAGATGGATGAAGACGAATACCTCCCTTGTACGGTCCAATTGCATTATTAAACTGTACACGATAACCGGTATTTACCTGTACCTGACCCTTGTCATCTACCCACGGAACACGGAATTTGATCTGACGGTCCGGCTCTACCAGTCTTTCCAGAAGTGCTTCTCTTCTGTATACATCCTCATTTGCCTCAATCACTGGCTTTAAGGACTCCAACACTTCCTCTACAGCCTGTAAAAACTCAGGTTCACTCGCATTTTTTTCTTTTACTTTTGCAAGTACTTCTTCTACATAACTCATTTTTTCATTCTCCTCAGTTTACGTTAACATTTTTTGATGGAAACATTTTATTACGATTTTCCTCATTATGCAATATTTTTTTATCCACCAATATAATAGTCCATAATCATCATCAGGACAAAACCAAACAGAAGCGCATATGTCGCCAACTGTTCATATCCATGGCTATGGGTCTCCGGAATCATCTCATCTCCCACCACATAAAGCATGGTACCTCCAGCAAAGCTCAGCGCAAATGGAAGGATCATAGATGAGACACTGGTTGCTGCGAATCCAATAAAGGTACCGATCACTTCCACCAGCCCCGTAGACGCAGCCACAAGAAACGTACGTTTTTTACTCATCCCAGCCAGAAGCATCGGCGAGATAATAATCATACCTTCCGGAACATTCTGGAATGCAATACCAAGAGCAACACTCAATGCATTCCCTATATCTTCACCACCAAAGGATACTCCGGCTGCCAATCCTTCGGGAAGATTATGGATCGCAATCGCCAGTACAAACAATAATACTTTATCCAGATTTCCATTGTTATGACTTTCCGCATCCAGACCTGAGATATGGTGCAGATGAGGTGTCAGCTTATCCATGAGATTCAAAAAGACAGCTCCGCAAAAAATACCTGTGGCTGCCATCCAGACTCCGCCAAAACCATCCATCTCCACTGCCGGCAGGATCAAACCGGTAATCGCTGCCGACAGCATCACTCCTGCCGCGAAACTCATAACCGCATCACTTGCTTTATGAGAAACATTTGGAAACATAAATCCCAACAATGCGCCCAGTACGGTCGCTCCTCCTATCCCCAGCGCAGTCAATGCGATCAGCTGCATAGATTCCTTCCTCCTTTAAAATGTTCTTCCAGTAAACACAGCTACCGATCTTGGACGCATAATAAAAGTATCATGAATCATCGGTGCCTCACTATCCTCATAACAATAGGTTCCTTTTCCATCTCCCCAGGTATTGACACTTAAATTCCAGATTACACGCCCCTGCATCTTTGGAAGTGTAATGGTCACATCCTCCCAGTGTGTATTCACTGATACATAGACCAGATCATCTTCACCCTTTTCAATATCATAACCGGCAAAGCTGATGGAAAAAGTTCTCGGCATCTCCGGCAATGTATTTTTCTCCCCATCCAGATCATGAGCATTGATTGGTCTCATTCCGCATACGGCTGCCGGAAGCTTTCGACTGATAACTTTATGTTTCTTACGATAATGAATCATAAATTTAAAAAACTCAAACAGATCCCGATTCTTTTCCAAAAGTCCCCAGTCCAGCCAGGAGATCTCATTATCCTGACAATAACAGTTATTATTACCAAACTGTGTATTTGCAAATTCATCACCTGCAAGGAACATCGGCGTTCCGCGGCTGCACATCAATACGGCACATGCATTCCGGATCATCCGGTAACGCAGCGTTAATACTTCCTGATCCCAGGTCTCACCCTCTGCACCGCAGTTCCAGCTGCGGTTGTCATTGGCTCCGTCCATATTGTTCCAGCCATTCATCTCGTTATGCTTATCATTATATGAATATAAATCATAAAGTGTGAATCCATCATGACAGGTCAGGAAATTGACACAGGAATTATAACCTGCATAGATATCTCTGCTGTACAGATCTGGGGAGCCCGCAATACTCCAACCTGCATTCCATCCTTCCCGGTTCTCACCTTTCAGGAAATCACGCAGTGTATCTCTGTAACGACCATTCCATTCTGCCCATCGCTTACTCGCCGGAAAACTTCCTACCTGATACATTCCGCCGGCATCCCACGCTTCCGCAATCAGCTTTACGTTGCTAAGTATCGGGTCGTATGCCAGACTTTTCAACAGTGGCGGATTGTTCATCGGAGAACCATCCACATTCCTTCCCAGAATGCTTGCAAGGTCAAAACGAAATCCATCCACACGATAACTGATCGTCCAGTATCTGAGACACTCCAGAATCATCTGCTGCACAATCGGATGATTACAGTTCAGTGTATTACCGCACCCACTAAAATTATAATAATTGCCATCCGGAGTCAGCATATAATAGATATTATTATCAAGACCTTTAAAACAGAATGACGGTCCCTTTTCATTTCCTTCTGCGGTATGATTGAATACGACATCCAGAATCACTTCAATACCATTCGCATGAAGCTCTTTAATCAGTGTCTTTAGCTCTACTCCTTCACGACCACGGTATTCGTCTGATGTATACGATGGATTTGGTGCAAAAAAACTTATCGTATTATAGCCCCAGCACTCCAGAAGCTTCTGTCCATTCACTTCTCTGGCATTCAGACATTCATCAAATGCAAAAATCGGCATCAGCTCTACCGCATTTACTCCCAGTTCTTTTAAATAAGGAATCTTCTCACGCAGACCGGAAAATGTCCCTTTATTTTTCACGCCAGAAGAAGGATGCTGGGTATAACCTCTCAAATGAAGCTCATAAATAATCAGGTCACTCATCTCACGCTTTGACTGCGGCATCTCTCCCCAGTCAAACATATCTGTAATCACACGTGCACGATAATTTCCTTCCAGCTTCTTTCCCCATTTTTTATTTCCGGAAATTGCTCTCGCATACGGATCCAACAGAATATTATCTCTGTTAAACACCAGCCCTTTCGGTGGATAATAAGGACCATCTACGCGATAGGCATATTCAATATCATCCGGATTAAGATTATAAACGATCATCGAATATACATCACCGATCTTATATTCTTCTGGAAACGGAAGAACCGCATATGGTTCCTCCTCACCTTTATGAAATAATAATAATTCACATGACATTCCATGATGTGTATGAATTGTAAAATTGATCCCTACCGGCAGAGACATTGCACCATTCACGTCGTACATACCTGGACGAACCAGAAAACCTGCAATTTCACCCATAGGCCGTACAGACATTGGTGTATTTAATGTATATTGTCCTGTATATGCTTTCAAAGGATATCCTCCTGTCTTCTGTATATTGAATAAACATGACTATTATACTGGGTTTTCCATATATCGTCAAACTTTCATTATTTTTTTCGAATGAAAAAAGCAGCCACAACATTCTGCAGCCGCTTAATAATTATTAATCTTCTATATCCTCTTCTCTCATACGAAGTCCTACTGCGCTGGTTACCGGAAGAGAAAATACAATCGCTTTCTCTTTGCTGTCCAGTCCAGTCTTTTCAATGATTGCTTTCATAATCTGATTTTTTTCTTCTGTTCTCGCTACGATAAAAATGATTTCCTTCTCTGCCGCAAGGGAGACTCCTAAAAATTTCTTTGCACTTTCCACACCGGTTCCCTTGGCATGGATCACCGTTCCGCCGCCTGCATTGGCACTCCTTGCAGCATCCATAACGGTATCAATACATCCCTGGTTGGCAATCACCACAAGCAATTCATGTTCCGTTCCCTTCAAAGTCGTCTCCTCCTCTTTCTCAAACTCCTGATCCTGGCATAAATATTGAAGTACTTTCTTTCCGCCAATACTGCTGAGCGGTACAGTGAATACAATTCCCTTGCCCGGTATATCGATCTGCATCCGGATAATCAATGCTCTTTTCAGCTTTTTCCACATAGAGTCAGTCACCACAGAAAAATATACTCTTTTTTCTGTGGCTTCCAGTCCAAAATAATCCAGCGTTGCGCTGGAAGCCGTTCCCCTCCCTGGAGTTCCAAAGAAGACGGTATGACCATTTTCCTGATATAATTCTTTAAATTTTTCCTTTGCATTACGATTAGTGATCGTAACCATCATATAAAGCTTACTCATACCATCCTCTCCTACAGTTCAATAATATCATAATCACCAAATGCTTCCAATGGAAGTACCATAGCCGGTTCTTCTGTTTCCATTGCTGCCGCAGAACGTTTTGCCTGTACCTGATAGATCACACCCATGATCTGTATTGTGATTAATGGAGTCATGGCTACCATAGCAACAACACCAAAGGCATCTGCCGCAATATTACCACCGACAGCCTGACAGGCTCCCATCGCAAACGGAAGCAAAAAGGTTGCCGTCATCGGTCCAGATGCAACACCACCGGAGTCAAATGCAATCGCCGTAAAAATCTTTGGCACGCTAAACGATAACCCCAAGGCAACTGCATATCCAGGAATCAAAAACCAGAAAACAGATATTCCAGTCAAAACACGCACCATTGCAAGACCCAGAGAAACTGCCACACCTGCAGACAATGCATATCCCATAGATTTTCCAGAGATCCCTCCGGAAGTCAGTTCCTCTACCTGTTCCATCAATACATACACCGCCGGTTCTGCCTTTACAATAAAATAACCTATCACCATTGCAATCGGAATAATAATCCATCTGTATGAAAGAGATGCAATCACTTGCCCCAGATAATTACCTGCCGGCATAAATCCCACATTAACACCGGTCATAAAAAGAACCAGTCCAATATAGGTATACACGATACCTACCAGGATCTTTACCAACGTCTTTTTCTTCAAATGAAGTGCCGCAATCTGAAAAATACCAAAAAACAATACAATTGGGAACAATGAAATCAGCATTTCTTTTATGTAATCCGGAATTCCCTCCTGAAACAAAGCCCACAGTTCTACAGAATCTTCAACCTCTGGTATCGCAGTCGGTGTATATGCACCTCCTTCCGGATGATAGATCAGACCCAAAATCAACACAGCCAGTATGGGACCTACCGAACAAAGTGAAATCAAACCAAAACTGTCATTTTCTGCATGTTTATCACTTCGTACCGCCGAAAAACCAATACCAAGAGCCATAATAAACGGCACTGTCATCGGTCCGGTTGTTACTCCTCCGGAATCAAATGCCACTGCCACAAAATCATCCGGCACAAGAAATGCCAATAAAAACGCAATTGGATACAACACCAGCAGCATATTTGTAAGCGGTATCGCAAATAACATACGAAAAATGGCTGCAACAAGGAATATCCCAACCCCTGCTGCTACTGCAAGAATCAGCACTAAATTCGGAATCGAAGGTACCTGTTCTGCCAACACCTGCAGATCCGGCTCTGATATGGTAATAATAAAACCAAGAATAAACGTAACCGCTCCGATAAGCAAAATCTTATTCATCTGCGTCAGCTTGGTACCAACTCTCTCACCCATTGGAGTCATCGCAATCTCCGCGCCCAGTGTAAAGAACATCTCTCCCACTACCAACAAAATTGCTCCAATAAGAAAAGCCATCAGGATACTGGGCGGAATCGGTGCAATCGTAAAACACAAAAATAATACGATCCCAACGATCGGCAACACAGCTCCCAAGGCCTCTTTTAATTTTTCCAATAACTTTGTCTGATATAAATGCAATCCACATCACGCCTTTCTGATTTACATAAAATGATATGTATCAATTCTATCACAAAATGCACTTGAAAAAACAAGAAAATTCCCTTATTTAAAAATCTTAACAAAATTCTAACATCATTCAAAATTGTATCTGCAATGACTCATCCTCGATGATAACAACTGTCACATACCTGAAATGGTGACCCCAGAGGAAGCAGCTTTCCACAATACCGACATCTCGCAATATAATTATGCTTTCCTTTTGTCAGGTATTTCATGATCATCATTTCTGTCTTTTCACGTTCTGTATCCAACCATTCCTCATCAATGACTTTCTGCATTCGATGAGAAAACTGGTAATACAAGTCCAGCTGTTTATAATAAGTCTCATACTGCAGGATACCGCCGCGGCGTTCCGCATGAAGAATCGGCTTTTCCAAAGAAACATCCGCTGTGTAAGTTTGGCAATAATTCAGCCAAAGAGATACGACTTTTTTATCCTTAATATCGATAGGACAAGTGATCATCCGATACAGCTCGCGCTTATTATCAAAACCATCGATCATGTTTCTCCATTTCTTTGCCTGTTCATACAGATACAGTGCCTCATCAATATTGACCTTCACAAACGGTTTCGACGGCTCTAC
>JAFYTM010000162.1 GCA_017558865.1 Lachnospiraceae bacterium
CCAGTCACTTTTGCAACTTCCTCACGTTCTGCCTTTTCCTCAATCTTCACATGCATCAGAAGACGAACCGTTTCTTCCTGAATTCCACTGGTCATCGCTTCGAACATATCATAACCACTCATCTTATACTCAACCAATGGGTCACGCTGTCCATACGCCTGAAGACCGATACCCTGACGAAGCTGATCCATATCATCGATATGATTCATCCATTTGCGGTCGATTACCTTCAAAAGGAATACTCGCTCCAGCTCACGAATCAGCTCTGCATTCGGGAATTCTGCCTCTTTTGCTTCATAAAGCTTCGTTGCTTCCTGCTTCAGCGCATGCTTCATCTCTGCTTTATTCTTACAGCCAAGACGCTCTACACTCACTGTTTCTACGGGAATAATCGGACGAAGTGTCTCGTTCAGCCCGGTCAGATCCCATTCTTCCAGATCCTGATCATCACCAACAAAGGTGTCTACAGTACCCTCTACAGTATCAGAGATCATCTTATAGATAGAATCTCTCATGTTTTCGCCATCCAGAACCCGACGGCGCTCTGCGTAGATGACTTCACGCTGTTCATTCATCACCTGATCGTATTCCAGCAGGTTCTTACGAATGCCAAAGTTGTTGTTCTCAATCTTCATCTGCGCTTTTTCAATCGCATCACTGAGCATTTTATGCTCGATCTCTTCATTCTCCGGCACACCCAATGCAGTAAATGCATTCATCAGACGCTCAGAACCGAACAGTCTCATCAGATCATCTTCCAGAGAAATATAAAAACGGGACTCGCCCGGATCTCCCTGACGTCCGGAACGTCCGCGAAGCTGATTATCAATACGTCTGGACTCATGACGCTCTGTACCGATGATCTTCAGACCGCCTGCTGCCTTTGCCTGATCATCCAGCTGAATATCCGTACCACGACCTGCCATATTCGTTGCAATCGTTACTGCTCCATGCTGACCTGCCAATGCTACGATCTCTGCCTCACGCTCATGGAATTTCGCATTCAGAACTTCATGCGGAATGCCTCTCTTGGAAAGCATACGGCTCAATTCTTCTGATGCCTCGATCGTGATGGTACCTACCAGAACCGGCTGTCCTTTTGCATGTGCCTGTTCAATCGCATTGCACACTGCAAACAGCTTTTCCTTGCGGGTCTTATATACCGCATCCTGCAGATCTTTACGCTGCACCGGACGGTTGGTCGGAATCTCAATAACATCCATTCCATAGATCGAACGAAACTCTTTTTCCTCTGTTAATGCCGTACCGGTCATACCGCACTTCTTGGAATATTTATTAAAGAAATTCTGGAATGTAATATTCGCAAGAGTCTTACTCTCTCTTTTTACTTTTACATGCTCTTTAGCCTCAATTGCCTGATGAAGACCATCCGAATAACGACGGCCCGGCATGATACGTCCAGTAAATTCATCGACGATAAAAATCTGGTCATCCTTTACAACATAATCCTGATCACGGAACATCAGGTTATTCGCACGAAGAGCCAGTTCCATATTATGCTGAATCTCCAGATTCTCCGGATCAGCCAGATTCTCTATCTTAAAATACTGTTCTACTTTCTTAATACCATCCGCAGTCAGATGAACGATCTTGTCTTTCTCATTAACGATAAAGTCTCCGGTCTCTTCGATCTCTTCACCCATGATGGCATCCATCTTGGAAAATTCTTTGCTGGCAGTTCCTCTCTTTAAAGTATGTGCCACATAATCACACAGTTCATACAGCTTTGTGGATTTACCGCTCTGACCGGAGATGATCAGCGGTGTACGCGCCTCATCGATCAGGATGGAGTCAATCTCATCAATGATTGCATAATGCAGTTCTCTCTGAACAAGCTGCTCTTTATAAATGACCATATTATCACGCAGATAATCAAATCCCAGCTCATTATTCGTAATATAGGTAATGTCACAGTTGTAAGCAGCACGGCGTTCTTCCTTTGTTGAACTGTTCAGAACAACACCAACCGTCAGTCCAAGGAAACGATGCACCTGTCCCATCCACTCTGCATCTCGATTAGCCAGATAATCATTGACCGTTACGACATGAACGCCTTTCCCTTCTAATGCATTCAGATATGCCGGAAGTGTAGATACCAGAGTCTTTCCTTCACCAGTGCGCATCTCTGCAATACGTCCCTGATGCAGGATCATTCCGCCGATCAGCTGAACACGGTAATGCTCCATACCAAGCACTCGCTTTGCCGCCTCACGGACTGTCGCAAATGCTTCCGGAAGAAGATCGTCAAGGGTCTCCCCATCTGCCAGCCGCTGTTTATATTCTTTTGTTTTGTCTCTCAGTTCCTCATCACTCAAAACCTGCATCTGCGGACGCAGTGTTTCAATCTTATCAATAGTCGGAACGATCAGCTTCAGCTCACGTTCACTATGAGTTCCAAAGATTTTGTCAAATAATTTCATGCTTTACTCCTATCTATTCTGGGTACCAGACAAAGACACTGTTCTTTCCCGTACGGACTATTATAACACACTGTCCAAAATAAGCAAGCGAAAAGGGATTTGGCTTTCGCCAAATCCCTCGCATTCCTATCTCATCTATACATCCGGTTCCAGGATGCCGTAGCTTCCGCTTTTTCTCTTATAAACGATGTTAACCTCATCTGTCTCTGCATTCACAAATGCAAAGAAGCTATGTCCAAGCAATTCCATCTGTACACAGGCATCTTCCGGATACATCGGTTTAATATCATACTTTTTCGTACGCATGATCTTTACTTCCTGGTCTTCGGAGTCTTTCTCCATAAACTCTTTCTGGAAGCTTCCTCCGCCCTGGTGTCTTGCAATCAGCTTGTTCTTGTATTTGCGAAGCTGACGCTCAATCACTTCTTCTACCAGGTCAATGGACACATACATGTCCGTGCTTGACTGCTCTGACCGGATAATGTTTCCTTTCACAGGAATCGTTACCTCAATTTTCTGACGCTCTTTTTCCACACTTAAGGTTACATGTACTTCAGTGTCAGGAGTAAAATAACGCTCCAGCTTTCCAAGTTTCTCTGTTACTGCCGAACGAAGCCCGTCCGTAATTTCGAGATTTTTTCCGCTGATGATATAACGCATAGAATCACTCCTTTGCTTTTTTGATACTATGATTATACCATACTTAATACCTATTTCGCAATGTACTTCACAACTTCTTCGTAATTCATCTGTCCACCGAACAGATTTAATGCACTGCCAATCGTTACATTCAGTCGATTCTGTCCAAGCTCTTTTAACCGGCTCAGATCTTCAAAATTGCCCACACCGCCGGCATAGGTCACAGGAATTCCATTCCATGCTCCTAACATCTCCACAAGCGGCTCTTCGATGCCTCTTGCTTTTCCTTCCACATCTACTGCATGAATCAGAAATTCCGAGCAGTGATCTGCCAGTTCATCCAGCACCAGCTTCGTCAGCTTCACATTCGTAAATTTCTGCCATCGATCTGTCACAATGTAATAATCATTATCTTTTTTACGGCAGCTCAGATCCAGTACCAGATGTTCCTTTCCTGCCGCACTCTGAATCCTGCGAAGATTCTCCCAGTTCACCTGACCATCCCGGAACACATAAGAAGTGACAATCACATGACTGGCACCGGCTTCCAGATATTCTGCCGCATTGTGCTCACAAATTCCTCCTCCTACCTGCAGTCCTCCCGGATAGGTCCGCAGTGCCAGAAATGCCTGTTCTCTGGTCTTCTCATAGTACTCTGTCCCCTCTTTGTTCAGCAGGATAATATGTCCGCCTTTGATGCCGTCCTTTTTATAAAAATCCGCATAAAATGCTGCATCCTGTTCTGACACAAAATTTTCCTGTGCCTGATTCCCGGAATCTCTTAAACTTCCTCCAACAATCTGTTTTACTTTTCCATTATGTATATCAATACACGGTCGAAATTCCATGACTCCTCCTTAATCTTTGTTAAAAAAGGAGTGCCGCATACACTGCTAGCACTCCCATTTCGTTACGGCGTGTTTGTACCGTTTGCTTTCTCTTTGGCGCCATTGCCATTTCCGGTACCCTCTTCAGTACCATTTACCATGGTGTCTTCCTCTCCGGTAACATCATTTACCAGATCATCTACTACATCATTGGCATCCCTTCCGATCTCTTCCAGAAGACCATCTCTGTCTACATCAGTATGATCATAGACTCCGTCCCCATTCGTATCAAAGAGATAATCGTCAATATTGACTCCGTTTCCTGTTGTACCATTGGTATCATCCATTCCACTTCCATTCATGTTTCCATCTGTAGTAGTCCCGGTTCCACCGGTAGTTCCGGTCCCGCCAGTATCATTGGTGGTCCCGTTGTCAGAGCTGCCGCATGCGGTGGCAAATACAAGCGTCGCCAGTAACAGCATGCCAATGCCATACTTCTTCAACTGTTTCATAAAATGTCTCTCCTTTTAATTAAAAATAAAGATGCATAAACAGTGTTTGACCTGCTGATAGTAGTATGGACAGCTCTGTTTTTTTTATTCAATTTTATTTTTGTGCATCAATCACATGGCTCATCTGGTAATAACCTGCCGGTTTCCCAGCCAGATATTTTGCAGCCTGAACGGCACCCTTACCAAAAATCGCTCTGGAGTATGCCGTATGACTGAATGTGATCACCTCATCCGTTCCCGCAAAGATCACATCGTGATCACCAACAATCGTACCGCCGCGAACTGCAGAGATACCGATCTCTTTCTTTTCGCGTTTTTTATGATCCTGACTGCGGTCGAATTTGTATTCATACTCGTTGTCAAGTACCTCATTGATAGAATCTGCCAGTGCAAGTGCTGTTCCACTCGGTGCATCCAGCTTACGGTTATGATGTTTTTCCACGATCTCAATATCAAACCCTGCCGGTGCAAGAATCTTCGTTGCATCCTGCAGAAGCTTTAACAGCATATTCACTCCAAGGGACATATTGGCGGATTTGAGTACCGCCACTTTTTTGCTGGCTTCCTCCACTGCTTTTAACTGTTCTTCTGAAAGTCCGGTCGTACACAATACAACCGGGATCTGACGCTTTACGCTGTATTTCAAAAGCTCATCCACTGCTTTTGCAGAACAGAAATCAATGATCACATCTGCCTCTACATCACAATCCCAGATATTGGTAAATACAGGGTATCCATTATCGCGGCAGTCTACAAGATCAATACCTGCCACAAATTCAATCCCCGCATCTTCTTTTACAAGTCCGGTAATCACCTGACCCATATGGCCATTACAGCCGTGCATAATCGCTCTAACCATTAGTTTTCTCCTTTTGCCTTGATGCCAAACTCATCCATGGCAGCCTTTAACTGAGCCACATGTGCATCCTCCATCGGGCTTAATGGCATACGCATCGGACCAACTTCCCATCCCATCAGGTTCAAAGCAGTCTTCACCGGAATTGGATTCACTTCACAGAACAGTGCATCTACCAGCGGCATTGCTCTTAACTGCAGTTCACAGCTTCCTTTTACATCGCCTTCCAGATACTTTGCACAGATATCATGTGTCTCCTTCGGTGCAATATTGGAAAGAACAGAAATAACTCCTTTTCCGCCCAGAGACATCAGCGGAACGATCTGATCATCGTTGCCGGAATAAATATCAATCGCATCACCTGCCAGATGTGCAAGCTTTGCCACCTGTGAAATATTTCCGCTTGCTTCTTTAATACCTACAATATTCTCTACATTTTTCGCAAGATATGCCGCAGTCTCAGCTGTGATGTTCACACCAGTACGACCCGGTACATTGTAAAGAATCACCGGAATTTTTACTGAATTCGCAATCGCGGTAAAATGAGCAATCAGACCTTTCTGAGTTGCCTTATTATAATAAGGAGATACTAAAAGAAGTGCATCTGCCCCATATTTTTCTGCTTCTGTAGACAGATAGATCGCTGTCTCTGTACAGTTGGAGCCGGTACCTGCAATAACCGGAATTCTTCCTGCCACTTTCTCCACGGTAAAACGGATCGCTTCCAGATGCTCCTCATGAGTCAAGGTAGAAGCCTCGCCTGTTGTCCCGCAGATAATAATACTGTCCGTCCCATTCGCAATCTGATATTCCAGAAGTTCCTCCAGTTTTGGATAATTCACTGCTCCTGTCTCTGTCATTGGAGTAACAATTGCAACTCCTGCACCTGTAAATACTGACATAATATTTCCTCCTCATATCTCTTTTGTTTAGTCTATGAACGTAAAGAAAGAGGCGTTCCTTATGTACGCCTCCCCTGAATACACATATCAAAAATGGAATACGTGACCTCTATCTCTTCCATTCAATTGTGTTCAATATAGCATCTTCTTTTTTCTTTGTCAACACAGGAACTTCATTCTTTTACAGTTGAAATTCGATAAACTCCATCTGCCCACTCTACGATCTCCGGATGTACCTTGATCCCTGTAAAAATCAGTTCTACATCATCCGAAGCTTCTTCTAGAAGCAGACGAATATCTTCCACACTGACAATGCCGTACTCAATCAGACCAAGCACTTCATCCAGTATCAGTACATCACATTCTCCCGTTGCAAGTACCTTTTTGGCAAATCCAAGACCATTCTTCATATTCATGATCTCTTCTTCCTGCTCCTGAACTGTCAGCTCCTGAAACGCTTCCTCTCTGCGTTGGAAACGAAACAGTTTAATCTCCGGCTCCAGTCTTTTAACAAAGCCGACCTTTTCCAATTCACGTCCTTTTAAAAACTGTATGATAAATACCGATTTTCCTTTACTTGCCTCTTTTATCGCCTGCCCAATCGCCGCAGTTGTCTTTCCTTTTCCTTTTCCGCAGTAAACTTCTAATCTTTTTTTACTCATATGATCCCCACATTCCCGAATGCACAACAAAGCTGCCCGTATGGTTCATATTACACCAGCCCTGTAAGAAATGCAAGTATTTAGTCCATATACTCCAGTTTGCTTACAGATACCTCATAAGCAATCCGGCGCTCACTTTCCTCCTCATCTATCTTTTTCACATACTCCCTGCTCTGAATCCTTCCCCATATCTGTGTATGTCCTCCTACTTCAAATCCGGATGCAAAACGGGCATTTCTCCCCCAGCAAATACATGGAATATAGTCGGATTTCCCATAGGGACGGTTCACTGCCAGAAGAATATCGGCAATCTCTCTTCCCAGCGGAGTCTTACGGTAGACCGGAGCCTTACAGATAAATCCATCCAGGAAGATCTGATTGGTTTTTGCATTCTCTACCTCTTCATCAATAAATTCCAGCTCCCGTACAAATACAGATAATACGAGCCTGTTCTTTTTTTCTTCATGACGATTGTAGGAACGAAACTGACCAATCGCACGGATTGATTCACCTCTGTAATCCTCATTCACATCAATCAGTCTCTCGGAAATCATCAGTGGTATGATATCGCAGGAATCACTTAATCTTCTGACCGACACATTCAGCATATAAAAGCCTTCTCCAAAGACTTCATGGCTGAACGTAAAATCGGATACGACCTCTCCTACGATTGATACCTGGTTGTTTTCAATGATCTTATCTGACATCATTTTGTTCTCCCTTCTATTTGACGAAGTGTCTCTTTTCGTATTTTGTCTTTAAAATATATTCAGGGTCTTACCTAAATATTCCAACTTTTTCAAAAAATATTCAGCAAGTATGGGAAAATGCTTGTTTTCTAAAAAAATCGTGGTAAACTATAAACCTTGTAAGACTTGTAAACGATATCTAACAGAAACGAAAATGAGGTTTAACTTATGAAACGTGAAGATGTAAGAAATATAGCAATTATTGCTCATGTAGACCATGGTAAAACAACATTGGTCGATGAGCTTTTAAAACAGAGCGGTGTATTCCGCGCCAATCAGGAGGTTGCCGAACGTGTCATGGACTCTAATGACATTGAAAGAGAACGCGGTATCACAATTCTTTCAAAGAATACAGCAGTCTTCTATAAGGATGTAAAAATCAATATCATCGACACCCCTGGACACGCAGATTTCGGCGGCGAAGTAGAACGTGTACTGAAAATGGTAAACGGTGTCATCCTTGTGGTAGATGCGTTTGAAGGCTCCATGCCGCAGACAAAATTTGTTCTAAAAAAAGCACTGGAGCTTGACCTTCCGGTCATTGTCTGCATCAATAAGGTAGACCGTCCGGAAGCACGTCCACAGGAGGTCATCGATGAGGTACTGGAGCTCTTGATGGATCTGGATGCTTCCGATGAGCAGTTGGACTGCCCATTTGTATTTGCTTCCGCAAAATCCGGCTATGCTTCCCTTGACCCGGAGGTTCAGGGAAAGGATATGACACCATTATTCGATACCATTCTGGATTATATTCCTGCACCGGAAGGTGACCCGGAAGCACCGACCCAGGTACTGATCAGTACGATTGACTATAATGAGTATGTAGGACGAATCGGTGTAGGAAAAGTAGACAACGGAGAAGTCCGTGTCAATCAGGAAGTCGTGATTGTGAACCATCATGAGCCGGATAAGATTAAAAAAGTAAAAGTCAGCAAGCTTTATGAGTTTGATGGTCTGAATAAAGTAGATGTCACAACCGCTGGCATTGGCTCTATCGTTGCGATCTCCGGTATTGCGGATCTGCACATCGGAGATACGCTCTGTTCCCCGGAAGCACCGAATGCCCTTCCGTTCCAGAAGATCTCCGAACCGACGATCTCCATGCAGTTCAATGTCAACGACAGTCCACTGGCAGGTACCGAAGGAAAATATGTAACCTCCCGCCATCTGCGTGACCGTCTGTTCCGGGAGCTGAATACCGATGTCAGCCTCCGTGTAGAAGAAACCGAAAACACCGAAAGCTTCAAGGTATCCGGTCGCGGAGAGCTGCACCTGTCTGTCCTGATCGAGAATATGCGCCGTGAAGGCTATGAATTCTCTGTCAGCAAAGCAGAGGTACTTTATCACTTCGACGAAAAAGGTAAAAAGCTGGAGCCTATGGAGATGGCATATATTGATGTGGATGATGAATATGCCGGAAATGTCATCCAGAAGCTGGGCGAGAGAAAAGGCGAGCTTCTGAACATGCACACCAACAGCAGCGGCTCCACCCGTCTGGAATTCTCCATCCCGGCGCGCGGACTGATCGGTTACCGCGGCGAGTTCATGACGGACACCAGGGGAACCGGTGTACTGAACACTATCTTCAATGGCTATGAGCCATACAAAGGCGATATCCAGTACCGCAAGCAGGGTTCCCTGATCGCTTTCGAGTCCGGAGAGTCCATCACCTATGGTCTGTTCAACGCACAGGAGCGCGGTACCCTGTTCATCGGACCAGGCGTAAAGGTTTATGCAGGTATGGTCGTTGGTCAGACCGGAAAAGCTGAGGATATTGAATTCAATGTCTGCAAGACCAAGAAGTTGACCAATACCCGTTCTTCCAGCGCAGACGAAGCGCTGAAACTGACACCGCCAAGGATTCTGAGTCTGGAGCAGTGTCTGGAATTTATTGATACGGATGAATTGCTGGAGATTACTCCGAAGAGTTTGAGAATCAGAAAGAAAATTCTGGATCCGACGCTTAGGAAGCGGGCGGCGATTAAGAAGGGGTAAATCTGAAAGAAGATTACGAACTTACACTATTTTTCAAAAACAGTGTAAGTTCGTTTTTTGTTGAAAACAATCAAAATTGATCTATTCTATAATCAGATGTAAAACATTCTGTGCATCCGCACATCCATTCCCAATTACAATTTAAAACATTTGTTTATTCCTAAATAATCGCGCTCATTGACAGGCGTATAATAACAAAAAAGGAGGCAAATTATGAGAAAATTGACCTATCTTGCGATTTTAGAACCAGCTTCTGATGGTGGTTATGGTGTATATTTTCCTGATCTTCCAGGCTGCATCAGCTATGGGAGAACGATCGAGGAGGCTCAGTTCATGGCATCCGAAGCAGCCGGACTCCATATTTACGGAATAGAATCTGACAACGATCCGCTCCCAGAGCCGTCCAAAACTCTGACTCCAGAACAGACTATCGGATGTATCGTCACTCCTGTCTCCATTTACCCGGATATCATCCGTAACGAAATGGATTACAAACGTGTAAAAACGAATACCACTATTCCAAACTGGTTAAAGAAAATTGCAGAAAAGAATCATGTGAATTACTCACATCTGCTGGAAACAGCATTGATGGAATATCTGGGATTAACCGAAAGAATATCATACAAATACAAATAGACATTATATCAACGAAAGTTCACAGACCCAACGGAGCAGCCCACATGAGCTGCTCCTTGCCTTAACTTTTTTCTTCCATTAGACTCTTTGTTTTACATCACCACGAGGAGGATTATCTCTCCTGAATTCTCTTTTCAGCATTTCATAGATGTAAGCAGAACCATCTAAATACAAGCCTGTTTCAATATCATTCAATTTTTCAAAAACCTCTGACATATAAAACCGCTCCATTGCTTGCTCCATTGAAATACCATTATCTTCTATAAGATAACGAACCACTTCCTGTGTGGTGTACTCAATCATTTCCTGTTGTTGATTTGTCATGCATCACACCTACCTTTTCTAAGTATTTCAAGGATTTTTCTGTATGGAAAGTATACTGATTCGTTAATTTCCCAAAGTCAAATTCCCGCTTCATATACTCAACATCAATCGTACCTCTGCTAAACTGCCGAATTAAAAGTCCTAAAGTGGTATAAAATCCGCATCCAAAATCTTTATTCGGCAAACACTTAGACAAATCCACTTTATCTATTTCCATATTTGAACTATGAAAAAGTCTCAATGAACTGTTCCTCCGTTTTTTTTGCATATTGCAGTCAGATCATCTAATACATCCTCAAAAGAAAGAGTATGCTCTACATCATAAAATTCTTTTAAAAACTCGATACCTTTATTTCGGCTCAAATAGACATATGCATCTTTCACATGCATCTCATACCTGTTTGCAAATTCACTAATACAAACCACAATATAATTTAATAAGTTCACGTCTTCTTTGGACATACCACACGCCCTTTTCTTAAAATTCCGCCTTATTCCTCAATCACCAGCCGTGCCGAACCATAAATCCCAGCATCATTTCCAAGAGATGCCAGCACAAAGTCCGCATTGCGGCAGGCTTTGAAGGTATATTTCACATAATACTTCTGGATATAGTCCAGAACCAC
>JAFYTM010000163.1 GCA_017558865.1 Lachnospiraceae bacterium
AGAAGGCAGAAAAGCAGCAGAGGCAACTCTGATGGAAGCAATCGATGAGGCAGAGTATCTTGGTGCAAAGGGAATCGCTTTCCTGGCTGGAAAATGGGCACCGGAGACCAAAGATTTCCAGTATGAGCAGCTTCTGAAAACCACCAGAAATCTTTGTGATTATGCAGCAACCAAAGGAATGATGGTTGAGCTGGAAGTATTTGATTTTGATATGGATAAAGCAGCCCTGATCGGACCGGCTCCATATGCAGCAAAATTTGCAGCAGATATGAGAACAACCAACAACAACTTCGGTCTGTTAGTTGACCTGTCTCATTTCCCGACTACTTATGAGACATCCAAATTTGTAATCCAGACCTTAAGACCATATATCACTCATCTTCATTTTGGTAATGCAGTTGTTGTGGAAGGATGTGCTGCTTATGGTGACAAACATCCGCGTATGGGATATCCAAACAGTGCAAATGATGTAGAGCAGTTAAGAGATTTTCTTCAGGTACTGAAAGAGGAAGGATTCTTCAACGCAGCAGATCCGATGGTTCTGTCTATGGAAGTTTTACCGACCGCTGATGAGGATGATGAGATCGTTCTGGCGAATACCAAGAGATGCCTGAACAGAGCATGGGCTTTGGTTGAAGACTAAATAATTACGAATCTGTTAAAATTTATCTTATACAAAAAGGAGACGATTACCATGAAAATTGTAGTATTAGACGGTTATACCGAGAATCCTGGCGATATCAGCTGGGGACCGCTTGAGGCTCTTGGAGAAGTAACTGTATATGACAGAACTGCTTACGAAGAGTCCCCATTGATTGCTG
Source organism: Lachnospiraceae bacterium (assembly GCA_017558865.1). Lineage (GTDB taxonomy): Bacteria > Bacillota > Clostridia > Lachnospirales > Lachnospiraceae > Hominiventricola. The sequence continues at coordinate 822 of JAFYTM010000163.1, forward strand.
AGAGAATCGGTGATGCTGAAGTTGTTGTTCTGAACAAGACTCCGATCAGCAAAGAGACCATCGACAAATGCCCGAACCTGAAAGCAATCGCTGTTCTGGCTACTGGTTACAATGTAGTAGATTACGATTATGCAAAAGAAAAAGGTATTCCGGTTATGAACGTACCGGTATACGGAACTGACAACGTATCTCAGTTCGCAATCGCTCTGCTTATGGAAGCTTGCTCCCACGTTGGACATCACAGTGATTCCGTATTCAAGGGTGAGTGGCAGAACAATCCAGACTGGTGTTACTGGCATTATCCAATGATCGAGGTATCCGGAAAAACTGCTGGTGTTATTGGTCTTGGACGTATCGGTATCAATACCGCTAAGATCCTCAATGCTATGAATATGAATGTAATCGCATACGATGCATTCCAGAGCGATGCTGGAAAAGAAGTTGCTACTTATGTTGAGTTAGATGAGCTTCTTGCAAAATCTGATTTCATCTTCCTGCACTGCCCGCTGTTCCCATCTACTCAGGGAATCATCAACAAGGACAACATTGCAAAGATGAAAGACGGCGTTATTCTGATCAACAATAGCCGTGGACCTCTGGTAGTAGAGCAGGATCTGTTCGATGCACTGGAGAGCGGAAAGATTGCATGTGCAGCACTTGACGTAGTATCTTCTGAGCCGATCAAGGCTGATAACGTTCTGTTGAAAGCAAAGAACTGCATCATTACTCCACATATCTCCTGGGCAACCAAAGAGGCTCGTGAGAGAATTATGCAGACTACTGCTGATAACGTAAAATCCTACATGGATGGAAATCCAGTTAATGTAGTAAATAAATAAGTTGTTGTCAATGTATTCAATATTTTAAAACCTGTCAGATTATACTCGACTATGGCTGTGTGCCATAGTTGAGTATATTTCTATGAGGAGATAGGTCATAAAGGAAGATTTACAATGGTCAAAATCCGGGTTTTTATACCACATTTGGATTTAAAGGAAATATTTGATGATGTGGTGAAGAAGCTGCCAAGATATGATAATGTCCAGATAGAGACAACGTATGTATTTGGTACACCGACCATGCTTTCCCAGAACTGGGATGCAGAGATTCTGGTGGCGAGGGGCATGACACATGATGTGCTGAAAGACCTGTTTCCGCATAAGCATGTGATTGAGATTCAGTTGAACAGCTTTGATGTGTTTGAAGCTCTGCTGCAATGCAGGGAAATGCAAGCGAAAAAGGTTGCGCTGCTCCTTCATGACATGGAGATTCCCGGCATTCCCAAACTGGAAGAATTCTGCGGATGTACCATCACTCTGTATGATGCTCCGGATGAAAAATCTGCTGAAAGTGTGATTTGCAGAGCCATGGAGGAAGGGGCGGACGTTTTTGTCGGGGCAGGAACCATGTGTGGGATCTGTGACCGGATGGGACTTCGCAGGGTACATATCCATACAAAACATGATGCAGCAGAAGCTGCGATGCAAGAGGCTCTGAATACGGCGAAGACCATCAATCTGGAACGAACCCGTTCGGAGATTATCAATACAATGTTGAACCATAGTGAGGATGTTATCCTTGCCTTGGATGGACGAGGTAATGTACAGGCGATCAACAATCAGGCGTACAGAGAATTTCAGCTGTCGGCTGCGCAGGAATTGATTGGCAGTCCGGTATCTGCATTGGTACCGATAAAAGAGTGGGAGCAGTTGCTGCAGGGAAATTCCGAAAAGGAACAGATCTTGCAGCTGAATGGAAAAAATTATTATATACAGTATAAGCCGCTGAATGATGAGGAGTTAGAGAATGGTGCACTGATCTTTATCAAAAATACGGACAGGATTATGGAAGAGGAGAGCAAGATTCGTCGTGAACTTGCGGAAAAGGGATTGACGGCAAAATATTCCTTTAAACATATCCTGGGACACAGCAGTGCGATTCGTGAAAATATTCAGATGGCAGAACGGTACAGCAAAGTAAATTCCAATGTATTGATCATTGGAGAGACAGGTACCGGTAAGGAGTTGTTTGCTCACAGTATTCATCAGGCGAGCCGACGCAGCAATCAGCCTTTTGTGGCATTGAACTGTGCAGCACTTCCAGAAAATTTGCTGGAAAGTGAGTTGTTTGGATACGAGGCAGGAGCTTTTTCGGGGGCAGCAAAAGGCGGTAAGATCGGCTTATTTGAATTGGCTCATAAAGGAACTATATTTTTGGATGAGATTGGTGAGATTCCGATCAGTCTGCAGGCAAAGCTTTTGCGTGTATTGCAGGAAAAAGAGATTCGTCGAATTGGAAGTACCAGTGTACACCCGATTGATGTGCGGGTAATTTCAGCGACGAACATCAATATAGAGAAAAAGATCGAGGAAGGAAAGTTCCGTTCGGATTTATACTATCGATTGAATCTGCTGGATATTTCTATTCCTCCGTTAAGAGAGAGAAAAGAAGATATACAGGAATTGGTAGATTTTTATCTTGCCAGATTTGCCTGTGAAATGGAGAAGAGTATTCCGGTGATTACCCCGGAGGCAGCTGTGATTCTGAAAGAGCACAGTTGGCCGGGAAATGTCAGGGAACTTAGAAATATATGTGAAAGACTTACTGTCCTGAATGATACGAACGTCATTGATGAAGAAATCTTACGACAGTTAAAGGTTTTTCAGAAGAAGGAAGAGCCGCCGGTACATCAGCCGGTACTGGATAGTGATCCGGATTCGGTATACAGTCGGCTTCAGCCCAGAAAGAAGAAAAAGGATCTGGCAGAAGAATTGGGTGTCAGCCGTACAACCTTGTGGCGTATGGCAAAAAGACAGAGTGAGCTGGAGCGAAAGCAAAGAGAACAAAGTGAACAAAAACATTAATATATAATGTAAATGGAGGTAAATATGAAAGTAGTAATCGCGATTGATTCCCTGAAAGGAAGCCTGACTTCAATGGAGGCTGGAAGAGCTATCAAAGAAGGTATCCTGAATGTGCTTCCGGAGACTGAAGTCATCGTAAAACCGCTGGCAGATGGTGGAGAAGGCACTACTGAGGCGCTGGTAGAAGGCCTTGGCGGTGAAATGGTCTATGTAGATGTACATGGTCCATTGGAGACTCCAGTGAAAGCTGGTTACGGTCTGATTCAGGAAACAGGTACTGCAATCATGGAGATGGCAGCTGCAGCAGGTATCATTATCGTAGGAAAGGACAAACGTCCTCTGGATGCAACAACTTATGGTGTAGGCGAGATGATCAAAGATGCGATCCAGAGAGGATGCCGTAATTTTATCATCGGTATCGGCGGAAGTGCTACCAATGATGGCGGTATCGGTATGTTGACTGCACTGGGATATGAATTCCTGGACAAAGACGGAAAAGCAGTTGGTATTGGTGCTGGTGCATTGAAAGATGTAGCATCCATTAAGGCTGACAATGCAGTTCCGGAATTGAAAGAGTGTAATTTCAAGATTGCATGTGATGTAACCAATCCGCTTTGCGGAACCAACGGTGCTACCTATATTTATGGACCGCAGAAGGGTGTTACTGAGGATATGAGAGATGATCTGGATGCGGCAATGGCAAATTATGCAGCTGTAACAAAAGAATGTATCGGAACAGATCATCTGAACAGTGAGGGTGCTGGTGCAGCAGGCGGACTTGGATTTGCTTTCCTGAGTTATCTGGCAGCAGATCTTCAGCCCGGTATTGAACTGGTTCTGGATGCTGTAGAGATGGAAAAAACTATGGAAGGTGCAGATCTGGTATTTACCGGTGAGGGACGTCTGGATTATCAGACCGCTATGGGCAAAGCTCCGGTTGGTATTGCGAAGCTTGCAAAGAAACACGGTGCAAAAGTAATTGCTTTGGCTGGTGCGATCATCGAGGGTGCAGAGAAATGTAATGAGAATGGTATTGATGCATTCTTCCCGATTCTTCGTAAAGTTGTGACTCTGGATGAGGCAATGGAAGCAGAGACTGCAAAACAGAATATGATCAAGACAACAGAGCAGATCATCCGTCTGGTAGCAGCCGTAAAATAGTAACGATACAGCAGGAGAGAGACTGATGAAAGAAGAACTGATTTTACTTGGAACAGGTAATGCGACCGTTACAAAGTGCTATAATACCTGTTTTGCAATCAAGACAGGAGAAGAATATTTCCTGATCGATACAGGCGGCGGAAATGGAATTATGGCTCAGCTGGAAAAAGCAAATATTCCGATGGAACAGATCCATGAGATTTTTATGAGTCATGAGCATACAGATCATCTTCTTGGTCTGATCTGGTTAATTCGTATGATTGCAACCAAGATGAAAAAAGGACAGTATGAAGGAGATCTGAATATCTATTGTCATGAAGAGTTAAAGGAAACCATCCTGACGATTGCCAAGTTGACAGTACAGGGTAAATTCTTTAAAATGATTGGTGAGCGTATATTTTTCCATTCCGTAGCAGATGGAGAGACCAGAAATATCCTGGGATATGATGTTCATTTCTTCGATATTCGTTCTACAAAAGCAAAACAGTACGGTTTTATGATGCGCTTGAAAAACGGTAAAAAGTTTACTTTTGTAGGAGATGAACCTTATCAGGAACATGAAAAAGAATATGCAGAGGGAGCGGACTGGCTTCTTCATGAGGCTTTTTGCCTGTATCGTGACAGAGATATTTACAAGCCGTATGAGAAACATCATACAACGGTAAAAGAGGCTTGTGAAAATGCTGAGATGCTTCAGGCAGCAAATCTCATTTTGTATCATACAGAAGACAAAAATATTGCGAATCGTAAAAAACTGTATACAGAAGAAGGAAAGCAGTATTATCATGGGAATCTGTTGGTACCGGATGATCTGGAGCGTATTCTTTTATAATGATCTGTGAGAAAAGGGTCGAATCCATATCGGCCCTTTCTTTGTCTAAAAGCAGGGAATGGTGTAGTTACAAAAGAATGAGGTAGGATACATGGAGCTGAGTTATGGAATACAGCTGGAGCAAAAACAACTTCTTTCACAAAGCCAGATACAGTCACTGGAGATTCTGGCAATGGACGGGGTGGAGCTGAATCAGTTCCTGCAAAATGAATATCTGGAAAATCCGCTGCTTGACTACAGCGGAGGTCATAGTGTAGGTTCCGGTACGGAGGAAATTAACAAAACCTATGAACATAATGTAACCTATGGAAGAACCTATGAAGATATGATCGAGGAAGAAGATAAACGGAGAAAGGATATTCCTGTTCAGGATCAGGATACCGTCAAAAATTATCTGTTGTATCAGATTCCCAGAAATCAGTTCACGGTTGCACAGTGGACTTTGATGGAATATATGATCGATTGTCTGGATGATACAGGTTTTTTTACTACTCCGTTGGATGAAGTATCGGATAAAACAGGTGTACCGCTGGATGAAGTGAAAAGGCTTCTGGGACTTTTGCAGAGTCTGGAACCTTATGGTATTTTTGCGCCGGATTTAAAACATTGCCTGTTGAGACAGCTGGAAGTGTTGGGACTCAAAGGAGAAGCTGTGTGGTATGTGGTAGAGAAGCATCTTCAGGATGTTGCAGATGGAAGGATCAGCAATATTTCACGGAAGATGAAGCTGCCGACTGTGGAGGTGCGCAGATGTATCGAGCAGATTGCAAAACTGAATCCTCGTCCGATGAGTGAATTTGCGGTAGGTCATTCGAATTATATTGTACCGGATATCATATTCAAAGAAGAGCATGGCAAATGGGAAGTTGAGTTGAATGATGATTGGGTAGAAGATTATCATATCAATGATTATTATCTGCGTATGATGAAAGAGTCCAGGGATCAGGAACTGAGTGAATATTTCAGGATTAAACTGGAACGTGTTCGTTTTGTTATGAACAGTATTGCGCAGAGACGACAGACATTATTATCTATTTCTGAGGCGGTAATGCACCGTCAGCAGGCATATCTGCAGGGAAAAGCGTATCTGCAGCCTATGACGATGACAGATGTGGCAGAAGAGATCGGTATCCATATTTCTACAGTCAGTCGTGCGATTAAAGGTAAATATATTCAGTATCCTGGAGGAACCATGGTTATGAAAAATCTTTTTTCTGCATCGGTTACAATAACAGCCGGAGATGTGGCGGTAGGAACTATGCAGATCAAAGAAATGATCAGAAGTCTGATAGATAGTGAAGATAAGCGAAAACCTTACAGTGATCAATCGATTGTAAATTATTTAAAAGAAAAGAACATCGATATTTCCAGAAGAGCAGTGGCAAAATACCGCGAGGAAATGGGGATCAAAGGAAGCTTTGATCGAAAAGAAGTTGGCTGAGAAATAAATATAAAAGGAACTGTCATATCCGGCAGTTCCTTTTTCATGCGGTGTGTTATTCTGGATAGACCAGTCTGTCTTCTGTGATATTATATAACACTTCGTCCAGATAACGCTTTGCCAGCCATTTGGCCATCGGGAGATTCATATCGAGGTAGTTGCCGCAGTCTTTTGCGCTGGCTCCTGGAATCTCTCCTTCAAAATCCCGGACAAATTCATACATTTCGGTTAAAAGGTTTATAATATCCGTAGATTCATAGTCTCCTGCCAGAAGCAGATAGAAACCGGTACGGCAGCCCATAGGTCCAAAATAGATGATCTTTGCGCCAAAATCTGGATGATTACGCAGGAATGTTGCCCCAAGATGCTCCATAGCATGAATCTCTGCATTATTCATGACAGGTTCTTCATTTGGGTTAGTCATTCGAAGATCGAAGGTGGTGACAATGGAATTTCCTACAGGGTCTTTACGGGATACATAGACACCTGGAATCAGTTTGATATGGTCTATGGTGAAGCTGGTAATTTTCTGCATGGGAATACCTCCTGTTTTTTGTTGGGTTAAATTTTTAATCATTTCTATCATAGCAAAGTCGGTTGACAAAGGCAAGGAAGAAAGCTAAAATGAAACAAGAGTCCGAGGCTCGATACCTCGCAGGTTACTGCGGGGTTATTGATGTTTGTGGGAAAAGGAGGGACATACAGTGGAAAATTACAATCTTGAATTACTGCTGCAGTATGTGGAGGAGCATAAGTTCCGATTACTCCGATCCCAGTTGTCTAATATGAATGAAGCGGATATCGCGGAATTTATGGAAGAAGTTGATGACAATCGTAAGGTTCTGATCTTCCGTATGCTTCCGAAAGGGTTGGCTTCCGATGTGTTCGCATTTCTCGAGCCGGATATTCAGGAGCATATTATTAACAGTATCACAGACGCCGAGATCCATAAGATCATCGAGGATCTGTTTGTTGATGATGCCGTTGATATGTTGGAGGAACTTCCTGCAACCGTTGTGAAAAGGGTTATGAAGAATGCGGCTCCGGAGACCAGAAAGCTGATCAATCAGTTTTTGCAGTATCCGGATAACAGTGCAGGAAGTATTATGACAGCTGAGTATATCGGCTTGAAAAAATATATGAATGTAGAACAGGCATTCTCTTATATCCGAGCTCATGCGGTGGAAAAGGAGACGATCTACACCTGTTTCGTCATGGATGGTGAGCGACATCTGGAAGGTGTTGTGTCGATCAAGGATCTTTTGATGAATCCTTATGAGACGAGGATTCAGGATATCATGGATACCAATATCATCAAGACTGTGACGACAGAAGACCAGGAAGAGGTTGTAGAGCTGTTCAATAAATACGACCTGATCTGTCTTCCGGTTGTTGACCATGAAGAGCGTCTGGTGGGTATTGTTACGGTCGATGATATTGTCGATGTCATGGAAGAAGAGGCTACCGAGGACTTCGAAAAGATGGCAGCTATGCTTCCAAGCGATAAGCCATATTTGAAAACAGGTATTCTTGAACTGGCGAAGAACCGTATTGTATGGCTGACAGTGCTGATGTTAAGTTCCATGATCTCTGGAAGCATTTTAACCCGTTATGAAGAAGCCTTTGCGATGCTGCCGCTTCTGGTCAGCTTTGTGCCGATGCTGACTGGTACGGGCGGTAATGCAGGAAGTCAGTCGAGTACGATGATCATCCGTTGTATGTCCATTGGAGAGGTGGAACCAAAAGATATTCTGAAAGTCATGTGGAAGGAAGTCCGAGTGGCACTGGTGGTTGGTGTAATCCTGGCAGCATTGAATTTTGGAAGGCTGATCATCCAGTATCCGGGTGAGACGGTGATTTGTCTGACGGTATGTATCAGCCTTGTGATTACAGTGCTTCTGGCAAAGACGATCGGGTGTACTTTACCGATCATTGCAAAGCTTGTGAAGGTAGATCCTGCGATCATGGCAGCACCATTGATTTCAACGATTGTAGACGCATGCAGTCTGATTGTATATTTTAATATCGCATGTCGTCTATTAGATATATAAGAGGAGAGAAGTATTATGGAAAACCAGAAGAAAATTTTGTACAGCGGTATGCAGGCGACCGGTAATCTGACTTTGGGAAATTACCTGGGAGCTATGAAGAACTGGGTGACGCTGTGTGATGAATATGACTGTTATTATGGCGTAGTAGATATGCATTCGATTACCGTTCGTCAGGATCCTGCGACACTTCGTCAGCGTGCCCGCAATCTCCTGATGATCTACATCGCAGCCGGACTGGATCCGGAGAAGAACTGCCTGTATTATCAGTCTCATGTGTCAGGTCATGCTGAACTGGCATGGATTCTGAACTGCTATACCTATATGGGTGAACTGAACCGTATGACGCAGTTTAAAGATAAATCTGCAAAGCATGCCGATAATATCAATGCAGGTCTGTTTACTTATCCGGTGCTGATGGCGGCAGATATTCTGCTCTATCAGGCAGCAGTGGTTCCGGTTGGTATTGATCAGATGCAGCATTTGGAACTTACCAGAGATATTGCACAGAGATTCAATGGCATCTATGGAGATGTATTCACCGTACCGGAGGCTTATATTGGAAAAGTTGGTGCGAAGATCATGAGCCTGCAGGAACCGACAAAGAAGATGTCCAAGTCTGACGAAAATGCGAATGCATCCATTTACCTGATGGATGACCCGGATACGATCATCCGCAAATGCAAACGTGCAGTGACGGATTCCGAAGCTCAGATTTTATACCGTGATGAGCAGCCGGGTATCAAAAACCTGATCGATATCTACAGTGCATGTACCGGAAAGACTCCGGACGAAGTCGTAAAAGAGTTTGACGGCAAAGGCTACGGAGAATTCAAGATGGCGGTAGGTGAGTCTGTAGTGAGTGTTTTAAAGCCTCTCCAGGAGCGCTATGCGCAGCTTGCAAAGGACAAAGGCTACATTGATGGTATTATTAAAGCAAACGCAGAAAAAGCCAATTATGTGGCAACAAAGACCCTGCGCAAGGTACAGCGTAAGGTTGGTTTTCCAGATCGTATCCGCTAAATAATGTATTAAGAGGGCTGCAGCCAGTAAACGGCGGCAGCCCTTTGAAAAATAAGAACTTATATTGGAGAAAAAGAATATGAGAGAAATCAGACCAGAAGAATTACAGAAAAATCCATTTCAGATGATTGGAAAAGAATGGATGTTGGTGACCGCAGAAAAGGACGGTGTGGCAAATACGATGACTGCATCCTGGGGTGGTGTGGGAATCATGTGGGGCAAGCCAGTGGCATATGTATTCATTCGTCCGCAGCGCTATACCAAAGAGTTTGTTGATGTAGCAGATACGTTGTCCCTGTCCGTGCTGGGAGAAGAATACCGTAAGACGCTCAGTTATCTGGGAACCGTATCCGGAAGGGATGAGGACAAGATCGGCAAGTCCGGACTGCATGTGATGCATGACGGCGAGACACCGTATTTTGAGGAGGCGAATACCGTGCTGATCTGCCGTAAGCTGTTTGCACAGTATTATGATCCGGCAAGTTTTATTGATAAGAACTGTGATGAAAAATGGTATCCGAATAAGGACTACCATATGATGTATATTGTGGAGATTGAAAAGGTACTCGTGGATTGATGCAGAGACATTTTTCCTATTGTGTGGATAAAGAACAGGATGGACTGACGGTGGAGCAGTTCTTGAAGTTACATGGATATTCCCATCAGATTCTGGTGCATCTGAAAAAGACAGAAAATGGCATCCAGAAGGATGGTAACTGGGCTTATACAAGAGATAAGGTCAAAACTGGCGAATGTATTGATATTCATCTGGTTGAAGAGGAAGTATCAGAGCAGATCGAGCCGGTAAAGCTTCCATTTGATATTGTCTATGAGGATGAAGATCTGATGGTTGTCAGTAAACCGGCAGATATGCCGGTACATCCATCCATGAACAACCACGACAATACACTGGCAAATGCAGTTGCATGGTATTGTCAGGAAACGG
>JAFYTM010000164.1 GCA_017558865.1 Lachnospiraceae bacterium
CAGTCTTCGATCGGATTCCGTGCGGATCTGAAGGATAAGTATGACAATGAGAAAAATCTGATCCGAAAAGTTACCGTGGAGGATATCCGAAATTTTGGTATGATTCCGGAGTTTATCGGTCGTTTGCCGGTCGTTTTTACACTGGATGCACTGACTGAGGATATGATGGTGCAGATCTTAAAGGAGCCGAAGAATGCGATTCTAAAACAGTACCAGAAGCTTCTGGCTTTGGATGAGGTAAAGCTGGAGTTTACGGAGGATGCTTTGTATGCGATTGCGAAGAAAGCAATGGAGAAGGATACCGGTACACGTGCCCTTCGTGCGATTATTGAGGAATTTATGCTGGATATTATGTATGAGATTCCAAAGGATGACAACATTGGACAGGTAACGATTACCGGAGATTATATCAATCATAAAGGGGGACCGCTCATCACTATGAGAGGAGTTCCGGCACTTGAGGCACATTAATATATGAAGTTATTATGGATACAGCTTGCGCTGGGTCTGTTTCAGGCAGATCTGGCGGTCAAGCAGGAGGTAGAGACAAATCCTGAATTTCAGAAGGAATGTACTTTTTTGAATGGATGGATCCAGATCAGAAAACTTTATAATTATGGAATGGCAGGTGGGAAATTTGTAAACCATATGCCGTTGATCATAAAATGCAGCGGCATAGCCACGCTTATAAGTATTGTGGAGTTTATCCGGGTGCTTGTAAAAGGCGGTGCCACGGTACGGAAACTGGGTTTTGCTTTTTTGACCGGAGGGGCACTTTCGAATCTGTATGACCGGTGTAAAAAGGGGTATGTAGTGGATTATGTGAGTTTTCGTACTCCGTGGAGATGGCTTAGCAATCTCGTATTTAATTTATCAGACTTTTTTATTTTTACAGGGGCAGTATTGATATGTTCAGGACAGACAGACCGTACACAAAGATAAGGCAGATCATTCTTTGGGGAGGTCTGTTTCTTTTTACCCTGTTTTTACAGCTTTTTGCAAGGAAGGTACCTGGGTTCGCGGAAAGATATGCAGCGACTGTATATCCGGTGCTGATGAGAACGCTTGGAGGAATCAGCAATCTGCTGCCGTTTGCTTTGGATGAACTGCTGATTTATCTGCTGACGATAACTGTATGTGGATATTTGATGATTGGCATCCGGCAGATGTGGAAAAAAACTGTTTCCTTAAAAAAATGGATGCGAAAAACTTTTTGGGGAGTCGTGCGGATAGGGATTCTCTGGTTTTTAATATTTACAGTAAACTGCGGCATCAATTATCACAGGATTCCTTTTTCGATGCAGACAGGTTTGTCTGTGGAAAAGTATGTGGTGAAGGAACTGGAAGGACTTTGTCTGTGGCTGACAGAAGAGATTGAAAAGACTTCACAGGAGATTACAACACAGGAGAATGGACTCTGTGCACTTCCAGAAAATATGAGGGAAAAGACAAGAGATGCAATGATGGAGCTTGGAGATATCTATCCGTCTCTTTCAGGATGGTATCCAAAAGCAAAGCCGGTCTTTACGTGGCCGCTGCTTTCTTATGAATTCCTGGAAGGAATCGCCGGTCCCTATACGATGGAAGCACACTATAATCCGAATATCCCTGCCTATAATCAGCCGGCAGTATTGTGCCATGAGCTGTCTCATCTGAAAGGATTTATGAGAGAAGATGAAGCGAACTATATTGCGTATCTTGCCTGCAGAGATTCAGAAGATGCCAATATCCGTTATAGTGGGCTGATGCTGGCGTATACCCACAGCATCAATGCACTGTATGGTGCAGATTATGATTCTTTTGTGAAAGTGAGAGTACAGCTTTGTGAGCAGGCAGAGTTGGATTATGCGTATCACAGATATTATTGGGATCAGTTTGAAGGACCGGTATCCGAAGTGGCAGATAAGGTAAATGATGCATACCTGAAAGCGAATGCTCAGAAGGAAGCAGGAGTTATGGACGTATGGTGGATCTGCTGCTGAGTGAATACCGTCAGCAGCAGAAGGGCTGGTTGAGTCGTTAGTTTTCCGCTTTGTTTAAAGCTGTCTGAATGGCATTGATCAGCATCATGGAGGTATATTGACTTTCTTCGGAGTAAGAAAGATGATCAAGAGATTGAGTTTCCTGAATTTGATTGGAGAGGGATTCCAGGGCAGGCTCCATGAGCGGATACATGGCAGATACCGTCTCGTCAAGCTGACGGAAGCTGATGGATGAGATATAGTCTTCGTCCACTGTCACTGCAATCTCTACCGGATTGCCGCCAAGCGTCATGGAGGCAGTATAGAGTCCGGCGGTGTATTTGGAAGGAAGTTCTTCTGATACCGTCGGTTTTTTTTCTGCAGTGAACATAAAGATCATCAGCAGAAGAAAAACGATGCCCAATACAATAAATACAGCTGTATAGATCAGTTCCTTCATATGAAAGACCCATATTTTGGTTTTGGCACTCATGGCGAAGCTCCTGTGAGAGAAATCTTTGTTATAGCTTATGAATGTTCAGGAAGAATTATGAATGACGCGGGAAATTTTTGTGAACTATGTATAGAGATAAAATCAGGGAAAAAATGGGAAAAACAAGAGGTTATGCATAAAAAAATGAAAAAAACCTCTTTCTTTTTTTGCTATTTTGCATTATTATATAGCGTAGGTATTTAGTATCTGCAAAAAAAATGGGACTTTTTGCTGATATTTTTTTCGGGGAGTTTGCACAAACGTTATTTTGTAAAGGAGAAGAATTATGATTTCAAACCAGATACTCCAAAACACCATTGATGGACTGAAAGGAATCACCAGAATTGATCTTTGCGTCCTGGATGTGGAAGGTCAGGTACTGGCATCTACAGAGAACCAGCCGGAGAACTGTACAGAAGAAGCTGTGGCGTTTATCGCATCACCTGCAGACAGTCAGGTGGTTCACGGTTACCAGTTTTTTAAAGTCTTTGATGAAAACCAACTGGAATATATTCTGCTTGCGAAAGGCTCAAGTGATGATGTGTATATGGTAGGTAAGATGGCATCTTTCCAGCTTGCCAGTCTGTTGACTGCCTATAAGGAACGATTTGATAAAGACAACTTTATTAAGAATCTGCTGCTTGACAACCTTCTTCTGGTAGATATTTATAACCGTGCGAAAAAATTACATATTGCAACAGAAGTGCGGCGTGTGGTATTTATTATTGAGAGCAGCCGTGAACGTCTGAATGCTACACTGGATAGTATTCGTAATTTCTGCGGTGCAAAATCCAAAGATTTTGTGACTGCTGTAGATGAAAAGAATGTCATTGTAGTGAAAGAACTGAATCAGAATGAAGGATATGAAGAACTGCATAAGGTAGCAAAGACCATGAAGGATATGCTGGAACAGGATGAGAAAGAGATTCATGTGGCATTTGGTACGATTGTCAGTGAGATTAAAGAAGTATCCCGTTCCTACAAGGAAGCGCGTATGGCTCTGGATGTAGGCAGGATTTTCTTTGATGACAGAGATATCATAGCTTACAGCTCTCTTGGCATCGGCCGTCTGATCTATCAGCTTCCGATCCCGCTCTGCAAGATGTTCATTCGTGAGATATTCGACGGCAGGTCACCGGATGATTTTGATGAAGAGACTCTGACCACCATCAATAAATTTTTTGAGAACAGCCTGAATGTATCAGAGACGTCCAGACAGTTGTATATTCACAGGAATACGCTGGTCTATCGTCTGGATAAGCTCCAGAAGTCCACAGGGCTGGATCTTCGCGTGTTCGAGGATGCAATTACTTTCAAGATTGCATTGATGGTAGTAAAATACATGAAGTATATGGAGACTCTGGATTATTAAGAACTACAGGAGGATTTCCATGATAAAACTGGATCATGTTGTGAAGTCCTATCCCAATGGCGTAGGTGCGATCAATGGGATAAGTCTTCATATCGAAAGAGGGGAGTTTGTATTTGTGGTTGGAGACAGTGGCTCCGGCAAATCTACACTGATCAAGCTTCTTTTAAAGGAACTGGAACCAACAGAAGGTACGATTCGTGTTAATGGAGTGCATTTGGGACGTATGAAAAGACGTGCGATTCCCAAATACCGCAGAAAGATCGGCTGTGTATTCCAGGATTTCCGTTTGTTAAAAGACAGGAATGTCTATGAGAATGTGGCATTTGCTCAGAGAGTGATTGTCACACCGTCAAAAGAGATAAAGAAAAATGTACCTGCTATGCTTTCACTGGTAGGACTGGCAGAAAAGTACAAATCTTTTCCAAAGCAGCTTTCCGGTGGTGAGCAGCAGAGAGTTGCTCTGGCCCGTGCACTTGTAAACAGTCCGGATATCCTTCTGGCAGATGAACCGACAGGTAATCTGGATCCGAAGACTTCCAGAGAGATTATGAAGCTTCTGGAAGAGGTTAATGCCAGAGGAACAACCGTGCTCGTTGTTACTCACGACAGAGATATCGTCAATACCATGAAAAAACGTGTGATTCGTATGCAGAAGGGCATTATTGTGAGTGACGAGAGAGAAAGTGGGTATATTGGATGAGATTGAGTACGTTAGGATACTGCTTACAGCAGGGATTTAAAAATATATGGAGAAATAAGCTGTTTTCTCTTGCATCCATGGCAACGATGGCTGCATGTATTTTCATGTTTGGAATTTTCTTCTGTATCGTGGAGAATTTTCAGCATTTTGTAAAGGAAGCAGAGGAAGGCGTTGCAGTGACCGTACTTTTTGAGGAAGGTGTGTCAGAGCAGGATATCATGGATATCGGAGACCAGCTGACCAAAAGAAGTGAGGTATCACAGGTTGTATATGTATCTTCAGATGAAGCCTGGAAAAGCTATCAGGAGATTTATTTCAAAGATGCCCCGGAACTGGCAGATGCATTTGTCGATGATAATCCACTCGCGAACAGTGCCAATTTGGAAATTTATATGAAAGATATCGCAGAGCAGCAGAATCTGGTAGATTATATTTCTTCTATGGAAGGTGTTCGTAAGATCAATCGTTCAGATGCAGTTGCGGATATTTTGACCGGTTTTAATCGTCTGATCAGTTATGTGTCGGTTGCAATCATCGGACTCCTGCTGGCAGTAGCAGTTTTTTTGATCAGTAATACTGTTGCGATCGGTATTGCTGTTCGTAAGGAAGAGATCAGCATTATGCGTCTGATTGGTGCTAAGAATGCGTTTATTAAAGCTCCTTTTTTGATCGAAGGTATTACCATTGGTATTGTTGGAGCTGCTATTCCTTTGGCGTGTCTGTACTATCTGTATAATAAACTGGTTCTGTATATCGCTGTAAAATTTGATATGCTGACAAGTGTGATGAAATTCCTTCAGGTGAATGAACTGTTTCAGATTCTTCTGCCTGTAGGTATGGCGCTTGGAGTAGGTATTGGATTCTTTGGCAGTTTCTTTACCATTCAGAGACATCTGAAAGTATAGCGAGAGGAAAAGTATTTATGAGAACACGCATTTTTCGGGTGCTTCTGATATGGTTGCTCATGGGCGTCATGGTTGTACAGGCGACAGGAAACAGTCTGTATGTGCTTGCAGACCAGGACGAAGATGAGGATGAGGACGAGGATGAAAAGAAACAGTCTGAGGAAGAGGAGGAACTGGAGCAGAAGCGACAGGATACTTTGGCTGAGATTAACTCGATCAAGGCTGATATCAGTACGGTAGAGAAGAAAATCAGTGAATTAAAAAATACAAGAAGTAATCTTCAGACTTACATCAAACAGCTGGACCGTCAGGTGAATTCCCTTGCGGCCCAGATTTCTGATTTAGAAGAAAAAATAGAACAGAAGAAAAAAGAGATCGAAGAAAAGCAGCAGGAGCTTGAAAAGGCAGAGGCAGAGGCAAAAGAACAATACGCTCTGATGAAAAAGAGGATTCAGTATATGTATGAGCAGGGCAGTCAGTCTTTTCTGGAACTGTTGTTGGAATCGGAGTCGCTGGCAGATATGATGAATCGGGCAGATTATGCGATGCAGATGTCAGAATATGATCGCCAGATGATGGATGAACTTCGGGAGATTCGGGAAGCAATTGCAGAGTATAAGGCACTTCTGGAAGCAGAACAGCAGGAGCAGGAGAAGCTTCTTTCAGATCTGGAGGATCAGAAAGCTGCAGTGAATAAGGCAATTGAAGCGAAGACAAAGGAGATTGCGGCTTATCAAAGTCAGATCAACGCTGCTTCCGGCGAACAGAGTGAGTATCAAAAACAGCTGGCACAGCAGGAAAAGCTGTTAGATCAGATTGAAGCACAGATTGCAGCAGCAGCGGCAGCCAATGCGGCTGAGAATGATGGTGACGGAGGTGCGTCTGGTTTTCGCTGGCCATGTCCGGCAAGTCACCGTATTACCAGTTATTTTGGTCCTCGAAAAGCACCGGTTCCTGGAGCGTCGACTTATCATAAGGGAATCGATATTGGAGCATCTACTGGATCTTCGATCATAGCCTCAGCTGCAGGAAGAGTGACTACTTCCAAATACAGTACATCAGCAGGTAATTATATCGTTATTTCTCATGGAAAAGGAATATCTACTGTCTATATGCACGCATCTGCCCGATATGTATCGGTAGGAGATGTGGTTGCGCAGGGGCAGACGATTGCGGCGGTAGGCTCTACGGGTTATTCTTCCGGTCCGCATCTGCATTTTGGAATCATTGTGAATGGAAGCTATGTAAATCCTTTGAACTATGTGAAGTGATGATGACATAGAATGAAAGGAATAGAAAAGGAGAGACCGCGGATGGATGGGCAGGATAAAAAAAGTTCCTTTCGCAAAGGCTTGGGATTTGGTGTCATGTTATCGGTTATGATTTTTTGTCTGACCGGATGTGCTGCATCATACCTTTACTCACTTGCAGGAAAACAGAATCTGACAAAAGAGGATGAAGTAGAAGCAAAGATTCAGGAACTGAATCAGTATATTGAACAGTTTTATTTGTTTGATTATGAGGAGGAAGATGTAGAGGCAGGAATCTACAAGGGTCTGATGGCTGGTCTTGGTGATGTCTATACGGGTTACTATACGCCAGACGAATTTGCTGAATTCATGGAGCAGACGAATGGAACTTACAGCGGGATCGGTGCTTTGTTAAGTCAGGATTATACGACAGGAATTATTACGGTGGTTCGTGCTTTCGAAGGCTCACCGGCAAAGCAGGCAGGCATGCAGGCAGGTGATATCCTTTATATGGTAAAAGGCGAGGAAGTGACCGGGAAGGATCTGAGTCTGGTTGTGTTGGATCTGAAAGGAGAGGAAGGCACAACGGTTGATCTGAGCATTCTCAGAGGAACAGAGGTGCTTGATATGACTCTGGAACGCAGGCATATTGAAGTTCCGACCGTAGAGTCTCAAATGCTGGAGCAGCAGATCGGGTATATTGCGATTACAGCTTTTGAAGATGTGACAGATGAACAGTTTCTGGCAGCTATGGATGAGCTGGAGTCGCAGGGGATGAAGCAGCTGATCATAGATCTTCGTGATAACACAGGCGGTCTGGTAGATGTGACCTGTACGATTCTGGATCGGCTTCTTCCGGAAGGACTGATTGTATATACGGAAGATAAGTTCGGAAAACGTGTGGAAGAGTATTCTGATGCAGACCATTATTATGATGGGGAGATGGTTGTACTGGTAAACGGCAACAGTGCCAGTGCATCGGAAATCTTTGCCGGGGCGGTTCAGGACTATGGGATCGGAACGCTGGTGGGAACGCAGACCTTTGGAAAAGGGATTGTGCAGAGTCTGTTCCCGTTAAGTGATGGCTCGGCGGTGAAGATTACGGTATCCAGATACTATACACCTGCTGGAAATAATATTCATGAGGTTGGTATTACACCGGATGTAGTGTTGGAATATAACCGGGAATACGAGGGTGATAATCAACTTCAAAAAGCAATTCAGATATTGAGTAAATAAAATAACAGAGTCCGCGAGCTGCGGACTCTGTTATTTTAATGAAATCTTTAAAAGTTTTATCTTTATTTACTGGATTAACTTTGCTATAATAGACGGATGATAAAGGAGGCTGACACATGAATTACAGTAAAAAAAGCACCTCCAAAAAGCAGAAAGCCCTGAAATCTAAAAAAACCATGATGGGTAAGAAGATGGGCGTGGTCTTTTTGAAGACGCTTCTGGTGCTCGTGATTGCATTGGGCGTTGCGGGTATATGCGGCGGTATTGGCATTGTGAAGGGTGTCATTGAGAATGCCCCGGACATCACAAGTGCAAGTGTACTTCCGCGAGGTTACAAGTCTACCGTATATGACGCGGCAGGCAACAAGACAGCGGAGCTGATTGCAGAAGGCACCAACAGAACCTATGTAAAGATTGAAAACATTCCTAAGCATGTGCAGGAAGCGTTTATTGCCATAGAGGATGAACGTTTCTATGAGCATAACGGTATTGATGTCAAAGGTATGCTTCGTGCCGGTGTGAAATTTGTTACCAGTGGATTTAAATCGACACAGGGAGCGAGTACTATCACACAGCAGCTGCTGAAAAATAATGTATTTGATTTTATGTCGGAAAACGGCATGGCAGACAAGATTGAGCGAAAGCTTCAGGAGCAGTATCTGGCAATTAAGCTGGAAAAGGTAATGGAAAAGGATGAGATCCTGGAGAGCTATCTGAATACGATCAACCTCGGACAGAATACATTGGGTGTACAGGCTGCAGCGAATCGATACTTTGGAAAATCTGTCAGTGAACTGACGATTTCTGAAGCAGCCGTTATTGCAGGTATTACGAAAAGTCCGAATTCCTATAATCCGATCAGCAAGCCGGAGAAGAATGCAGAACGTCGTTCCATTGTACTGCAGTATATGCTGGAGCAGGGGCATATCTCTCAGCGTGAATATGAACAGGCTGTGAAGGATGATGTGTATTCCAGAATTGAAAATCATAATGAAGAGAAAGCAGCTGCCAGTACGGTATATTCTTA
Source organism: Lachnospiraceae bacterium (assembly GCA_017558865.1). Taxonomy (GTDB): domain Bacteria; phylum Bacillota; class Clostridia; order Lachnospirales; family Lachnospiraceae; genus Hominiventricola. Next base: position 8,948 of record JAFYTM010000164.1, read on the forward strand.
TTTTGTGGATGAAGTAATTGATCAGGTCAAGGAGGATCTGGTAGAAAAAGGCGGTTACTCAGAGACACAGGCATTCAATGCACTTTACAGCAGTGGATTAAAGATCTACACAACGCAGGATCCTGCTGTACAGAAAATACTGGATGAAGAGTTTTCCAATCTGGAGAATTTCCCGGAAAAGACCAGACTTGGTCTGGAGTGGGCACTCAGTATTGTAAGCGAAGATGGCAAGACGACGAACTACAGTCAGGAGATGCTGACCAAATATTTTAAGCAGACCAATGCAGGCTATGAGATTCTGTATAACAGTGAGGAAGAAGCAAGGGCTGCAGTAGAAGAGTATAAGGCGTCTCTTGGAATCAAGGATACCGATACGGTATATGAGCGTTTTGAACTGATTGTACAGCCGCAGGCTTCCATGGTGATTATGAATCAGAGTACTGGAGAAGTGGTTGCATTGACCGGCGGACGGGGTGAGAAGACGGGTAATAAGACGCTGAATCGTGCTACGGATGCGTATCGTAATCCGGGTTCGACCTTTAAGATCATAGCATCCTATGCTCCAGCATTTGAATTTTTAGGCTATGGTCCGGGCAATGTTCAGTATGATGGTCCGTTTGCCTATACAGATAATGGACGTCAGGGGCGTCTGGTCAAGAACTGGGATAAGGGTACTCAGTATCGTGGATGGACAACGATCAGGGAAGCGATTACCCGTTCTATGAACGTTATGGCGGTTAAGACGATTACGGATGTGACACCGATTACGGCAGTGGATTATATGCTGAAGTTTGGTTTTACATCGATTCAGCTGGATGGAAGTATGGCAGATTATAACCAGTCAGCGGCGCTTGGCGGTCTGACGAATGGTGTATCCAATCTGGAGCTGACGGCATCTTATGCTGCGATTGCCAATGGCGGTACTTATATCAAACCTCGCCTTTATACAAAAGTAGTAGATAACAATGGAAATGTTGTTCTGGACAATGAACCTGAGACTACTTATGTTGTTTCTGAACAGAATGCATGGCTGCTTCTTGACTGCATGAAGGATGTTGTCAATGGTGCTGGTGGAACCGGAAGTGCAACGAGAATCAAAGGTATGACTACCGCAGGTAAGACTGGTACGACTTCTGAGAATCGTGATGTGTGGTTTGAGGGTATGACACCATATTATACGGCTGGTATCTGGGCAGGATATGATAACAATGGATATAAGCATGAATTGAATGGTACCGGCGAGACGAGTTTTCATAAAAAATTGTGGAGCAAGGTCATGACCCGTGTCCATGAAGGATTGCAAAATAAAGACTTTACCAAACCGGAAGATATTGTACAGTGTGTCATTTGTACCAAATCCGGAAAACTTGCCATTGGAGGTTTGTGTGACAGTGATGGTAGAGAGGGTATTGTTCGAAATGAATATTTTGTAGAAGGTAAGCAGCCTACGGAGGTCTGTGATCACCATGTAAATGTAAGTATTTGTGTAGACACCGGTCTGTTGGCAACCAGTGCATGTCCGGGCAGAGTTCCTCAGATAAAAGTAATTCTTCCGGCTATGCAGGAAGGTGTTGCAGAGGAGATTACGCTGGATACAGCATATGGTATCAGTGCGAATCTTCCGACAGCGACTTGTACACTGCATACGGGTGGTATTTATATTCCAAGTGAATATGAGCTTTCCAGTCAGGCGGCACAGGCAGTTGTGGATCCGAATGCAGGAATAACTCCATAATAAGAATGTAACAAAGGGATTGCTGTGTTTTTTGCAGCAATCCCTTTTTCAATCGTTCAATCATTTAATTCTTTGGAAGGAAGTCCTTCGTGGAGCTGTGTCATAAAACGATTCCAGATAGCAACTGGATAAGTGGAACCAGCAAGTGCGCTGGTGCCTCTTGGTGAGTCAAAACCGACCCATACACCGGTAGTATAGTAGGGAGAATATCCTACAAACCATCCGTCAATATTGTCATTAGTCGTTCCTGTTTTACCGGCAGATGGCATATTCGGGAGTCCTTTTCCTTTTGCAGTTCCTCGTGTCAAAACTCCTTTCAGAATATCGGTCATTTCATGTGCGGCATCTGCTTCGTAGACACGATGTTCGTCTCTGTCAGGTTCGATAATAACATTCCCTTTCATATCTGTGATGCGGGTAATGCAGGTTGGTAAACGATATATCCCCTCGTTTGCCAGTGTCGCGTAACCGGCAGTCATCTCAAGAGAACTGGTTCCTTGATTAAAACCTCCAAGAGCAGCAGGCAATGCATAATCTTCATCGGTGATGGATGAAAAATTCATATCCAGAAGATACGACAGTCCTATTTCCGGAGTCAGCTCACGGAAAACTTTATGAGCAACTGTGTTTTTTGATTGTTCCACGGCGGTGCGCAAAGAGATAGAACCTGAATATCCGCCGGCATTGGAAGGTCCATCTGCTTCCTTGGAATCAATAACAGTTGTGGAGGCAGTGTAGTTTCGCTCCAACGCGGGAGTGTAGACGATCAATGGTTTGATGGCACTTCCTGGCTGTCGGAAGCTTAGATATGCACGATTATAATCAGCAGAGACACCTTCCTGGGTGCGTCCGCCCACGATTGCAGTTACATAGCCGGTACTGTTATCAATACATACAGCAGAGGATTGTAATGCGTAGGTGCCGTTGTTGTTCAGTGTGTTATAGTCAGACAGCTGTTCATCGATCGTGTTTTGCAGAAGCTGCTGTGATACCGGATCAATGGATGTATATATACGGTATCCGCCTGTATAGAGCAGATTGTGGCAGGTATCATAATCCTGTCCGGTTGCTTCCATCAGAGCGCGGGTCGCACTCTCGTAAATATAGGTATGTGCCCATGTACGTGTAAAAGAATGCTTTGTCTGATTTAAGGTAATGGTCTCTTTTACAGCATGATCATGCTGCATCTCTGAGATAAGTCCGTCTTCGTACATATTTTTCAGAATCAGATCCCTGCGTTTTAAGGTATTGTCCTTGTGGGTGACCGGGTCATAGCTTCCAGGACTGTTTGGGATCGCACATAAAAATGCAATCTCTGACAGGCTCAATTCGCTGGCATCCTTACTGAAATATCCCTGGCTGGCTGCCTGTATTCCATAGTAACCATTGGAATAGTAAATGTTGTTGATATAAAATTCCAGAATTTCTTCTTTGGAATATTTCTTTTCCAAAGCCATGGCTATGAAGATTTCTTCTACCTTTCGTTCCCATTTTACGGTGTGGGTCAGATAAATATTTCGTGCTAACTGCTGGGTGATCGTACTGCCGCCCTGTGTAATGCTGTTTTTGGAAATCAGAGATTTGGCTGCACGCACAATTGCAAATGGATCAAAGCCTTTGTGCTTGTAATAACGCTTGTCTTCGATGCTGACAAATGCCTGTTTTGCCTGTTCAGGAATCTCACTTGAAGTCAGATAGATGATATTGCGTTCGTTGCGCAAAAGTGCAATGAGATCTCCGTTGCTGTCGTAGACTTCTCCTGACAGATCTGTTTGAAAATCATCTATGGAGGAACTTTCCATTACTGTCTGGGCTTCTTTGTACAAAGCAACGACTTTTTGAATATAACCTGTCTGGTAAAATAAAAATCCGGCTCCGATAAAAATAAATAAAATGGCAATCTGTGTCAAACGGAAGAAAAAGGTTCCTATATCTTTTTTCTTTCGACGGGATTTTTTTCGTTTGTATTTTTTTTCTGTTGTTTCGCTCATGATTTCTCCTTTAGAATCCCATATTTTTTCATCTTGCGCCAAAGTGTACTTGGATGCATGTTTAAATATTCTGCTGCTTTCGTACGGTTATTACGGAAATTGGCGAGTGCTTTTAATATTTCTGCCCGCTCATCGTATGTCAGTATATCATTTTTGTCAGCAGATTCGAAAGCAGAAGTCATATTTTCTCCTGTCATATTTACTGGATTTTGCAGAATATCTGGAAGAGCGCGGTATATATCATCCAGATCGGCTGTTTCTTTTTGACATAAAATACAAAGTCTTTCACAGAAATTACGCATTTCTCTGATGTTTCCAGGCCAGGAATAGGCAGTTAATGCCTGGATTGCCTGTGCAGACAAGGTATGTAATCGGCATCCGGTTCGTTCGTGTTCAAAATTCATATAGTGATTCAGAAGTAATACAATATCATTTCCGCGCTTGCGAAGAGGAGGAAGGTTCAACTCCAAAATATCCAGACGATAGAACAGATCCTGACGGAATTCTCCGTTGGCAACCGCTTCTTTCAGATTTTTATTGGTGGCAGATATGACACGGACATCAACGGGGATGACGGTATCATCACCAAGTCGGGTAATTTCTTTTTCCTGCAGAACACGGAGCAGTCGGCTCTGGAGCTTGGGAGAGATATCTCCGATCTCATCCAGAAAAATCGTTCCTCTGTGTGCGATCTCGAAAAATCCCATTTTTCCGCCTTTGGCTGCACCGGTAAAAGCTCCCTCTACATATCCGAACAGTTCACTTTCCAGTAGATTTTCGGGAAGTGCGGAACAGTTGATAGCAACAAAAGGATTGTTTTTACGGGGGCTGCTGTCATGGATGCTCTGTGCGAATAATTCCTTACCGGTTCCGGTTTCTCCGTAGATCAGAATATTGGAATCGGAATAGCTGAAATTTACAGCGTCTGAGATAATGGCATCCATCAGTGGGCTGTTATGTATGATATGAGAGAATCGATATTTTGCCTTAAAACCGGAATGATGCAGTTTTTTACGGATCTGACCTTCTTCTGCCTGGATCTGAGCCGCATTCTGGAAAGTCAGTACACAGCCGGCATTGTCATATTCTCCTTTGATCGGAACGCAGTTGATGATCAGAGGAATCCCCTGAGCATACTGCAGTTCGGACAGAATCTTTTTTCCGTGAACAATCACTTGCCGAACGGATATGTCCGGGAAAAATTCCTGGATGGCATGTCCAATAAAAGACGTTTTTACATGCTTGAGCAGTGTATGACAGTAAGTGTTGGCAAATGTGATGTAGCCCTGTCGGTTGGTCGATATAATACCCTGAAAAGAGTAGTTCATAATATTGGCAATTTCGTTACTTTTTACTTTTTCACGAAAAGTGATCTGTGCAGCCAGCTTGGCTTCTGCAATGGCATTATTGACAGATTCAATGCC
>JAFYTM010000165.1 GCA_017558865.1 Lachnospiraceae bacterium
GGGGATGCTGTCCTGAAAAAAACTCTTTTCATTTCCCGTCCCATATGCTATACTGTTTACAATCATGTTAAATAGTAATATCAGGAGGAAATATTAATGAAACATATCAAAACCTTAAATACTCAGACTTTACAGAACACCATGAAAAAAGGCGGATGCGGCGAGTGCCAGACTTCCTGCCAGTCTGCATGCAAGACTTCCTGTACTGTAGGAAATCAGAGCTGTGAGAACAACAAATAAGTTTTGGCTATAAGGTGAACAGATGAGCAGCGGCCAGAGTCGCTGCTCATTTTCATGTATATCATATTTTTTTAGAAGGGAAGTTAAATAGATGGTACACCAGTTTAAAAATAATGGTTACAACATTCTTCTGGATGTGAACAGTGGGTCTGTTCATGTAGTAGATGATATGGTCTATGATATGATTCCTTTTTATAAGGAAAAAGGCCTGGAGGAGACGGTGTCTCTTCTGAAAGATAAGTATCCGGAAGAAGAGCTTCGGGAGGCGGCAGAAGATCTGGAAGAACTGATTGCTGCAGGAAAGCTGTACACGGAAGATATTTATGAGAACTATATTCAGGAAATTGTGGATGCAAAAAAGCCGGTGGTCAAGGCACTTTGCTTACATATCGCCCACGACTGCAATCTGGCCTGTCGTTATTGCTTTGCAGAAGAAGGCGAGTATCATGGACGCCGTGCACTCATGAGCTATGAAGTGGGTAAGAAAGCGCTGGATTTCCTGATTGCCAATTCCGGCAGCAGACGTAATCTGGAGGTAGATTTCTTTGGCGGTGAACCGCTGATGAACTGGCAGGTGGTGAAAGATCTGGTTGCTTATGGAAGAGAGCAGGAGAAGATTCATAATAAAAACTTCCGTTTTACGCTGACGACCAATGGAGTCCTGTTGAATGATGAGGTGCAGGAGTTTGCTAATCAGGAGATGGCAAATGTGGTGCTCAGTATCGATGGAAGAAAAGAAGTACATGACCATATGCGTCCGTTCCGCAATGGAAAGGGAAGTTATGATTTGATTCTTCCAAAGTTTCAGAAGCTGGCAGACAGCCGTAATCAGGATAAATACTATGTAAGAGGAACTTTTACGAGAAATAATAAAGATTTCTCCAGGGATGTTCTGCATCTGGCAGACCTTGGGTTTAAGCAGATTTCTGTAGAACCGGTTGTTGGAACGGAAGAAGAGGAATATGCACTGCGTCCGGAGGATATGCCGGAGGTATTTGCAGAGTATGACAAGCTGGCTGCAGAGATGGTGGAGCGTTATAGAACCGATAAGGACTTTAATTTCTTCCATTTTATGCTGGATCTGACGGGCGGTCCATGTGTGGCAAAACGTCTGTCCGGCTGCGGTTCCGGTACAGAGTATCTGGCAGTAACTCCATGGGGAGATCTGTATCCGTGCCATCAGTTTGTTGGTGAAGAAAAATATCTGATGGGAAATGTGGATGACGGTATTACCAATACTTACATTCGTGAAGAGTTTAAAAACTGTAATGTATACTCCAAACCAAAATGTAAAGATTGTTTTGCAAAATTCTACTGCAGCGGTGGATGTGCTGCAAATTCTTATAAATTCCATGGCTCTATTAATGAGTCCTATGATATCAGCTGTGAGCTGGAGCGCAAGCGCGTAGAATGTGCCATTATGATCAAAGCTGCAGCAGCAGAGAAAGATGAGGTTGCAGAAAATGAAGAAAAGTAAGGGTATTGTTACACTGCTTTTGTCATTTGTTCTGATTGGTATTCTGCTGTTTACCGTGGCAGTCGGCTGGGGTCCGAATGCAGTGGGTGCAGCAAAACATATCAAGTTGGGACTGGATCTGGCAGGCGGTGTCAGCATTACGTATCAGGCAGTTGGAGAAGAAGAACCGACGGCGGAAGAGATGGCCGATACGATTTATAAGCTTCAAAAACGTGTAGAGGTTTACAGTACTGAGGCAGAGGTATATCAGGAGGGAACGAATCGTATCAACATTGAGATTCCGGGAGTAAGTGATGCGAATACGATTCTGGAAGAATTGGGAAAACCAGGATCATTGCAGTTCCAGACAATGGATGGAGCGGTTGTGCTGGAAGGAACAGATGTAGCAGACGCTAAAGCCGGCTCTACTGTGGATAATATGAATAATCAGATCTATGTAGTGGAGCTGGTTATGACAGATGCGGGTGCTGAAAAGTTTGCGGTTGCAACAAAAGAGAATCTTGGACAGCAGATTGCCATCGTCTATGATGGAGAGATTGTCAGTGCACCGGTTGTTAATGCAGAGATCACGAATGGACAAGCGATTATTGAAGGAAGCTTTACTTACGAAGAGGCAGAGCAGCTTGCATCGACTGTTCGTATCGGAACATTGTCTCTGGAGCTGGAGGAACTGCGTTCCAATGTGGTAGGTGCAAAACTTGGACAGGAGGCAATTGCCACCAGTCTGAAAGCAGGAATCATTGGTTTTGCTCTGGTTGTTCTGTTTATGATCATTGCTTATCGGATCATGGGTCTGGCAGCAGGGATTGCGTTGACTGCATATGTAGGGATGACGATTGGTCTTTTATATGGATTCGAGATGACGTTGACCCTTCCGGGTATCGCAGGTATCATCCTTTCGATTGGTATGGCTGTGGATGCCAATGTGATTATTTTTGCGCGTATCCGCGAAGAACTGGCAACGGGTAAGACGGTTCGTTCTTCTATGAAGATAGGATTCCAGAAAGCTTTATCTGCGATTGTGGATGGTAATGTCACTACTTTGATCGCGGCACTTGTACTGTCTATGAAAGGCTCTGGAAGTGTCAAAGGTTTTGCTCAGACACTGGCACTTGGCATTGTAGTATCGATGTTTACCGCATTAGTTGTGACCAAAATGATACTGAATGCTTTGTATGCTATTGGATTTCAGGATGTCAAATGGTATGGCGCAGCGAAAGAGCGTAAACATATCAATTTCCTTGGAAAGAAAAAAATCTGTTTTGCAATATCCATAGTTATGGTTCTGGCAGGCTTTGTCCTGATGGGAATCAATGCCGGATCAGGAAAAGGTGCGCTGGCCTACAGCCTGGAATTCCAGGGAGGAACGGCGACAACTGTAGAATTCCATGAAGATATGAGTATTGAAGAAATTGAAACAGCAGTTATTCCTGTGGTATCTGAAGTGACAGGAGACAATGATATTCAGACTCAGAAGGTGGCAGGCACGAACCAGGTCATCATCAAGACAAAAGAACTGGATCTGACAGGCAGAGAAACATTGAATGCAAAGCTGGCAGAGCAGTTTGGTGTGGAGGAAAGCACGATTACAGCAGAAAATATCAGCGGTGCGATCAGTAAGGAAGTGAAGAATGATGCGATCATTGCAGTTGTCATTGCTACGATCTGTATGCTGATCTATATCTGGATTCGTTTCCAGGATATCCGTTTTGCAACAAGTGCAGTTGTTGCTCTGATCCATGACGTACTGGTGGTATTGGCGTTCTATGCGGCGGCAAGGGTATCTGTTGGCAATACATTTATCGCATGTATGCTGACAATTGTAGGTTATTCGATCAATGCCACGATCGTGATTTTTGACCGTATTCGTGAGAATCTGGCGGAAGCAAAGAAAAAAGACGAGCTGGAAACGATTGTGAATGTAAGCATTACACAGACTTTGACCAGAAGTATCTATACCTCTTTGACAACATTTGTCATGGTTGCAGTTCTGTATGTACTTGGTGTGGCTTCCATTAAAGAGTTTGCGCTTCCGTTGATGGTGGGCATTGTATGCGGAGCTTATTCATCCATCTGTATTACGGGTGCATTGTGGTATATCATGAAAAAGAAATTTGTCTCGAAAGAAGAGACTGAGTAAAGTTACTGTGATAAGAAACAAAAGAAGAAGGGATAAAATTTATGTTTGCTTTATTTGAACAATTAACAAACTGGCTTTGGGGAATGCCATTGCTGGTCACTATTCTTGTGACAGGTGTATTTCTGACTGTAAGATCTGGATTTTTCCAGTTTTGTCATATGGGACATATCATTACCAGTATGTTCAGCAAGGAGCGCCGTGAAGGCGGTGGAGATGACGGCAAAAGCCTGACTCCATTTCAGGCGATCTCAGTTGCAATTGGTGGTACGGTTGGTGTATCCAATATGTCCGGTGTTGCAACGGCTATCGCAACAGGAGGTCCTGGTGCGTTATTCTGGCTTTGGATTGCTGCACTTCTTGGAATGGTCATCAAGATGGCAGAGGTAACACTGGCTGTATATTACAGAGAGAAACAGCCGAATGGTGAGTATCTGGGCGGACCTACCTACTATATGCAGAAAGGTCTTGGCGAAGAGAAGAAGCTTCCATTCTGGAAGATTTTTTCGGTATGCTTCGGTGGATGTATCTTTATGACCTGGTTCATTACTCTTCAGAACTTTACTGTATCAGAAGCAGTAGGTTCTACTTTTAACCTTCCATATATTGTGCCTTCTGTTTTATATGTACTGGCAATTTATCTGATTATTATCGGTGGTGTGAAGAAAGTTGGAGTCATCGCTTCTTATTTGACACCAATTATGTGTCTGTTGTATGTAGTGGGCTGTGTGATTATTCTGATCGTAAATGCAGGTGCACTTCCAGAGACTTTTGCAATGATCTTTAAAGGTGCGTTTACTGCGCAGGCAGCAGTCGGCGGATTTGTAGGAGCTGGTGTTGCGACTGCTATGCGTCTTGGTTTTGCCCGTTCTGTATATAGTAATGAGGCTGGATGGGGAACTTCTCCGATGATTCATGCTTCTGCAAAGACAGACCATCCGGTAAAGCAGGGTGTGATGGGTGCGTTTGAGGTATTTGCAGATACGATGGTTGTATGTACCATGACAGGTCTGGTTGTTATCACGACCGGATACTGGTCTTCTGGTCTTCAGGGTGCGGAGCTGACACTGACTGCTTTTGAGTCTGTTATGGGACCTGTTGCAAGAGCTCTGATCGCAGTCAGCATTTTCCTGTTTGGTCTGACAACTTCTACCGGTTGGTTTACCTACTACAGTGTGATTCTAAAGCACTGGTTAAAGAATAATCAGAAAGTCCTTTCGATTGCCGAGAAAGTATTTATTCTTGGTACACCATTATGGGGTATGCTCGTGACCGTATTGACTGTATTTGGCAATGGAACTCCGGCACAGCTTTGGGTAATCGCAGACTTTACTACCGTATTCCCAACCTTTGTGAACGTTGCAACTTTGTTTATCTTAAGCGGAACTTTTGTAAAACTGCTGAAAGATTACTGTGCACGTTATCTGGGAAAAGGTGAAGTGGATCAGGATTTTGAACTCTTCTACGAAGATAAAAAAGCAAAAGAGGGAAAATAATCAGTGGATAAGATTTTTTTTAACGGATGTATCAGAACACTGGATGACAATGATTATGTTGCAGAGGCAATTGGAATCCAGGACGGAAGGATTGCTTTCATTGGAAGCAATGCTGAAGCGGAAGCAATGAAATGCCAGGAACGCATCGATCTGCAGGGAAGACTGCTTCTTCCTGGATTTGTAGATTCACATCTTCATATGCTGCATTATGCTTTTGTGGAAAAATCTGTAAAGCTGTTTGACTGCAGGAGTGCAGAAGAAGCACTTGAGGCGGTCAGAAAAAGAATTGAAGACCATGCAGAAAAGCCACTGACCTGGCTTTTCTGCCGTGGCTGGAATGAGGAACATTTTGATCATCCGCGTTATCCTCATAAAGATGAACTGGATGCGATCTCTACAGAGATTCCGATCATCATGGTGAGAGTCTGCGGTCATATGGCAGTCTGCAACAGCTGCGGACTGGAAAAATTAAAACAGATTAAAGAATATTCCGAAATCGAAGAATATGTAGATCTGGAAACAGGTGTGATCAGGGAGAATGCGGTACAGTTTTATTATTCGGTACTGGAGGCTCCATCTCAGAAAGAGGTGGAGGATTATATTCTGCACGGAATTGAAAAACTGAATGCTTGTGGTTTTACTGGAATTCAGTCGGATGATCTGGCCTCTCTTCCGGGTAAAAAATGGAGACGGATTGTGGACTCCTATCAGGCTCTGGATACAAGAGGAGAGATGAATCTTCGTGTATATGAACAGTGTCTGTTTGAACGTATCGAAGATGCAAAAGCATTTGTAGAGGAAGGTTTCCGTACAGGACAGAAAGGTGAATATTTCACGATTGGTCCTATGAAGCTTCTGCAGGATGGTTCCTTGGGAGCCAGAACCGCAGCGATGAATGAGCCGTACGAAGGTGATCCACAGAACAGAGGTATCCATATTTATACGCAGGAAGAACTGAATGACCTGATCGCTTTCTTCGATCAGTATCAGATGCAGGCGGCGGTTCATTGTATTGGAGACCGCGCGATGGATATGGTGATCGAAGCAGTTGCAAGGTCTCCGTATCGTCACGAGAATCCGAAAAACAGACATGGCATCGTACATGCGCAGATTACCAATCCGCGGATTCTGGAAGCAATGAAGGAACATGATGTACTGGCTTATATTCAGCCGGTATTCGTGGATCTGGATATGGATATTGTAGAACCGCAGATCGGTCCACAGAGGATGGATAAGGTTTATGCATGGAAAAGCATGCTGGATATGGGCATCCATGCTTCGGGTGGTTCCGATGCACCGGTAGTAAGCTTTGATGCATTGGAAAACATTTATTTTGCTGTCACCAGGAAGACACTGGATGGACATCCGGAAGAAGGATGGATTCCGTCGGAAAAGATGTCTGTAGATGAAGCAGTGAAGCTGTTTACCAAATATGCGGCTTACGCTTCTTACACAGAAGATGAGAATGGAACGATTGAGGTCGGTAAATGGGCTGATCTGGTTATTCTGGAAAAAGATATTTATGAAATGGATCACGATCAGATCAAAACAACAAAGGTGGATATGACCGTTGTGGCGGGAAAGATCGTATATGAGAGAGAGTCAGTATCCTGATGGATACTGGCTTTTTTCTGTCATTTTTCTGATATGTATTCTGCTGTAAATCCATTGCGCTGGCAGTATTCATCTACCACAGAGCCTTTATAACAGCGGATGCGGGCAGCTTTATTGATGATCCAGTCGCCGATATAACGTGGTTCATGCCGAATCTCCAGAATCTGCAGACGGTTGCAGCCGTGAAATACCCACTTGCCGATATGTTCTACAGATTCCGGAAGACGGACATAGGTGAGCTGACTGCATTTGAAAAAGGCCGAATCTCCGAGTACGCGTAAGCTTTCCGGTAATTCCAGCCTGTCCATGGCACAGAAATAGAAAGCTTCATTGCCAATATATGAGAGATTCTTTGGGAATCTCACATAAGAGAGCTTTTTACATCGGTAAAAAGCACGTTCTTCGATGGTGCGGACCTTCGGGGGAAGGAGTATCTTTTCCAGGGAGGTACATTCTATAAAAGCTTCTCTGCTGATCTGTTTTAACTGGCTTTTGGGAGTGAAAAGTACCTGCCGAAGTTCCCTGTCTTTCCGGAAGGTTTCACGCTGTATCTCGGTAAGATGATTGGACATATATACTTTCTTTAGATGGGGACACTGAGCAAAGGCTTCTTTGCCGAGAATTTCCATGCGGTGTGGAAGACAGACTTCTTTCAGTGACTGGCAGTGCTGAAATGCCTTTGCATGGATCGCTGTTAATCCTGATGGGAATTCAATGGTTCTGATCTTATGTTTTTTAGAAAATGCGCCTGTGGATATTAAACGGATGTGGTTTGGAAGAACGATATGCTCTTTGTTATAAAAAGCCGTTTTGTGCGGTGTCAGAATCTCGCTCTGCGAGAATGGTGAAAAAGACATAGTATTACCCTCATTTCCCAATGTCGTGTTGTAAATGAAAGCAGCTTTAAGCAGGTATTCTGACTCACGCAGTAACGCTGTATCTCCCTTCTCATGGATGTCCACAATGGATATGAGATACAGCTGCACGCATACAGCAGCACGACTGTCCAGGATTCTCACCTGATTCCCTCTTAGCCCGAAAGAAATATCAAATATTCCTTTTCGGGAACTTAAAACCGTTTGTTGTATAAAATTCAAAAGTTATTATAGTCGGGATAATTTGAAAATGCAAGAAAAACAGAATTTTTATTTTACTCAAAAGTGGTTATATTGCATTTGTGTAGAAACTATTGAAAGATGTTATAATATTTATTATAATTAAAAATATATAGAATGTTATATTAAAGGGATGATTTTATGAAAGAATTAATAAAGGAAATACGTGCTTATTTGAATATGAGTCAAACTGAGTTTGCAGAATTATTAAATATATCTTTTGCAACCGTGAATCGTTGGGAAAACGGACGTGCAGTTCCAAATAAACTTGCTCAGTCCACATTATATGAGTTGTGTAAAGAGCATAATGTACCAGTATATAATATGGTTATTGATAAGATAAAAAAAGTATCTGACAATGTGAAACTGGATGAGAGCAGAGTTTTGTTATACCATGGATCCAAATCAGGAATTATAGGTTTGATCGAACCGAAGAGTCGTTCTAAATGTGATTTTGGAAAAGGATTCTATATGGGAACAGAACCTAGCCAGGCATTGACTTTGATTTGTGATTACGATAAATCTAAATTTTATATTGTCTCTGTAGCTATAAATGAATTAGAAGTATTAGATGTTCCTGCGAATCTTGAATGGGCTATGGTTGTAGCATATCATAGAGGCAGAATGGACAAAATTAAAGGAACATCCCTATATAATAAATATCGTGATATAGCAAATGGTATGGATCTGATTGTGGGAAATATTGCAGATGATCGAATGTTCTATGTGATTGATAATTTTTTTATGGGAAATATTACGGATGCAGCATTAGTTAATAGTTTGTCAGCACTGGAACTTGGTAAGCAATATGTTGCAGTCACACAAAAAGCTTGTGATACAGTGAAAATTGAAGGCGAAGTAAATCTTTCCTATTTAGAAAGACAGTTTTTGAAAGATGCGGCAGAATCTAATCGCACAAAAGGCGTCTCACTCGCAAATGAAATTTGTAAAAATTATCGACGAGAGGGAGTATTTTTTGATGAAATGTTAGATGCAGCATTGAAGGAGGTTTAATGATGAATGAGCTCCAATTAAAATTGTGCGATATTCAAGGAAGGTTATTTGAACTTTCTGTAGATAAAAATTATGGTAGTGCTAATTTTGTAAAAACATTTATGAATTCTGATGTGGCAAAGGCTTTGGACTCCACATACAATCGTATGCAGTGGGCGGGAGAAGAATATTTATTAGAAGAGCTCACTGCTGTTGAAGAACATAAAGTGACGAAAGAGGGGGAAGTTTATTCAAAAGAGATTTTATACTGGATGGGCTATCTCTACCGTTATTGGCATTATTACACGAATGAAAATAGTTCGAAAATCTACAAGCAGGCACCAGCAGGAACAATGAAAAGAAATTATTTGATGTTTCATACGATGGCACCGGAGCTGGCAATACAAGATTTGAAAGAGATTCATGGGCAGAATACAGATGGTTTTTAAAGTCAAGAAACTCAAGAAAAACGTATATTGCAAACCGTTTTTTCAGATGCTATAATGCCAGTAGGCTAAAAGAAACAAATATATCCATACACCAATGTCATTTAGTTTATGACGAAAATTATTAAGTTAAGGGAAATCAGCCGATTTCCCTTTTCTAATGCCCTTTTTCTTCTGCTTTGATATTAAGTTTAGATAATTTTTATTTAATTAAGGCTTGTAACTTGTTGATTTTCTGTGTAAATTGCGTAAAATATAATTAAAGAGTGTGTTTGAGAGAGATTTGAGAGATTTTCGGTTTTTATTGAAATAGTGATTGTTAGTTTGATTTTGTAGTATTTGAGAGAACAGAGAGAACAGAGAGAATAGAGTGAACGGAGAGATTTTTGAAAAGTGTGTTCCCTGCCATGTGAGGGAATGTCCTTTTCTTTTTTATTTTTCAAATATTCAAAATCTAACAAAGCGAGGTTTCACTATGAGCATTAGTGCAAATATTCCCGACAGGGTAAAAACAGAATTAAACCTTGCCATTGCAGAAGCGGCAAGGACTTATCAAAATGAAAATGACCGATATTTTTCCAGAAATCGTATTTTAGATGTAGAAACAATGTTAAAGCTGCTGATTTCCATGCAAGGAGGAAGTCTACAAAAAGAGTTATATGAAGTAGGAATATCTGCAACAGCTTCTGCTTTTGTGCAGAGCAGAAAAAAATTATCATGGATGGATTTTGAAAAGGTATTAGATGTATTCAATTCTTATCATCCTGATACAAAAACTTATAAAGGATATCGTATTCTTGCCGTTGACGGTACGGCTGTTAATA
>JAFYTM010000013.1 GCA_017558865.1 Lachnospiraceae bacterium
AAACTGTATTTTGAGTCCCCGGAGGAGGCCAGGGAATTATGTGATTGGCTTGTGAGTGTCCATAGTAATATGGCAAAAAAAGAACTTGTTTTTAATCCCTGTATTTTCCCCTGGTATTCCGCAAGCATTAAGAAATCTGACTTGATTGAAAAAGCGATGGTGATCGCTGCTATGATCGAAGATCAGGAGCGGATTGATCAGCTTTGTCCTCGAATTTCAGACTGCGATGCATTTGGCCGGGTAATATACTTCAAAATGCTGACCAAAGGAGTCAAAACCGAAGCAGTCAGAAAAGCAATCATCGATGGTTTGGAAGATAAAAACATGGACACCCGCCGAGCAGCCTTTGAGCGGGTCGATGGAATATCGATCAGACCGAAAGAGTATCTGCAGATCGAGAACATGCTCCGCCTGCGTTATGATGACCTTCGGCGTGGTGCAATGGAAGTTCTGCTGGCACAGTCTGATGATGCATTGCAGTCTACGATCCGCAGGTTGCTTGTCTCCTCTAAAACCCAGATGCGTACTGCCGGTCTGGATATGGTTACCCAGTTAAGTAAAAGCGAGAACAGAGTAGCACTGGCACAAAGCTGTATGGATGCAGTTCGTGGGATTTTGAAGCCTACGACCCAGGAAAAAATCCTGATCGATGCATTGACTCCCCAAAAGTCAGAGGAAGAAGAGGACCCTTTGTTCTCTGAGGAGGATCGCTATACACCGTCTATTATCATCGATGACCATGCTAAGGGTTGTATTGCTGCATTTATGGATCTGTTTCCTCAGTCCAAACTGGAAAAACAGATCCTGGCAGGAAAGCCGGTGTCCCATAACAGCATTAAATTGCCTGCACTTTCTTGTGCAGCAGCCAAGAATGCCCAGAAGAACTTAAAGTCTCTTTCCGATTATTTCATTTCCCATGAAAGAGATACTTTCATGCATCATCTTGGACGGGAGTTCCCGATTGGTACAGATGTGCACTACTTCCAGATCAATAAAGAAGAAGGCGGATGGACCGTTCCGAGAATGGATTTATGGGAGCAGTGGCGGGATGAGAATAAGATCAACTTGAGTGATCTGTTTGGAATGTTAATTTCCTGTGGTGCACAGACAGGAAGCGGCTCCTATCTGGTTCGGTGTGGGAAGTATATGTCCGACATCTATGGTCCTGGATTTGAAAACCGGGTGAATGTTCGGTATGAGGAGCATATTCAACGTATCTTGCATGAACTGATCTACGAAAATATCTCTGTGGATCAGACGCAGAAACTGGCCATGGCGCTGGGTATCTGGATCGCTAAGTGTCTGCCGGATGAGATGTTGATCGGAGATAAGGGTATCGCTAATGTAACCCCTCCCACGAATGAGAATGGAGAAACGGTTCTTCACTATGTGAATTCTCAGATTCATATCAATTATCAAACGCTGAATCAGTTCAATGGGCCGGCGGGTCATTTTATTGCGCATCCTCAAATCTGGCACATTTTCTGCAAAATGAATGCAGAATTTGAAGAAGATCTGCGGTATCGGATTCCAGTTTTGTTAAACGTCTATGAGCGGACCTTTGCATCCACTGCAACATACATGTCTGATCGTGGACACCCAGTGAAAAACAGAGTAACACTTGTCCTGGACCAGATCTATAACGGGTATGCTTTCCAAAG
>JAFYTM010000014.1 GCA_017558865.1 Lachnospiraceae bacterium
TCAGGCTTCGTAACCTTTGTGCTTTTATTATACACAGATAAAAAGGGGAATAACAGTAGAAATATCGACTGAAATTATCCTAAAAAATTATGCAGATTTACCAATGGAATCCTGCGTTGAAAGTAACTATTCAGCCATGCAGCTCGATTTAGCCGCTTTGCGGCTTTTACGCTGCTGACGCAGCTACAAATCTTGCTTCATGGCTAAGCGCCATATGTCAAATACGAAAATCATCTGCTTACATACAGGCATGACGCATCTGATTTATCGTATTTGCCGCATGGCTGAATAGTTACTGTTGAAAATAATTCCTACAGATTGTACAGTCACATTTTTTGAGAGTTGTGCTATGATAAAAGCGGTTTTCAGGATACATAATGCCAGCAAGACACATTCATAGGTGTAATAATCCCATATAAGAATCAGAAAAGAGCAGGATGACCTGCTCTTTTCTGGTTTTTACGGTAAAATACAATTGTGCTGTATAATGCTTTGTGATAAAATAAGAAAATATTTGTATAAAAAGAAAGGAAGTACATACCATGGCACAGTTATGGGGCGGACGTTTTACAAAGGAGACCGATCAGCTTGTGTATCGTTTTAATGCATCGATCTCTTTTGATCAGAAATTTTATAGACAGGATATTGAGGGCAGCATGGCGCATGTGCGCATGTTGGCGAAACAGGGAATTCTCACAGAGGCAGAAAGAGATCAGATTCTGGAAGGGCTGGAAGGAATTCTGGCAGATGTAGAGTCAGGAAAGCTTCCGATTACAGATCAGTATGAAGATATTCACAGTTTTGTAGAGGCGAATCTGATTGACCGTATCGGGGATGCGGGAAAGAAGCTTCATACAGGAAGAAGCCGCAATGATCAGGTGGCATTGGATATGCGTCTCTATACAAGAGGAGAAGTTCAGGAGATGGACGGGCTGCTGAAAAAGCTTCTGGAAGTACTGCTTCGTATTATGGAAGAAAATACAGAGACGATCATGCCGGGATTTACTCATCTTCAGAAGGCACAGCCGATTACGCTGGCACATCATATGGGTGCCTATTTTGAGATGTTCAAAAGAGACCGTTCCCGTCTGCATGATATCTATGACAGAATGAATTACTGTCCGCTGGGTTCGGGTGCACTGGCTGGTACGACCTATCCGCTGGACCGTGAATATACGGCAGAATTACTTGGCTTTTATGGACCGATGCTTAACAGCATGGATGGTGTGTCGGACAGAGATTATCTGATTGAATTCCTGTCCGCGATGGCTACGGTTATGATGCATCTGAGCCGTTTCAGTGAAGAGATTATCATCTGGAACAGTAATGAATATCAGTTTGTGGAGATTGATGATGCATACAGTACCGGAAGCTCCATCATGCCGCAGAAAAAGAATCCGGATATTGCGGAACTGGTGCGTGGAAAGACCGGAAGAGTCTACGGAGCATTGACTTCACTTTTGACAACCATGAAAGGAATTCCGCTTGCATATAATAAGGATATGCAGGAGGATAAAGAGTTTGTATTTGATGCAATCGATACAACCAAGGGCTGTATTGCATTGTTTACCGGCATGCTGGATACGATTGGATTCCGCAAAGACCGCATGAATGCCAGTGCGAAGAATGGATTTACCAATGCGACAGATGCGGCTGATTACCTGGTGAATCGTGGTGTTCCGTTCCGTGATGCACACGGCATTGTGGGACGTCTGGTTCTTTATTGCATCGAAAAAAATATAGCATTGGATGATATGTCTCTGGAAGAGTACAAGTCGATCAGCCCGGTGTTTGAAGAAGATATCTATGATGCGATTTCTATGGAAACCTGTGTGAATAAGAGACTGACGATTGGTGCACCTGGAAAGGAAGCAATGGAAAAAGTAATCGCAGTAAGCAGGGAATATCTGGCTTCTAAATAGATGTTTGATTGAAAAAAGTATTGCATTTTGGAGTGAAATCCTGTAATATTCTAAAGAAAAACAAGTGTGCGCATAAAGCGGACAAAGGTCTGTGATGTACATATAGTAAAGAGGAGTATGAAAAAATGAGTGAAAAATTAAGAGTAGGTATCCTTGGCGGTACTGGTATGGTAGGACAGAGATTTATTTCTCTTCTGGAAAACCATCCGTGGTTTGAGGTAGTGACTATTGCGGCAAGTGAGCGTTCTGCTGGAAAGACTTACGAAGAAGCTGTAGGCGGACGTTGGAAAATGACCACTCCAATGCCGGAAGCAGTGAAAAATATCGTTGTCATGAATGTGGCAGAAGTGGAAAAGGTAGCTGCTACTGTTGATTTTGTATTCAGTGCAGTGGATATGTCCAAAGACGAGATCAAAGCGATTGAAGAGGCATATGCAAAGACTGAGACTCCGGTTGTATCCAACAACAGTGCTCATCGTTGGACACCAGATGTTCCGATGGTAGTGCCGGAGATTAATCCGGAACACTTTGAAGTCATCGAATCTCAGAAGAAACGTCTGGGAACAACCAGAGGGTTTATTGCAGTAAAACCAAACTGCTCTATCCAGAGCTATGCTCCGGTATTGACTGCATGGAAAGAGTTTGAGCCGTATGAGGTAGTGGCAACGACTTATCAGGCAATCTCCGGTGCAGGTAAGACCTTCAAGGATTGGCCGGAGATGGTGGAGAATATTATTCCATATATTGGCGGTGAGGAAGAAAAATCTGAGCAGGAGCCGCTTCGTATCTGGGGACACATTGAGGATGGTGTGATCGTAAAAGCACAGGAGCCAAAGATTACCTGTCAGTGTATTCGTGTTCCGGTACTGAACGGACATACCGCAGCCGTGTTTGTAAAATTCCGTAAGCAGCCGACCAAGGAGCAGCTGATCGATCGTCTTGTGAACTTCAAAGGTTTTCCACAGGAAGCAGAACTTCCAAGTGCTCCAAAGCAGTTTATCCGTTATATGGAAGAGGATAACAGACCGCAGGTACAGCTGGATGTGAATTATGAGAATGGTATGGGTATCAACGTAGGACGTATCCGTGAGGACAGCGTATATGACTGGAAATTCGTTGGACTTTCCCATAATACCGTGCGTGGTGCAGCAGGCGGAGCGGTTCTGTGTGCTGAGACACTGAAAGCAAAAGGATATATTACAAAAAAATAATGATATGTTAAAAAACACCGGATTTCAAAGACAAACATTGGAATCCGGTGTTTTTTAACATATTAATTTTTTTCGGGTGTGATTTCGTTCCAGAGTGTAAAACCGAGGATTAACAGTCCTCCGATAAGCTGCCATAAGGTCATTGATTCTCCCAGGATGGTGACAGAGATCAGGACGGCGACCAGAGGATCTATGTAACTGAGAATGGCGGCTTTTTGCCCAGGCAGTTCTTTCAGCGATGAAAAATACATGCAGTAGGTTACGCCAGTGTGGATTACGCCTACGATAAGCAGATTCATCCATCCGATATGATTTAAGGCTGTCAGAGTGATTCCGCTGGTGCACATAACATAAGGAATCAAAATGATGATTGCAGCAAGAAACTGTAAAAAAGTTCTGTGAATGCCCTGTACATTTTTAATGAACTTATTTAAAAGGATAACTGATGCATAAAATACGGCAGCACCCAATCCGAATGCAATTCCGGTAAAATGACCGTTGCCGCTGATATCACCGATGCCGGTGATCATGACAAGTCCTGCTGTAGACATGATGAAGCACAGGAGCTGTTTTGTGGTCAGCTTTTCATGGAAAAGGAACGGGCAGACCACAGTAACAATGACAGGAGCAAAGTAGTAGCTCAGTGTTGCGATGGATACGGTGGTATATTTGTATGCTTCAAATAAGAGAATCCAGTTGATTCCCATTGCCATTCCAGATGCAAGTAATAACGGAATTTCTTTTTTTATATTTGAAAATGGTATCTTTTGCCCGGTTATCATCAGGAAAAGGGCAATCAGCAGAGCTGCCAGAATAGCACGATATAGTGCTAATTCTCCGGAAGATACGGCGATATTCCGTACAAATGGTCCAAGGGTACCAAATATGGCCATAGATGTGATCAGCATCAGGCGCGGTGTCATAATTTTTTTCATAAAAGTTCCTCACGATCTGTCAATGATATATTTCTTTAATTGACTTTATTTATCATACTATTGTTTTTGAGGATGGTCAACTGTTGGATATTCTGCACATGATTTGATGTGATGATAAAACTTGTGATAAAATTCCACTTAAATTCCGCTTGACATTCTTTTGGGAATACGATAGGATAAGAACAGGGAATCGAACAAAAGTTCGTATTGTAAAAAACAGAATGGAACGATTATAAAGGAGTTATTTCATGGGTAATGATGATAAATTAAAAGCATTGGACGCGGCGCTCTCACAGATTGAGAAGCAGTATGGAAAAGGTTCAGTTATGAAGCTGGGTGATACGACTCACATGCAGGTAGAGACGATTCCTACAGGTTCTTTGAGTCTGGATATTGCACTTGGAGCAGGAGGGGTTCCGAAGGGACGTGTGGTTGAGATCTATGGACCGGAATCCAGTGGTAAGACAACGGTTGCCTTACATATGGTAGCAGAAGTGCAGAAGCGTGGAGGTATTGCAGGATTCATTGATGCAGAGCATGCACTTGATCCTGTTTATGCGAAGAATATTGGTGTAGATATTGATAATCTGTATATTTCTCAGCCGGATAATGGAGAGCAGGCTCTGGAGATCACGGAGACGATGGTACGTTCCGGAGCAGTTGATATTGTGATTGTGGACTCTGTTGCAGCACTGGTTCCAAAAGCAGAGATTGATGGAGATATGGGAGATTCTCATGTAGGTCTTCAGGCCCGTCTGATGTCTCAGGCCCTCAGAAAGCTGACGGCGGTCATCAGCAAGACAAACTGTGTGGTAATCTTCATCAATCAGCTTCGTGAAAAAGTGGGTGTAATGTTTGGTAATCCGGAGACAACCACTGGCGGACGTGCGCTTAAGTTCTATTCTTCGGTTCGTATGGATGTTCGTCGTATCGAAGCATTGAAGCAGGGCGGCGAGGTGATCGGTAACCGTACCCGTGTAA
>JAFYTM010000166.1 GCA_017558865.1 Lachnospiraceae bacterium
AATCTGTGCATAATAGGTATAGCCTGTAGTGATATCCATATCTTTATCAGGAGTGCGGAGTAAATAGAGCCATTCCTGAGCAACATCAAATGTATTAAGATATTTTGCTGCAAGGTCTTCCTTGGAGACAAATGCTACGAGTTTTCCGTTATCAAAGGAACATTCTTTATAATTTGGATTATTGTAAAAAGGAACAGAAATGTCACTGACCTGATCGGAAGTGATACGTGAAATGGTCAGACTGTCCATATACCATTCATTGTTGTCGTTACCACTGTCGCTTTTGTTTTTGAAATAGATACCGAGAATCTGCGCACAGTCATCCGGAACGGCAAAATAACACTGATTAACAACGCTATGATTCCACTGATCATAATCACTAAGACCAAGAAGCTTTCTTGGATAATCATCTACATCTACATTTTCGGAATAGCGGATCAACCCGGAAGTCGTAACATATGCAATGCTGCATACGATTTCATAACCGCTTCCCGGATGCTCGTACCCTGTGCCATTTACCCACTGGAGGAAGTACAGATCTCTGTGGCCATCCACATCCTTCTGAGTCGGATTCCACACAACCTTGTCTGTTTGGTAAGAGTTCTTTTTGTCTGTAGGAATTTCCTGAATGTTGTTATTTTGTCCATGCATGATTTGGCTTAGTATTACCATTCGTTCACCGCGCTTATTGTAGACATTATTGCCATAATTGAAGAGCTGCATGTAACGGTTATAATTACTGACTAATTCATCTGTAATATTGACGGTGACTGCTGCCGCCTTCGCAGGCAGCGGGGGAATGACACCGCATAACATGGTGGCTGCCAGTGTCATAGCCAATCCTTTCCTTATAATATGTTTTAGGTTGATATTTGGAAATTTCATAAAAATACTCCTTCTTTTGATGAAATTTATAATTCCGACTCAAACTTCGCACATAAATTTTAGTTATGCAACTTGAAAATTCAATACCTGGCAGTAATTCAGTTGTCAATATTCCGTTTTTTATGCCGCTTGTAGTTTCGTTTTCAGCAGAGTAGGAATAGCATCCATTTTTTTACAGATAACATCATATATCTTGTAAATACTACTGCGGTATGTGCTGTCATTGCATCATAGGAGATGGATCTACATTCTTTGCTTAGATGCAGGTAACTTTTGCAGACTTTGAAGAAAACTTCGATATCCCATCGTTTTCCATAAATGCGGATGATTTCATTTTCATCCAGTTCAGTGTCTGTTGAAATGATACAAAGATACTTCTTATAGGCATTGGCAGATTTCAATGCAGAGGAAAGATGGAATCTGATAAAAAATCTTCGAATAGTTTTAGAAATCTGGTTATCATTCTGAGTGTCTTGTGGTATATTTTTATTCATAGCATGAGCCTCCGGTTTTAATTGTTTTTGGACAACTCAATTATATCAAACCAGATGGTATTCATGCTATTTTTATGCCAGTTATTATTGAATTTTCAAGGTGCATAAGCACTTATTCAAGTGCGAAGTTTGAGATTCTAATTATATATACACGAATATTTAATAATTCTAACAAAGAATTTGCCAATATTGATTCAAAATGCAAAAAAAGACATATTTAATACCGAATTGGAGGAATTTAGATGGGTGATAATCATGTATAATAAAGAAATCTAAAATTGTTCAAAAAAGAACATGAATGTTGTAACAAAATCAGATCTTAGGTGTATCTTATTTTGAAGAGGTTTATGTAATCGTTCAAAAATGCTCATTGGAAGGAAACAGAAAATGGAAAAGCCGAAATTTATAAAGAATATATTTAGTAAGAAAAAAATAGAAAAAACAGCAGGGAATGCAAAACAGATGGCAATCAAGACACTGAAGATTGCGCTGATCGTTTATGTTCTGATCGCCATCTTTATCGGATTGCCGTTATCCACCATGTTTTATCATGTGGATCGTCTGAAAGACGGTATCAAGCTGCTTGATTTTTATCATGTGGAAGATTTGATCCGGTTTAATACATGGGTATTATCCTTTGTTGTGCTCCTTGTAGGGCCGCTGGTGTATTATGCGGTTACGCCTCACAGCAAACGTGCCAAGAAGGTGCTTGGCGGTGCGGCAGAAGGAATTGAAAGCCCATTGGAAAACAGCCGTTTTCTGACCGATGAAGAACGTGAAAAATATTTCCCGGGTTTTGATTATGAACATGCCATTGAGTCCAAAAAAGATGGTGTTCCTGTTCGTGCCGTGCTGGATGACAAAGGGAAACTGCAGATCAACGTTCTTGGCGGTGCACATTCACTGGTTATCGGTGCGACCGGTTCCGGTAAAACGACAACCTTTATCAACCCGATGATCCAGATCATCGGTGCGACCTCTTCAGGGTCTTCCATGATTATGACCGACCCGAAAGGAGAGCTTTTTTCCTTACATAGTAAGTTTTTACAGAGCCGCGGCTACAACGTAATGGTACTGGATCTTCGAGATCCGTACTCCTCCTATCGCTGGAATCCTCTGGACAGTATCTGGGATATGTATCAGGATTATGTGCAGTGCGGAAATGGCTTTCGGGTTCATAAGGATGCCCTTGAGGATTATCCGGAGCTGGAACGCATGGATGCAGAGGAAGCTTATAAGCCACAGTGGTTTGAGTGGAGAGGAAAAGCGTATGCAGACCGTCAGAAACTGATCACGGATGCCAGTGTGACCCGTCAGAAGATTTACGACGAAATGTATGAGGATTTGAACGACCTGATCTCGGTTATCTGTCCGATTGAAAGTAAGGATGATCAGGTGTGGGAAAAAGGTGCCCGTTCCATTATCATGGCAACTCTTCTGGCAATGCTGGAAGACAGCGAGAATCCAGAGCTTGGTATGGAAAAAGAGAAGTTTAACTTCTTTAACTTAAATAAGGTAATTGCAAACAGTGAAAATAAATTCAAGGCATTGAAGGAGTATTTCAAGGGAAGAAGTCCGCTTTCTTCTGCGGTGACCCTGTCCCGTCAGGTAGTATCCGCAGCGGATAATACCATGTCCTCCTATATGTCTATTGCATTTGATAAACTTTCCATGTTCAATGACCGTGGTCTTTGCGGACTGACTGCCGCTACCGACATTGATCCAAGAAAATTTGCAGATCAGCCGACTGCGCTGTTCTTAAAGATCCCGGATGAGAAGGATACCCGTCACGGACTGGCGGCGGTATTCATCCTTTGTATGTATAAAGCGCTGATCAAGATCGCGTCCGGAAGAGAAGATCTGTCTCTTCCTCGTAATGTGTACTTTATTCTGGATGAGTTCGGTAATATGCCGAAGATCGAGAAATTTGACAAGATGATCACCGTAGGTCGTTCCCGTAAGATCTGGTTCAACATGGTAGTACAGAGTTACAGCCAGTTAAATAACGTATACGGAGAGCAGGTTGCGGATATCGTTAAATCCAACTGTGGTATTAAAATGTTCATCGGTTCCAACGATATCGGAACCTGTAAAGAGTTTTCTGAGCTTTGCGGTAACGTGACCGTATCCACACGAAGTGTGTCCGCAAGTACCGGTGATAAGAACGGTGAACTGAACGTATCGACACAGCTGCAGACAAGACCGCTCATCTATCCGAGTGAGCTGCAGAAATTAAATAATAAAGAATCAACGGGTAATGCCATCATCGTAACCTTTGGTAACTTCCCGCTGATGACAAAATATACACCAAGCTATCGTTGTCCATTTTATCAGATGGGTGAAATGGATCTGACAGATATTCGTTCCAATGTCTTCATGGCAGAAAAGGTATTCTACGATATCAATGTGCGTAACAGGTTGGTAGTAGGAGAGGAATAATGAATTTTAGAAAAACTTTTCAGAGTTTTGTTTTATTGCCCGGATTGGTCATGATGCTCAGTATGGCTGCTGCTTTGGAAGTATCGGCTACACCGGTGGAGGAGTATACAATTCCAGGTCAGGACGCACTTGAGGAAATCGAGCAGGAGACCGTTGTGATCGGAGGAGAGCAAAACACTCCGGAATATTCCATACCGTCTAATAAAGTCAGTATCAGTTATTCCGGCAAGATTGATGCCTCCACAGGTGAGGCTGCGATCGGACATGCGGTGAATGTGGGAGAAGATTACTACATATTAAAGAACGGAGAGCTGGCTTACAACGTCAGAAAATCCCAGTATCACATTTTATGCGGATCCAGAGGTCTCTACTGCAATGTGCCGTCCGATGCGATATTGAGCCAGGGGAAGAGTTTTCAGATTTTTCCGGATGAAGGAGTGACCGTTGAGGTTTCTTTTAACGGTGAGCGGATCGAGGATCAAAATCAGACACATTTTTATGAAAGCGGAGAATATCTTTTGTACGTGTACAATCATGCAGAGGCAAGAGAGGGACGCGCTCGTATTGTGATTCTGGAAAAGACCGAGCATGATTTTAAAGAATTTCGTTTGCCGCAGGGATTTGAGTTTACGGAAGTCCTGTTGGACGGCGTGAAGAAAAGTGTTTCCTATAATAACTACTATGATTTCCTGGAAGAAGGACATTATCAGCTTACATGGGCGAACAGCCGTATCCGCCAGACCTTTACCACCGAATTTGATTTGGATTTTACTGCTCCGACGCTTAAACTTCCGGAAGTGCTGAACGGAACAGCTACCGGGCAGGTAAGCTTTGCGGATATGGAAGAAGGGGAATATGTTCGCTGGATCAGAGATTCCAAAGAGGAAGGGCGTATCGAGGATCCTTCGGAAGTTCTTTCTGAATATGGCAGTTATGTCATTCGTGTCTATGATCAGGCGGGGAACTATACACAATATGAGTTTGTACTGGAAGGATATTTTGATGTCAATGCGATGCTTGCAATCTTATCTGGCATTGCACTGATCAGCGGTGGATTTTTCTATTGCAGGAGACTGAGAACGCATATGCGTGTTGGTTAGAAGAAAAATTAACAGGAGGTAAATAGGAACATGTTAGATGCATTATTGACAATCTTGCAGGCATTGGTTGGATGGTTATTGCTGCTGATCTGGCAGATGCTGCTTATGGTTGTAGATGTTTTAGAAAAGTTTTTTAATGCCTTTGCAGGAGTGGATCCGGTATATTATAAAGGCGAAGATGTCTATTTGTTTAGTCTGTTCCTTTCCAATAAGTCGATCACCAATCTGTTCTGGGGAATGGCCCTTATTGCCATCGTATTATCCTTTGGATTCTGTATTGTGGCAGTTGCCAGAAAGGTAACAGATGTATCAGGAACCACCAAACATACCCTTGGACAGATTATGTCCAATTTTATTCGAAGTCTGGTTGTGATCCTGCTGCTGAATCTCTGTATTGTTGCAGCAATCAATGTAACCTCCGTTATCTTTGATCGAATCAATTATTCTTTAAAAAATGCAGATACACTGGATCGTGATAAGGAAAAACATTATAGCGATGAGGAGTTTGCTACCATGGTAAGAATTTTGGCTACCATGGGCAACTATGCAGCGAATCCTTCTGCAGAGAGCCGATACAATGTCAACGCCTGCTTCAATGCCGTTCGAGGAGAAATGCTCACTTTATTTGAAGCAAGATGCTTTGATTATGATTTTCCGGTGGTTCAGACAGGCAAGCATAGCTGGCAGTCAGCGCTGGCTCAGGTGGCAAAATCCGCAAACCTGAAAGAGGATCTGCAGCTGGATACCTATTATCCTTCTGTGCAGGAAGCGGTACTTTTGTGTTTTAAGGAGCTGAAGAGCAATTCTAATTTCAAACCGCAGGAAACAGCAATATCATCACCGAATACTTCCGCCAATCTGACCACAGCAAAGATGATTTTCCTGGTATCTACCATGGGTGCGGAGGAAAATGAACAGTTCAAAAACGGTTCATTTGACGATGCTTTAAGAAGAAGCTATATTAACGGAGAAAAAAACTACCTGTCATACGATGATGTAGACAGTGATTTCGCTATTACGAGGATCAACTATCTGATCGGTCTTCTTGTTACAGCAGCATGTGTTATCCTTTTGGGAAAGGTCATTCTGATGTTTATCGTTCGTATGCTGAATGTAATGATGCTGTATATCGTGTCACCGCTGTTTGCATCCGCCATGTCTCTTGACGAGGGAAGCAGATTCCAGAACTGGGTACAGTCTTTTGTGATGCAGCTTTTGGCGGCATATGCATCGGTGGTTATGATGAGACTCTATCTGATGATGGTTCCGATCGTTGTAAATAACGAATTACATTTCTTCTCGCCAAGTTCATTTTCCAATCATTTGGATATTTACGGTCAGCTGTTGTTTGTACTGGCAGGTGCATGGGCGGTATACCAGGGCGGTAATCTGATCTCCGGTGCACTTGTCGGAAATGCGGCGTCTGCCTTCCAGTCAGCAGACAGTACTATGGGAGGTACGGTTGACAGCCTCATCGGTGTGGGTCGTTTAGGTAAGATGATAGATCGTCACAAACGGAGGAAAGACAGCCAGAGAAGCCACGAAAAAGCTCACGAAAAAACCCAGCAGAAAGCAGATCAGTCGCATAATGAGAGTATGAAAGCCATGAAGGATCTGCAAACGGCGATTGAGGGAAGAGATAGCGGCAGAACCAATAATGTTTCCGACGGCCGTTACAATTCTGCGGAGAAGGCCAGCCTGGACAAAATGCGGAAGGGATTCGGCTTTTCTAACGAAGGGGATGGCGGAAAAGGAAGTTCGGTTGACAGCACGGAACATGCCATAGAATCTTCGCACCTGAATAAGATGAGAGCAGATATGGGGCTTGATAATCCGGATACGCCGGACAATTTTAATCTGGATGCGCTTCCAGATCTGGGAAGAGGCAAAGGAAAAGCAGGAACCAAAGGAAATACAGGAAGCACAGGAAAAGCAGGAACCAAAGGAAATACAGGAACCAAAGGAAATACAGGAAGCACAGGAAGCACAGGAAAAACAGCGGTCACAGGAAAAACAGCGGTCACAGGAAAAACAGCGGCCACAGGAAAAACAGAAACCAAAGGAAGCACAGGAAAAAATCAAAAAACCGGTTCAACGGAAAAGAAGAATACGGCGCACAGAGATCGTCTGAAAGCACGTATCAGCAGAACCACAGATGATCTTTAACACCAAAGGAGGATGATGTATGCGAATTATACCCAGAAATACAAAAGTAGCTACGGAATTTTTTACTGGTGTATCTTTATCTGATATTGTTGTGGGAGCGGTAGCGATCTTATTGATCTTTTTTGTGGTTGTTTCGAATCTTCCGTATAAGATTGGTATTTGCGGAACCATTACCGTGATTGTTGTGCTGCTGCTTGTACGTATCGATACGGAATCAAACTATATGTTTTTGCTTAGAATTGTCAAGCATTTTTCTTATCACAGACATTTCCGGAAATTTCAGATAGATCCGATGGCTGACTTTGAAGTGATCGATATAACGGAGAGTTCCAATGCATCTGCAAAAGCAGGGAAGAAGAAGAAAAAAGTAAAAAAGAAAAAAGAAAAAATGAAAATTGAAGGAGCAACACAGGCATGAAAAAGAAGCAGTCGAAAGCCTCTTCTAAAAAGAAAGATGAAAAGATTGTTAATGTCCGTCAGTTGACTCTCATTACGGGAATCCATGACAATCTGATCGATTATGGAAGTTATTATGGGGCAGCAATCGAAATTCCGCCGGTAGAACTGCGATTTTTTTCCAGGCACAGAAGAATCAATGCCATTGACAGTGCATTGGGGAACGTCATTCGTTCGGTAGGCTCCCGATATGCAGCAAATATTGTAAAGATAGAGCGCCCAATGGTGATGGATGCATATATTCAGTCGGAATATGACAAAATTAATATGCTCAAATACAGTTATGAAAGAGGCGTTTTTGGAGAAGAAGAATTAAAGTCCAGAATTGAACTGGTCTACAATCGTCTGGATGAGTTGGAGAATCTGAATCAGGACAATCCGATTTTGACACCGCACTATTATCTGGTGCTTTTTGACAGCGATAAGAGACAGCTGGAAAATCAGGTGCATACGGCTTTGTCCCTGCTTCAGACGGGTGAGATGAAACCGCATCGCTTAGAGGACAAAGAACTGGTTGTATTTTTAAGATATACCAACAGTGTTGATTTTGACGAGCGAGAAGTGGAAAATATGGACCCTTCGCAGTATGTGGATTATATTTTGCCCAATTCGGTAGAATTTCATCAGAGAACAGTAGAGATCAATAATATTATTACCCATAATTTCAGGGTTGTAAGATATCCGTTAAATGTACAGGATGCCTGGGGAGCTTCTCTGTTTGATATACCGGGCACGAAAGTGGTTATGAAGTTCAGTCAGATGGACAGAGAGAAATCCATACGTGCCATTGACCGTTCCATTGGAGAATTGAACAGTCAGCTGGATAAGACCGGTATTTCTTCAAAAATCATTGAACTGCAGACACACATTGATACCTTATCAGAGCTTCTGATCATGCTTCAGAATGATAACGAAGCTCTGATGGCCATGAACTTTTATATTACTGCTTATGATATTGCGTCAACGAGAGAGAGCAAGAAAATTGTACAGCAGCCTCCTCGTTCCATGCTGCCAAGAATCAGCGGTATGAAAAAGGATGTCAAGCGTAAATTCACAGAAAAAGGCTTCAGAGTCAGTGATCAGGCGTTTTTGCAGCTGGAAACTTATGTGGCATCTCAGGTAAATGGATATGACCCGTTCTTTAAACAGGCCAGAGGAGTTCCTGGAAGCACTGTCGCAGGTGTATTTCCGTGGATCTTTGCCAGCCTGCAGGATGAAAAAGGAGTTTCTCTGGGAAGCAGC
>JAFYTM010000167.1 GCA_017558865.1 Lachnospiraceae bacterium
CATTGCTAAAACAAGGCTTAATGCTAATAATTTTTTCATGTTATTGTTTCCCCTTTTAATAATAATGTTTTTAGATCAAATATGTAGATACGTTATCAGTACCAGTTCTTAAATCAAGTTTGGAAGGAAGGTACTCATTGCCGGAACAAGTACTACAATGATAGTACCAACTGCGATAGTAAGCAGCGGGATCGGCAGATGAGGAATGATCTTGTGAACTGGCTGTCCGCCAACACTGGATGCAACGTACAGGTTGATACCAACCGGTGGAGTTGCAAGACCGATACACAGAGTGATAACCATTACGATACCAAAGTGTACAGTGTCAATGCCGTATGCCTGTGCAGTCGGACAGAAGATCGGTGCAAAGATCAAAAGAGCCGGTACTGCATCGATAAAGCATCCTGCGACAAGCAGAATAAACATAACTGCAAACAGGAATACTGTCGGGTTTGTGATGGAAGATGTGAACATCTTCGCGATGGTCTGCGGAATACCTGCACGGGTAACTACCCATCCAAATACCTGAGTCGCTGCTACGATCAGCATGATGCCGGCAGCACTCTTCACACCGCCGTATACGATCTTACCGATATCCTTTGGTTTGATCTCTTTGTAAACAAAGATACCAACGATCAGACAGTAGAAACAGCATACTGCAGATGCCTCGGTCGGAGTTACGATACCAGAATAAATACCTCCCAGAATGATAACCGGAGCAAGTAATGCCCAGATTGCGTTTCCGAAAGATTTTACTGCTTCTCCAAAATTAAACTTACCACTTCCCATGTATCCTTTTCTGACACACAGAATTACGACTACAACGATCAGAGCTGCTCCCAGGAACAGACCCGGAAGAATTCCTGCCAGAAGCATGTCACCTACGGATGCACCGGAAGCTACCGCATAAAGTACCATCAGAATACTTGGCGGAATGATCGGTCCAAAGATACCGCCCATTGCCTGGATCGCACTTGCGAATCCCGGGTCATATCCCTCTTCTTCCATGGATGGGATCATAATACCGCCTACTGCTGCAGTTGTTGCAGCACCTGCACCGGTCATAGCTGCAAAGATCATACTTGCCACGATATCTACAACTGCAAGACCGCCTGGCATCCATCCTACCAGCTTTCTGGCAAAATCTACGATACGTTTGGAGATACCGCCGCTCTGCATCAGACATCCTGCAATAACAAAGAACGGAATCGCCATAAGCGTGAAGGAATCAACACCCTTCAGCATCTGCTGTCCAACAATGATCAGTGGTACACTGGAATACAGTGTCAGGTACAGCACAGAACACAGACAGAGCGCAAACGCAATCGGAATACCCAGGAAAAGCATAGCGAAGAATGAACCCACTAATACTACTAAATCCATATTCGTCACCTCTTAAAGTTTTTGACTTCCCTGCCAGAATCGATTTGGCAGGCTTCATCCCCTTTGGGGATGGCGCAGTCCGGATCAGATTCAGACTGCTCAGCTTAAACCTCCCTTCTTACTTTGCTCAATATTTACCGAACAAATATTTATGCATCTATATTAACAGCAATTACAATGCCAGGCAATCCTTTTTTCATTTTTTTGTGATTTATGCACCATTTTACGCGTTTTTATTATACAATATGCACAATACCTTTTTGATTTTCTTCCATCTGTTGCAATATATTGTTGTCTATTTTTACTTTGTTGCAACACCGTTGCGCACTTCAACACCTTTCCTTTTTTGATGCAACAATTCCAGTTGACAGTATCGTTGTAAGAATGTTAGGATAAGCAAAAAAGTAATAGGAGGTAAGCCTTTATGTACTACAACTATGACACCAGTGAATCCATCCAAATTCCTGCTCCATTTGGCCGCACCATCACTCCTATGTTCATGGATGATGATCCGCAGATTACAGAAACCAATTTTTCTGTCCATATGACAGAATGGGAACCCGGATGCCAGGTCGACAATCATACGCATGCCGATTCCATGGAAGCCATGTACTGTATCTCCGGAACCGGTATTGCACAGGTCAATGGAACAGAATACCCCTTTGCTCCTGGTGCCATGATCGTGGCACCTCCTCATGTGACACATCAGATCACCAACACCGGTACAGAGCTTTTAAGAGTTCTCTGTATCTTTTCTCCTGCCTGTACAGGAAAAGATCTCAAAGACCGTGCGATGAAGACCATCGAAGAAGCGAATCGACAAAACAAATAAAGATCCGGCTGCGATACCGCAGCCGGATCTTTATTTATTCTTTAATTCTCTCATCACCTGATCATAATCCAGCAGTGTTTTTGTTTTCCTCAGTTTTTTCGCATATTTCTCTGCATCTGGAAAACTGTGAATTTGATAAAACCACAATTCTTTCATGCGATACAATGCATTATCCCCAATATGCTCCCGATAATCCTGATACAGTCTGTCATGGAATCTCCAGAACGTCTCTTTATCATCCTGACCAGATACCAGTCCAGGATTCACCATGATGCCACGACCTATCATCACCCGATCTTCTCCCGGGAATTCCTCAAAAAACTTCTGCACATATTTTTTCACAAAAAGATCTCCATTATAACAAAGGGGATTTTTGCTGTTCTTTCGTGCCTTCCTGTATACTTCCCAGCTGGGCTCATTTCGGTAAAAATCCGCACCAACACGAGGATGGATGATTAATTCCTCCAATGGGTATTTATTATAAATCTCCAGAAGATGTTCAAACTCCTCATGTTCATACATTCCTGCCCGTGTTTTCACCGATATTTTCATATCCAGATTAGAAAAAATCTCCTCCAGGAAGTGATCCAGCACCTGTGGATATTCCAAAAATCCAGATCCTTTTCCTTTCACCGTCACAGTTTTGGACGGACATCCCACATTTAGATTAACCTCCTGATAACCAAGCTCTTTTAATGCTTTTGCAAGCCTGATAAAACCATCCGGCTTATTGGTCAGAATCTGAGGAACCGTATAGCCCTCAGCATTGTGCTCCGGCATGATCTCATCGATCTCTTTTTTCTTAAATGTCCGTTTTTCATGGGGTTCTACAAACGG
Source organism: Lachnospiraceae bacterium (assembly GCA_017558865.1). GTDB lineage: Bacteria > Bacillota > Clostridia > Lachnospirales > Lachnospiraceae > Hominiventricola. The sequence continues at coordinate 3,053 of JAFYTM010000167.1, forward strand.
AGTAAAATATTTGTTCAGGGGACCATAAATCTGTGCATGCGCCCTTCGATAGATCCAGGTTGTTACCCCCTCCATCGGGGCAAGATAATATTTCACATCTGTCATACTTCTTTTCTCCTCCTTCCGCTTACCTATAATACAAAAGGGCTGCCGCTACAGCAACCCTTTCTCTCTTATAAAATCATACCCATGAAACACTGGAATGCCAAATATAAAACAAATGCCGTTGGCACCATAACTCCCCTGGAATCCGTTGTTGCCTCTGCTCTTCCTGCAGCCGCGTCAAAGATCCAGGTAAGTACCACAAACACGATACCTCCGCAAACAGCCATTGCCAGTCCGGCAGTTGGACGATCTGCCGCCCATGGAAGTATACCAAAGGTTACTGCTGCCAGTAACGCCTGAATGAGATAAGAACGTTTTCTATCCTCAGCCTGAACAAGATAAAATTCAAACAGTAATGCAAGCAATACCAACCCTGCCATTGCCGGAATATTCAACGGAGGAAGTACAACATTTGGCTGAAATGCTCTCCAAACGATCCCCAGCAAAAGTCCCGCTGCCACAACCATTGCAAGCAAAGAATTTAATGATAATATATTCTTTTTCATCTGATCAACCTCCCCATGATGTTGCGCTGGAAGATGTATCCGCACCTGTCACGTATGCCACAGCTGCATTCACAGCTCTGGTCACTGCTTTGGAGGACACGGTTGCTCCTGTCATCGCATCAATATTGGTTCCAACTTCCGCCTCACCGGAAGTTCCAAGAAACTGTGTCAGAAAATCCGTATCTGTCAGTGCATTAGCACCAAGTCCCCAGGTCTCAGACAAATCACGAACCACAAGACCGGTCACTTTTCCATCATTGCTGACACCCGTCATCACACGGATATTTCCAGCATAGCCATAAGCCGCTGTCTGAATGACAAATCCATTCTCTCCTTTATATACAGCTTCAATCGATTCGTCTTCCCCCTCATAAGCTTCCCACTCCAAAGATTCACTTCCCGGAAGAAGAGTCAACAACATTTCTTCATATTCTGCTTCTGAATTCTGTGCGGCACTTCCAGACAATGCCATGCCTGAGCCAAAGAGGATCAAAGCTGACGCCGCAATCACTGCAGCTGATGTAATGATCGATTTCATCTTCATAACGCCTTTCCTTTCTTTGTTCCAAATCTGCGCGGTGCAGTCCAGGAATCAATTGCCCATACGCAGGCATTCATCAATAAGATCGCATAGGTCACTCCTTCCGGGAACAATCCAAAATACCGGAAGATCACGGTCAGGATACCGCATCCTGCACCATATAAAATCTGACCTTTGGGGGTAACCGGAGAAGAGGCATAGTCTGTCGCCATAAAAAACGCACCCAGAACTACTCCACCGCCAAACAGGTTATACAGCATCCACGCAAAAGCCTGGTCTCCTTTGGAAAATACAAGCGTTAATACTGCGACGGTTCCCAGATAAGCTGCCGGGATCCGAATTGAGATGACACCGCGCCAGATCAGGTAAATACCTCCTGCCAAAAGAGCCAGTGTACAAACCTCGCCAATACTTCCTGCAATATTTCCAAAGAACATATCTGCAAGACTTTCCTCCGGCAGTGCCGGCATCTGCATATGATGAAGCGGTGTGGCAGAAGTCACTGCATCTGCAATCGAATCTGTCACAGAAAGCTTTACGCCAGCCTCGGCATAACGTACCAGATATACTGGCCACAAAAGTACCAGAAATGCTCTTCCTGCCAGTGCCGGATTGAAAATATTTTTTCCAAGTCCGCCACAGAAACCTTTGACTACCAAAACAGCAAAGATGCTTCCCACAGCTGCTGTCCAATATGGAACAGTTACCGGAAGAGTTAATGCCAATAAAAGTCCTGTTACTACCGCAGACAAATCCTTGATGGTACTGCGATGATACAGTACAAGACCGCATACCCATTCTGCTGCCAATGCTGCTCCAATGCTGACAACAGTTACTGCAAAAGCACGCATACCAAAATGCCATACGCCAACAGCCAGTGCCGGGATAAGTGCCAGAATAACATCCAGCATAATACGCTGCGTATGATTCTTACCGCGAATATGCGGAGAGCTCGTCACTTCAAATTTCATCATTTGTTCGCCTCCCTTATCAATCGCTTTCCATTTCGGAAACGTTCTACCAGCGGAAGTTTCGCCGGACATGTATATGCACAGCATCCACATTCGATACAATCCATCAGATTCATCCGATTTAATTCCTCTATCTTCTCTTTCTTCTCATATGCATACAAATACAACGGCTGAAGATTCATCGGACAGACTTTTACACATGCACCACAGCGGATACACACCGTCTCTTCTTTTGCTTCCCCATTCTGTTCCTGCGTCAGACAAAGAATAGAACTGGTACCTTTGATCGTGCTTGCAGACAAATCTTCCTGCGCAAATCCCATCATCGGACCTCCGGAAATCACTTTCCATGTATTCTCTTTCAGACCGCCCGCAGCTTCCACCAGTTCTTCAAAACTGGTTCCAATTCTGGAAACAAAATTCCCCGGATTCTTAACTGCTTCTCCGCTGACCGTTACGATTCGTTCCACGACTGGCTGACCAAGGCAGACTGCCCGATACGTAAATGCAAAAGTAGCCACATTAAATACTGCACAGGCTTCGGATGCCGGAAGCTGTCCCGGTGCAATCTCTCTTCCTGTTACAGTCTGAATCAACTGCTTTTCTGCCCCCTGTGGGTAACGAGTCGGCAGCACAAGGAGTTCAATCTGTCTGTCATCTTTTAATTCTTTTTTCAATATCTCAATAGCTCTTTTTTTGTTAGCCTCTACTGCCAGCACCACACGCTCCGGTCGAATCAGCTGACAGATGATTCTCATACCTTCCAATACCTGCTCGGTACGTGTACGCAGCAGCATATCATCGGATGTAATATACGGCTCACACTCACACGCATTCGCAATCAGTGTATCTACCTTCTGCATACTGGACATTGCCTTGATATTGGTCGCAAAGGTTGCTCCACCCATACCTACAATACCAGCTGCTCTGATGATATCAATAATTTCATCATTACTTAATGCAGAATAATCTTTATGAGCAGTCATGGAAGTATCCGCTTCATCCTGAAAATCATTCTCAATCACAACAGAGAGAATATCTCTTCCACTCGGATGACGACGCGGTTCAATCGCAATGACCTTACCTGAGACAGATGCATGCACCGGCACGCATAATCCCTCTCCATCGCCGATCTTCTGTCCTTTTTTCACATGATCACCAACTGCTACCAATGGGTTACAAGGATTACCAATATGCTGCAGCATTGGTATGGTAACCTGCTTTGGATTCATCATGGAAACCAATTCCGTATTGGCAGATAACTCTTTACGATCTGCCGGATGAATTCCTCCAAAAAATAAGCTTTTCATTGTTTTACCTCTTTTATCTTAAACTGTTTTATCAAGTTCTGATCAATTCTTCAAAACCTGTGCTGTAACAAATCTCTCCGTCCAGATCTACCCACATTGCAAAGGCTTCCTGCTGATCGAGTAAATCCTGCCCTTCCTCCTGAGAAAGCATGAACAATGCGGTGGAAAGCACATCTGCCAGACCGGAATCCTCACAGACCACACTGACTGCTTTCCATTTGACCGCAGGATATAACGTCTCCGGATCAATCAGGTGATGGTATATTTTCCCATCCACCTGATAATATCTTTGATAATCTCCGCTGGTCACTACGCTTTCCTGATTGACATAAATAGTATGAACATACTCATCCGCTTTACCATCCGGAGACTGAATCCCTATGACCCATGGAATATTTTCCGGCTTGGGACCGGTGGTGCACACATTACCGCCTACACTGACTGCTATTCCTTCCGGCGCATTCTGACAGACCTGCTGCACTGCCCAGCCTTTCGCAACTGCTCCCACATCCAGAGACTGCATCGGATCTTCCAGATAAACGGTAGAATTTTTTTCATCAATGACCACCGTATCAAAACTGCAGTGTTTGGCCGCTTCCTTCAATTCCAATGCATCCGGGAGCTTCGCCTGTTCCGGATTCAGTATCCCATCTTCTCTTGCCTCATGCCAGAGTCGGAGCACACTTCCCATGGCAACATTTACCTTTCCAGAGGTCAGTTCATAATATTCCCTGCAGTCCAAAAGCAGTTCTATTACTTTACGGTCAACCTTTACAGGAGCAATTCCTGCCTGCTCATTGACCGTTTTCAAGTTCGTGATCCCGTCATAACTGTCATAGATATCAAAAAGCTGATGATAGATCTGCAGTTCCTCCCGAATCTGTTCGGCTGTTTCTCTAAATTCTTCCTCTGTCTCTGCATATCCCATGATTACTGTAACTGTATCAAACAGCTCCAGAAATGTTTCCTTATACTGTTTCTTTTTCACCGGTTGTTCCGGTGCCGCACAGCCAGTCATCAAACTCATGACAAGGATCAAAGAAAAAATCCTGCGAATCATGTTTGTTACCTCACCTATTTTGCTGCTTTTTCAATCAATGCCATAAAGTCGCCGATTCGGATTGTTACAGAAGATACCAGATCCGCCTCTGTCGGTACCGTGCCCTCATCTACTGCAATTCCTGCTGCCTCTTCGATTGTCTTTCCTGTTACATACGCACAGAAAGCTGCTGTCTGCTCATTCCACTCTTTTCCGATCGGGGAGAACTTCTTCAAGCCATACTGCTCACCCAGTTCGTTTTTACTCAGTACATTTCCAGGTACTTCCCCTGCCACTGCACCAGTCGTATCAAATGCCACTTTGGACTGCACTGCATCGATCAGGCAGCTTGTAATCACATCTCCGTTCATCGTCAGC
>JAFYTM010000015.1 GCA_017558865.1 Lachnospiraceae bacterium
AAGGAAAGTAAGGAATTCCGGGAGGTGTTGAGATGGAATTAGCAAAAGTAACATCGAAAGGACAGATTACCATTCCAATAGAGATCCGCCGCAAGCTTGGATTAAAGGAAGGTGACAAAGTCCTTTTTATAGAGGAGGGTGATAAAATTATGATTATGAATTCTACATTGATTGCGCTTCAGAAAGCTCAGGAAGCTTTTGCAGGAGAGGCTGAAGCCGCCGGTCTCCAAAATGAAGAAGATGTGATCTGTATGATCAATGAAATACGAAAGGAAATGAAATAATATGAGAGTAATGCTGGATAGCAATATTCTGATATCTGCGCTGCTGTTTCCATCGGGAAGAGTAGATACATTGTTCAGGGAATTGGTGCTGAATCATACGATTGTTATTTCATCATATGTAGTGGATGAGGTCCATGAAGTGATTCGACGCAAATTCCCTCAAAAAGAGAAAGTAATTGAAAAGTTTTTTGCTTCTATCAGTTATGAGTATGTGCATACACCAAGGCAAATGTATATTGATGAATTTGTAGTTCGAGATTTTAAAGATTATCCCGTGGTTTATTCTGCATTACATGAAGAAGTGGATGTGCTGCTTTCGGGAGATAAGGATTTATCCGGGCTGTGCGTGGAGAATATGGAAATTTTGACTCCATCACAGTTTTTAGAAAAATATTCTGTATAATTGAAATAGATTATATCTGCAGCGTGTCGCTGTTTTTCCGATTGATTAAAATTGAATACATATGAACGAAAGGCTAAGGTAATGGATAATATGAAAAAGAGTTACCATGCCCTCGGACATGATAACTCTTTCCTTATGTTGATAAAAAGTTGTTCGATAAATAATTATCTCTGTACACGTGCGCCAGCACCGCCCATGATTGCTTCTACTTCTTTTTTGCTTGCCATGGTGGTATCACCAGGTGTGGTCATAGCAAGTGCGCCGTGAGCTGCACCGTAGTTTACTGCGGTCTCAGCATCGCCAGTGGTCATCAGACCGTAGATCAGACCAGATGCGAAAGAATCTCCGCCGCCTACACGATCCATGATCTCCAGACCCTTGTAGTCTTTTGCTTTGTAGATCTCGCCGCCTGCCCAGCAAAGTGCGCTCCAGTCATTAACGGTCGCGGTCTTAACCTCACGAAGGGTGGTAGCAACTGCTTTGAAGTTCGGGTAGGTCTGAACTGCAGTGTTGATCATCTTCTTGTATCCGTCGATGTTCAGCTCTTTTAAGTTCTCATCGTTTCCTTCGATCTCGAAGCCAAGACATGCGGTAAAGTCTTCCTCGTTACCGATCATAACGTCTACATACTGAGCGATCTCTTTATTTACAGCCTGAGCTTTTTCTTTTCCACCGATTGCACTCCACATGGATGGACGATAGTTCAGGTCGTAGGATACGATGGTGCCGTATTTTTTAGCGGCTTTACATGCAGCGATAGCGGTCTCGCAAGCCTGCTCAGACAGAGCTGCATAGATACCGCCAGTGTGCAGCCATCTAACACCCAGCTCACCGAAGATGTAATCGAAATCAAAATCTTCCGGAGTAGCTTTGGAGATAGCGGTGTTTGCACGGTCGGAGCATCCAACTGCACCACGGATACCATATCCTCTCTCGGTGAAGTTGATACCGTTTCTGCATACACGGCCGATACCGTCTGTCTTCATCCATTTGATCAGGGATGTGTCAACGCCACCCTGAAGGATGAAATCTTCCATCAGCATACCAACTTCATTGTCTGCGAATGCAGTCATAACTGCAGTTCTCAGTCCAAAGCATCTGCGAAGTCCACGAACTACGTTGTATTCTCCGCCGCCTTCCCATGCGCGGAACTGTCTTGCAGTACGGATACGGCCTTCACCTGGATCAAGACGAAGCATAACTTCGCCCAGAGATACTGCATCAAATTTACATTCATTTGCTGGTCTTAAGTTTAAATTCATGATAACCCTCTCCTTTTCTTACCCTGAATGACCCCTCCCCTTTGAGAATGCCATTCAATGTTTGATTATAATTCCATATTATCGACAGAAGAGAAAATTATCAACTGGTTTTTAGAGTAATTAGACAGAATAAAAGAAGGTGTCGTGAGAAGGCCTTCTTTGCAGAACTCATTTGATTTTTCTTTTATGTAATGCTACACTGATAGAGATACAGAACGATAGGAATATAAAGAATTAAGGTGAATTATTTGGATACAGAAATCATTAAGATAGACAGAAAACAGATGGATATCGACGCTTTGGAAAAGGCGGGCAATATTCTGCGAGGCGGCGGCCTTGTGGCATTCCCGACAGAGACTGTGTACGGGCTTGGTGCGAATGGACTGGATGAAGAAGCAGCCAGAAAAATCTATGAGGCTAAGGGCAGGCCGTCTGATAATCCATTGATCATTCATATTGCAGATCTGGAAGATCTGGATCGAATCGTAGAAGAAGTGCCGGAAGCAGCGAGAAGATTGGCAGCCGCTTACTGGCCAGGACCGCTTACGATGATTTTTCGAAAAAGTGCCTGTGTGCCTTACGGGACGACGGGTGGTCTGGATACCGTGGCGGTGCGTATGCCGTCAGATGAGATTGCAAGGGAGATGATTCGACGTGGCGGCGGCTATATAGCAGCACCAAGTGCCAATACGTCCGGAAGACCAAGCCCTACGACGGCACAGCACGTGTATGAAGATATGGACGGAAAAATTCCGTTGATTCTGGATGGAGGAGCGGTTGAGATTGGACTTGAGTCATCGATTGTGGACTTGACAACGGGGATTCCTACGATATTGCGACCGGGCTATGTGTCGCTGGAGATGGTACAGGAAGTGCTTGGAAGAGCGGAAATGGATCGAGGGCTTATTTCGGAAGATTCTTCGGTAAAGCCAAAGGCTCCAGGGATGAAATATCGTCATTATGCGCCCAAAGCCAGACTGAAGATTGTGGAAGGTCCGATGGAACGTGTGATTTCTTATATAAATGACAGAGCGGACAGTTCAAAACGAGTTGGTATCATCTGTACGGAGGAGACTTTGCAGAAATATGCTTGCGGAACGATTAAATGTATCGGTTCCAGACAGGATGAATTATCGATTGCAAGTCATTTGTTTGCGGTACTGCGGGAATTTGATGAAGATGGTGTGGAGGAAATATATTCCGAATCTTTTGATACACCGCAATTGGGACAGGCAATTATGAATCGGCTATTGAAAGCGGCGGGACATCAGAGAATAGATGTTTCTGAGATAGAGGAGGAATTATGAGCGGAAAAAGAACGGATTATATTTCGTGGGATGAATATTTTATGGGAATTGCATATCTTTCTGCTATGCGCTCCAAGGATCCGAATACCCAGGTGGGAGCCTGTATTGTCAGCAGGGAGAATAAAATTCTCTCCATGGGATATAATGGGTTTCCAAAGGGATGCAGTGATGATGAATTTCCGTGGAATCGGGACGGAGATGTATATGACAGTAAATATGCCTATGTCACGCACAGTGAGTTGAATGCCATTCTGAATTATCGGGGCGGAAGTCTTGAAGGGACAAAATTATATGTGACATTGTTTCCATGTAATGAGTGTGCCAAAGCGATTATTCAGGCAGGTATTACAGAAGTGGTTTTTGCAGAGGATAAATATCGCGAAACACAGGCAAACATGGTGTCCAGAAGAATGCTCAAGACGGCGGGAGTTCAGATGACGCCGTATAAAAAAAGCGGTCGTGAAATTATATTAGAAGTATAAAGGTGGGAAGACTGTCGTTTCGTGCGGCAGTCTTTTTCCATAAATTACCGTTAATTTAACGACAAAATTGTGAAAAATGACTATCGAAATTCGTTAAAATGTTAACAAACTAGCATCTTTTTTGTTGAATAGTTACAAAATATGTGCTATAATTCTAAAAGTGAGTGAATATAGTTTGGTGTTGATTCAAGAAAACAAGGAAGTGGAAAGTCGTTGAAAGATACGCGGGAATGATGATTATCATATCTGAACAGGAAAGGAGAGATACTATGAAACAGTGGAGAGATACGTATCAGAATATACTGATGCTTACTCAGTTCGGTATCTCTTTTATTACCCCTATACTTATGTGTCTGGCGTTCTGCTGGTGGCTGACAGCACATCTGGGGCTTGGTGGATGGATTTATATTCCTGGTTTTTTCTTTGGCATGGGTGGTTCTGGTATGGTGGCGTACAAGCTGTATCTGTCAGTTATGAATCATGAGAGTAAAAAAGAAAAAAAAGATAAGGTATCTTACAACAAGCATTGGTAGAGAGGGGTTGATTATGGGAAGTTTTTTTGGAAATATCCAGCCAGCAGTAAAAAAGGAAACAAAAAAAGTGGCAGTCAGTACGGCGGTATGTGTAGTTTTTATGTGGATTGTATTTGCAGTGTTTCATATGCTTACACCACAGAAGGTTCCGTTTGATTACACTGTGTTCCTTGGAGGCATCGCAGGAGGAATAGTTGCGGTTCTGAATTTTTTCCTGATGGGACTTGCTGTACAGAAGGTTGTGGCAGCAAAGGATGAGGAAGAAGCCAGAATGTTGATGAAATCCAGTTATTCCAGACGGATGATGCTTCAGATGCTTTGGGTGGTTGCAGCAATTGCAGCTCCGTGTTTTCATTTTGTAGCCGGAATCGCACCGTTATTGTTCCCCAGTATAGGGATCAAGGTTCTGGGTATTATGAAAAAATAAAACAAAAATAAAACAGAATAGGAGGGAAGATGCAATGAATGTGGACATTACAGGCGCAAAAGTCTTTTTCACGATACCAACAGGTATACCGGTCATGGGCGATATCCTGATCAGTGAGACTTTGGTGGTGAGCTGGATTGTCATGATTCTGATTACAGGTCTTTGTATCTGGCTGACGCGTGATCTGAAGGTGGAAAATATTTCCAAACGTCAGGCAGTGGCAGAGATGCTTGTGGAGATGGCCAACAATTTTGTAATTGGAAATATGGGCGAAAAGTTCCGTCATATGATCCCGTTTGTCGCAGCGCTGTTTACAACGAGTGTTGTGTCCAACCTGATCAGCCTGATCGGACTTCGAAGTCCGACGACCGATCTGTCTACTGAAGCAGCCTGGGCGGTAGTTGTATTTATTATGATTACCAGCCAGAAGATTAAGGCAGGAGGCATTGGCGGCTACTTGAAGGGCTTTACACAGCCAATCCCGGTACTGACACCATTTAATGTTCTTTCGGAGCTTGCGACACCGGTAAGTATGGCGTGCCGTCACTTCGGAAATATTCTTTCTGGTGTTGTTATCAATGGTCTGCTTTATGCAGCACTGGCAGTTGCCAGTTCCGCATTGTTCGGGTTGCTTCCGGGTGTTCTTGGCGATGTACTCGCACAGATCCCATTCTTGTCTGTCGGTGTTCCGGCAGTATTGTCTGTATATTTTGACTGGTTCTCCGGTGTAATGCAGGCATTTATTTTCTGTATGCTGACGGTTATGTATATCGCGAATGCAGCAGAAGGCTAAGAGAAAACTTTATATGGAAAACTATATTTAAAAAACAGGAGGATTTCATTATGGAATTTCAGTTACTTGCAAAAGGTATTGCGTTAGCAGGATGTGCAATTGGTGCAGGATGCTCTCTGATCGCTGGTATTGGACCTGGTATTGGTGAAGGTAATGCGGTAGCAAAAGGACTTGAGGCAATCGGACGTCAGCCGGAGTGCAAAGGTGATGTAACTTCTACCATGCTTCTTGGTTGTGCGATCGCAGAGACCACCGGTATCTACGGTTTCGTTACCGGTCTGCTTCTGATCTTCGTTGCACCTGGTATGTTTATGAACTTCCTGGCTTAATCGGGTAAAGAGGAGATTAAGGACAGGAGGTTACAATATGCAGGTACAGGAATTAGTCACAATTATACCGTGGACATTCGTTGCGCAGATTTGCAACCTTTTCATTCAGATGTATCTGATTAAGCGTTTCTTATTCAAACCTGTGAATGCGATGCTCGATAAGCGCAGAGCTTTGGCTGATGCCCAGATCCGCGAGGCGGAAGAGGCGAAAAGTCAGGCACAGGCGATCAAGTCAGAATATGAGGCGAATATGCTGGAAGCTAAGAATAAAGCAAGTGAGATTCTGGCATCTGCGCAGAAGACAGCAGCAGCTCAGAGCGAAGAAGTATTAAGAGAAGCATCCAGACAGGCTGCAGCCATGAAGGCAAAAGCAGAGGGTGACATCGCTCAGGAGAAGAGAAAAGCAGTCAATGAGATCAAGAATGAGATCGGCGGCATGGCGATGGAGATTGCTGGTAAAGTGATTGGACGTGAAATCAGCGAGGATGACCACACAAAACTGATTGATGAGTTTATTGCGAATGTAGGTGAGGTATCATGACACAGACTGCCAGACTGTATGGGGGCAGCCTGTATGATCTCGCTGCCGAGGAACAGCTCACAGAAGTGCTGATGCAGCAGACGCAGGAGATCAGAGAGGTTTTTCGTGAGAATCCGGAATATCTTCGTCTTCTGTCAGAGCCATCTATCCCGTTTGCGGAGAGAAAAGGGCTGATTGAAGATGCGTTTGGTGCTCAGGCAGAGCGATATTTGGTAAACTTTTTAAAACTGCTGTGTGAACGCGGCATATTGGGTGAATATGCAGGATGCTGTGAGGAGTTCGTACGGCGTTATAATCTGGAACATGGAATTGCTGAAGCTGTGGTAACCAGTGCGGTTCCGCTTAGCAAGGAGCAGATGAGTGCCCTGAAGGCCAAGCTGGAGAAGATCAGCGGCAAGAAGGTTGCACTGCAGCAGAAGACCGATCCTGCAGTTTTAGCAGGACTTCGTGTAGAACTGGAAGGCAAACAGCTTGACGGAACTGTACAGGGACGTCTGGACGGCATATCCAGGAAATTGAATGAAATAATTGTTTAAAGGATGGGAATGGAAACATGCAATTAAAACCTGAAGAAATATCCAAGGTCATCCGGAGCCAGATTAAATATTATGAAAATGCGATTCAGCAGAATGAGACCGGTACGATCCTCATGGTAGGTGACGGTATTGCAAGAGCAAGCGGTCTTGTGAACTGTATGGCGGGAGAGCTGCTGGAATTTGAAGACGGCAGTTTTGGTATGGCACAGAACCTGGAAGAAAACAGCGTGTCCATCGTATTATTTGGTTCCGATGAGAATATCGGTGAAGGCCAGACTGTAAAACGTACCGGTAAAGTTGTATCTGTACCGGTAGGAGAAGCGATGATTGGCCGTGTTGTAAATGCACTCGGACAGCCGATCGATGGTGCAGGCCCAATTGTAACAGAAGAGTACAGACCGATCGAGAGTCCGGCACCGGGTATCTGTGAGAGAAGATCTGTACATGAACCGCTCCAGACAGGTATCAAGGCGATCGACTCCATGATTCCGATTGGACGCGGACAGCGTGAGCTGATCATTGGAGACCGTCAGACCGGTAAGACAACCGTAGCAGTAGATACGATCATTAACCAGAAAGGTAAAGATGTAATCTGTATCTATGTTGCGATCGGACAGAAACGTTCTACTGTTGCAACATTGGTAGAGAATCTGACCAATAATGGTGCTATGGATTATACTATCGTGGTTGCTGCTACTGCATCAGATGCAAGTCCACTTCAGTACATTGCTCCTTATTCAGGATGTGCAATGGGTGAATATTTTATGAATAAAGGAAAACATGTGCTGGTTATCTATGATGACCTGAGTAAGCATGCAGTTGCTTACCGTGCACTTTCCCTGTTGATCCGCCGTCCGCCAGGACGTGAGGCATATCCGGGAGATGTTTTCTATCTGCATTCCAGACTTCTGGAGCGTGCAGCAAAGCTGGATGATGAGCATGGCGGCGGTTCTCTGACTGCACTGCCGATCATCGAGACACAGGCGGGTGACGTATCTGCGTATATCCCGACTAACGTTATTTCTATTACCGATGGACAGATCTTCCTTGAGACAGAACTGTTCCACTCCGGAGTTATGCCGGCAGTTAACCCGGGTATTTCTGTATCCCGAGTTGGTGGTAATGCACAGATCAAGGCAATGAAGAAAGTTGCCGGTACACTGAAGCTGCTTTACTCCCAGTACCGCGAGCTTCAGAGTTTCGCACAGTTTGGTTCTGACCTGGATGCAGATACCAAGGCACGTCTGGATCAGGGTGCCCGTATTGTAGAGGTACTGAAACAGGGACAGAATGCACCGGTTCCGGTTGAAAAACAGGTAGCAATCATTTATGCAGTTACAAAAGGAATTCTTTCAAAAGTAGATACTGCAGATGTAAGAGCTTATGAAGCAGGCCTGTTCACTTATCTGGATACAGATGCAGCAGGTGCAGAGGTTATGCAGACGATCCGCACCACTGGTAAACTGGAAGCAGATGCGGAAGAAAAATTAAAAGCGGTCCTGGAACAGTATACTGAAAGTTTCCTGGATTCCAGACCAGCGAAATAAGTGATACAGGAGGAATATTATGGCTGCAAACATGAAGGCGGTAAAGCTGCGTATCAAAAGTGTGCAGAGCACGATGCAGATTACCAAAGCAATGGAACTTGTAGCATCCTCCAAACTGCGTAAGGCAAAGGAACGGGCAGAGACATGCCGCCCTTATTTTAAAGAACTCCATCAGACTCTGAAAGATATTGCTGCAGGCAATACCGATTTTACTTCTGTTTATGTAAAAGAGGCAGCAAGTGATAAGACCTGTTATGTCGTGGTAGCGGGTGACAGAGGACTGGCTGGCGGTTATAATGCGAACCTGTTCAAATGCCTGGAGGCGGACAGCGCAGGCAAAGATTTTCTGGTTCTGCCGATTGGTAAAAAAGCAGTGGAATATGCACACCGTAAAGGATATGAGTGTCTGACGGAAGAATTTGCAGAGGTTGCAGAAATTTCTGTGGCAGATTGCTATGAGATGGCCAATCTGCTCTGTGAAGAATTCCGTAAAGGTACATTTGGGCATATTGACCTTTGCTATACTACATTTGTTTCCATGCTGTCACAGCAGCCGGGAGTGATTTCAGCACTTCCGATCGTAGATTTAAAAGAAGATTCTCAGGAAGAAAAGGCAGTACGTAATCTGATCCTTTATGAGCCGGATGCGGCAGAGGTATTTGATGCGATCGTGCCGGAGTATCTGGGCGGTCTGATCTACGGCAGTGTTTGTGAAAGTCTTGCCAGTGAACTGGCAGCCAGAAGAATGGCAATGGAAGCTGCAACCAGCAATGCAGAAGAGATGATCGGCAAGCTGAATCTGTATTACAACAGAGCTCGTCAGGCCAGCATAACGCAGGAGATCACGGAGATTGTTGCGGGTGCTGAAGGCATCTAAGATAGATAGAATAATCATGATACTCATGACAGAGGAGATTCAGGAATGAGCGAAAAGCATATTGGTGAGGTAGTGCAGGTTGTGGGTCCAGTATTGGACATCCGCTTTGCGCACGGAGAACTGCCTGCACTGCTCAATGCTATTGAGATTGATAATAACGGCGCAAAGCTGATTGCTGAAGTAGCCCAGCAGACCGGAGATAATACAGTTCGTTGTATTGCAATGAACTCTACTGACGGTCTTGTGAGAGGGACGAAAGCAATCGATACAGGAAAACCTATTTCCGTTCCGGTAGGAGAGGAATGTCTTGGACGTGTTCTGAACCTTCTGGGTGACCCGGTAGATAACGGGGCAGCACCGGAAGCAAAAGAGTATTGGCCAATCCATCGTCCGGCACCGGCATATGAGGAGCAGACACCTGCTACTGAGATTTTTGAAACTGGTATCAAAGTCGTTGACTTGATCTGTCCTTATGCAAAGGGTGGTAAGATCGGTCTTTTCGGAGGTGCTGGTGTAGGTAAGACCGTATTGATCATGGAGCTGATCAATAACGTTGCAAAAGCTCATGGCGGTCTGTCCGTATTTACTGGTGTTGGAGAGCGTACCCGTGAGGGTAATGATCTTTATAATGAGATGCAGGAGAGTGGCGTTATCGACAAGACCGCATTGGTATACGGTCAGATGAATGAGCCGCCTGGAGCACGTATGCGTGTTGCACTTTCCGGTCTGACTATGGCAGAATATTTCCGTGATGTGAAGAATCAGGACGTACTTCTGTTCATCGATAATATTTTCCGTTTCACCCAGGCAGGATCTGAGGTATCCGCTCTGCTTGGACGTATGCCATCAGCAGTAGGTTATCAGCCGACACTGGCAACAGAGATGGGTGCTCTGCAGGAGCGTATCACATCTACCAGAAAAGGTTCTATCACATCTGTTCAGGCAGTTTATGTGCCGGCGGATGACTTGACCGACCCGGCTCCGGCTACGACTTTCACCCATCTGGATGCAACCACGGTATTGTCCCGTGATATTGCAAGCCAGGGTATTTATCCGGCGGTTGATCCTCTGGATTCTACCAGCCGTATTCTGACCCCGGAAGTGGTTGGAACTGAGCATTACGAGGTTGCACGTTCTGTACAGAGAGTGCTGCAGCGTTATAAAGAGCTTCAGGATATCATTGCCATCATGGGTATGGATGAGCTTTCAGAAGAGGACAAACTGACCGTTAACCGTGCACGTAAGGTACAGCGTTTCCTGTCCCAGAGCTTCTCTGTAGCAGAGCAGTTCACCGGTATGGCAGGACAGTATGTGCCGCTGAAAGAGACACTGCGTGGTTTCCGCATGATTCTGGACGGTGAATGTGATGATGTTCCGGAGAGCTGCTTCCTGTTCGCAGGAACCATCGACGATGTTTTTGAAAAAGCAAAGAAGCAGTAAAGGAGGACGCCTATGAGGACCTTCCCGTTGCGAATCGGAACACCGGATGGACTGCTTTATGAAGGAGAGGTAGAGCGTGTGATCTGCCGTACGATGACTGGTGATCTTGCTGTTTTAGCGGGACACTGTAACTTCTGTACTGCACTTGGTATGGGAGAAGCAGCTGTTGTGCTGGAAGATGGAACCAGAAAAAAGGCAGCCTGTATCGGAGGAATGCTTTCCATGATGGATGGTGTGTGCCGTCTGCTTGCGACCACCTGGGAGTGGGAGGAAGATATTGATGTGGCAAGAGCCAAAGCTGCACAGAAGAGAGCAGAAGAAAAGCTTTCTGCTAGCGGGCTTTCTGAGAAGGAATACAGAATGGTAGAGGCAAAGCTTCACAGAGCACTTGTCCGTATTGGTGTAAAAGGATAAAACATTGAAAATATAGAAAAAGCCTTAGCTTTTCATGCTGACTGATGTTATATTAGTGAAGTGATGAAAGTTAAGGCTTTTTTCATAATATGTAATGTCATTTAATGGAGAAAAATTGGAAGAGATAAAATCAATGCTGGAAGAGCTGGTTCTAAGCCAGGCTTTTGAAATTCAAAAACGTCCGGATATGGATGATCAATATGATGTGCTGTATATGTTGAATGATGCGTTGGAGTGCTATCTTGTATTTACAGAGGCGACAATGCAGGGAAACTATATAGATGAATTGGAAGAAGAACTTGCGATAGAATTTGTTGAGACTTCTGTTCGTAAATGTTTGATTATTCGACAGGGAAACAAGAATACCTGTACGCTCTGGTTTGGAAATGCATATAAGGAACTGTCACTGTATCGTTTTCATGAGATTGGACATTTCTGGGAGAAAGAAGCAGAACAGTGGAGAAGACTTGTGTATATGATTGGTACCATGGAAGATAAGTATCTGTTTATGGGAGAGGAGGTATGCAATGAACAGGAACTTCGTCTGATTCCGCTGATGCAGTTCGCACCATTTTACCGCTATTATCCGGCAAAGATCTGTATACCCGAAGAATATGTGGTGACAGAGGAAGGCTGCAGATGTATGCTGGAGCTGGCAGAGTTATCTGGTGACTGGATGTATCAGAGTGTGATTCGTCTTTATATGAGATTTCCGTGTCAGTTTCTGGAAGATATACTGCATCGAATGCTGATGTATATAGGGCGAGGGAAACTTTATGATCTGATTTTTGACAGGACTGTAGAAGCGGCTGGTGCTTATCCGGAAAGAGATTATGGGGAAGTCAATAATCGTATCAGAGAAAGAGAACGTCAGCGATTAAAAGAGCTGTTTGAACAATCTGGATACCAGGGAAACTATCCGGATTTTTATCAAGGGAAAAGACATATACAGGTAACAGAGGAACATCCATTTACCAGAATGGAATCTTTTGAAAGGGGTTTTGGATTTCAATTGATGGTATCAGAGCAGCCGAAAGGTCTGTGTGGAAAAAACAGAGGATTTTTTAAGGGAAGAGGTCTGCATGGATGGATCAGTAAACCGGATACATTTTTTTGATGATAAATGCAGAAAAGAAGCCCGGATTAAACTCCGCTGCTTCTCTTCTGTGTTGGGTGATAGTGTTGTAAATCTATTACATCATCAGTATAAAATTACGAAACAAAAAATGCAAATTCTATTTTTTTATGGAGATTTCACCAAAAATGGTTATAATATCTCTCGGAGGGGATATTATGAGGTTACATCAGCTCGAATACTTTATAAAAACAGTGGAATGCGGCTCGATCACAAAAGCGGCACAGGAATTGTATTTGAGCCAGCCTACGTTAACCAAAGCTGTCTCGGCTTTAGAGACGGAATATAAGATTCAATTATTTCAAAGATCGGCGAAAGGGATCTGTCTGACACCGGAGGGAAGAGATTTTCTTGAATATGCAAAAACAGTCATAGACAGTTCCCGTGCACTGGAACATACTTTTGGACAGGAAAAAGATTTGACGATTCCAAAGGTTAGCGTTGCAAGTCAGCAATTTGATTTTGTTTATGATGTTCTGTTGGCATTGTATAGTCAGAATTGCAGTGAGAAAATACAGATCGATCTGAAAGAGGATGACAGAGGACGAGTTGCGGATCTGGTAGAGAACAGAGAGGCGGATATTGGTATCCTTGTGGTGACAGAAGAAGACAGTAAGATTTTTCGCAGTAAGCTTCAAAGTAAGGATCTGGAGATGCATATATTGGATCGTTCTACAGTGTATGTGAGCATGGGACCAAAATCTGAGCTGTATGACAGAGATGCTATAGATGTTGAAGAGGCAGAAAAGTTTTTTCATATTCTTCTGGATACAGAAGACTCTATGCGGCGTGGAATACGGCATCAGGATCTTTATAAAGGAATTGATCCGGAGCATCTGGTGTGCTGTAATACGATCAGTGTCTGCAAAAGGTTTTTACTGGAGACAAACGCTCTTTTAAATACACCTAAATGGGTACTGGGATTATTTGAAAATACACAGATACGTTCCGTACCTCTTAGCAAGCATGGGAAGCTTTATCCGGAAGTAAATCGTCTGGTATGGGTGAAGAGGAAGAGAGAAAAACTTAATTCACTGGAAAAACAGTTTGTTGAGTTATTGGAAAAGCATTTTGCTATATAGAATAGGAGATATAGAAACGGGTGGCCAGGAAGGCCGCCCGTTTTTTGAGAAAAGGAATATTATGAATTCTTTTTCATATGGCTGTAGTCTTTTAAGGACTGTATTGCCTGTCCGGACATCGGTACCAATACGATCATGTTAAATACCGTCATAAGTCCAACACCGATATCACCAAGATCCCATACAAAGGTGTAGGTTGCGAGTCCGCCAATAAACAGCATGATCAGAGCCAGTATTTTGTACGCTGTCTGAGATGCCCAGTTGTCTCCGAATATGTAAGCTACATTGGAGCGAGCATAATATAAGATACCGATAAAGGTGGAAAAACAGAACAGCCACAATGCAATTGCAATGAAGATGACACCTGCTCTTCCGAAATGGTGCTGCATGGCAGTCTGTAAAAGTTCCATTCCAGAAAGTCCTTCCAACAGTTCCTGCGGAGCAAGCAGCATGATCATAGCGGTACAGCTGCAGATGACAATGGTATCAATTAGTACGCCAAATGCCTGAAACAGACCTGCTTTTGCCGGATGACTTACATCTGCGGCTGCAGCTGCACATGGGGCAGAACCGGAACCTGCTTCATTGGAGAATAATCCACGTTTTACACCATTCATAAGTGCGGCACCAAATCCACCGGCAACTGCCTGACGAATACCAAATGCTTCAGCTATAATTCTGCGGAATACATCTGGAAGCAGACTTGCATTGTTGATAATTACAAATATCGTAATACCAAAATAAAAAGCAGCCATAACAGGGACAACAATGTCCAGAACTTTTACGGTGGCATTTTTTCTTAATACAATTACTGCAGCAAGAGCTACCAGAATAATCGTAGATATGATTGGAGGAATATCAAATGCATTGTAAAAGGCAGAAGATACGGAGTTACTGATTACCTGACTGACACCGCACCAGCAAAGCAGACCGGAGAGCGCGAACAGAAGAGCCAGCCAGTGATGACGTTTCTGTTTTTCTTTTACAAAAAACTGATGGATGTAATAAGCAGGACCTCCGCGGAAACCACCGTACAGGGGATCCTCTTCTTTGTGAATCTGTGCCAGAGTTGCTTCAATGAATGCAGTAGAAGCACCGATGAGTGCAGTGACCCACATCCAGAATACCGCACCGGCGCCTCCGGCAGACAGCGCGGCAACAACACCTACCATGTTGCCCATTCCAACGCGGGTTGCAGTCGATACGATCAGAGCCTGCACACCGGATATCGCATTTTGCTGAGCACCCGTTTGTTTTTCTACGGAGATACGAACCATCTCTGGAAACATACGAACAGGAAGGAAATTGGTACGAATAGTAAAATAAATGCCGGCAGGAATCAGAAGTAAAACCAGTAATGATATACCGACAGAAGAACCTCCAGGCAGCGGGAGTGTGAATAAGTCACCCCAGAGGAGGTTGTATACAGTTGTAATAAATGCCATAATTTTATACCTCTTGACTTTGTTTGTGTAAAGTATATAATACAGAGGAGCATTTGTCGAATAGATAGTTTTTATGAAAAGCATTTAAAAATTAAATGAATAGAGGGATTATGGATTTAAGAAGTTTAAATATATTTATACAGGCAGCGGAACTGAACAGTTTTACCAGAGCGGCGGAGAAATTAGGATATTCTCAGCCAACGGTATCCTTTCAGATTAAACAACTGGAGCAGGAACTGGGAGTTCAGTTGTTTGATCGAATAGGGCATACGGTCAGTTTGACGGAAGCAGGAAGAGATGCACTTTTTTATGCACAGAAAATATGCCATACGTCTCAGGAAATGGTATTAGGTGCAAGCCGACGTCAGGAAATCAGAGGTGAAGTTCGTCTTGCAATGGCAGACTCACTTTGTATTCCGCTGTTTGTGGATGCCTTTGCCAAATTTCGTGAAGAATATCCGTATGTTTTGATCAAGACAATGACGGCTGGAACAGATGAGTTGTTTCGGCTGCTGGATCATAACGAGGTAGATATGGTTTGTACTCTGGATAAACAGATCCGTGATACAACTTATATTATTGCAAATGAAGAACGAATTGGCGTACATTTTGTTGTCTGTACCAATCATCCGCTTGCTTCCAGATATGAGGTGTCAGTAGAAGAACTTTTAGATCAGCCATTTATGTTAACGGAAAAAGGTATGAGTTATCGTAAAATATTGGACGAATATCTGGCAGGAAAATCATTGGAGATTCATCCTGTGCTGGAGATTGGAAGTGCGGATCTAATCTGTCAGCTGGTACAGGAAGATGTGGGAATTTCTTTTTTGCCGGATTATGTTACTGAACATGCGGTGAGAAAAGGGAAGCTTGTCCGCCTTCATGTAGATGATTTTGAAGCAGAAGTATGGAAACAGCTTTTGTATCACAGGAATAAGTGGATGTCGGCACCGCTGGAAGCGGTAATGAAACATTTAGAAAAAATAATGCTGCAGGTCTTATGATGATCTGCAGCATTTATATTAATGAAAACTTTTAATCCAGTTAATCAGAGAGTTGTGATATACATTTTCTCTTACATCTTTTTTCATCTGATCGGTAACAGGTCCGTTTTTGTGCATCCGTTCCAGGATAGCAGCCTGAAGTTCTTCAATACTCATTTCCTCGTAAGATTTATTGGATGGAACAATGACCGGTTTTTCAGCGACTGGTTCCGGGGCGGATACAGGAAGCAATTCCTCGTTGATTGATTCCGGGTCAGAAACAATAACTGGTTTTGCAGTTGTTGACTCTGTAATGACAGGCTCTTCGATAACTGGAAGTGTTTCAATGACAGGCATCTCTACAGGAGTCAGCCGTTTGCTGTCTGCATTTGCCGGTACCCAGATCTCTCCAGAATTTGCTTTTATAGTGATATGCAGTCGTCCATTGTCCGTTATGATTGTCTGACCAGATAAAGCGCCGATGTATTCGCTGCTGTTTCCGGCAGGAACATTTACAGTATATTCGTGGTCATCGTTATTTACTGCAATAATCACAGACTGGCCGTTGTGATTTCTGGAAAATACATATTGGCGTGTGGTCAGAGCCAGTTCTGTATAGTCACCATAAGAAAGAGCCGGTGTATTCTGCCGAATCGTTCCCAGTGCACTGATCAGTTTTGTATAAAGATTTGTCTCAGCAGCGGCTTTGTAATCTATGTATGACAGGGCAGGACGCAGGGATGCGTCAGAACCGTATTCTTTTTTCCCTTCGATACCAAATTCGGAGCCGTAGTAAAGAGATGGAACTCCCGGCAAAGTATACAGAAGTATGTGAACTGGTATATAATGAGCTTTGTTGTTGAGTTTTGTGTAAATACGTTCCACATCGTGATTGTCTACAAAATTATATAGTTTGAGACCATCAGGATGGTTTCCGCCCATTCCATAAATACGTTTTACAGTATGTGCAATTTCAAAATAATTGTGATCGTTATGACCAGAGTAAAGTGCCTTATGCAGATGATAATTGGTTACAGAATGCAGAGTGCCCTCGTTTACCCAACGGGTGTAATCGCCATGAATGACTTCGCCCATAAGCCAGAATTCCGGTTTAACTTCGTTTGCAGTGGCACGCAGTGCCTGCATATATTCAAAATCCAGTACATCTGCTGCATCCAGACGGATACCATCGATGTCGAATTCTTTAACCCAGAAACGGATGACATCGCAAATATAATCTCTTACTGCCGGGTTTTTTTGATTCAACTTAACAAGCAGATTATATCCGCCCCAGTTGTCATAGGAAAAGCCGTCATTGTATTCGTTGTTTCCCCAGAAATTTACATTGCAGTACCAATCCTTGTATTGGGAGTTTTCACGATATTGTTTTATATCTTGAAAAGCAAAAAAATCACGGCCCGTATGGTTGAAGACGCCATCCAGAATTACGCGAATTCGCTGTTTGTGGCATTCTTTTACAAAATCGGTCAGATCCTCGTTGGTTCCAAGACGGCTGTCCAGTTTTTTGTAGTCTGTTGTTTCATAACCGTGTCCTACAGATTCAAAAAGTGGACCGATATAAAGTGCATTACATCCTAATTTTTTAATGTGGGAAATCCATGGAATTAATGTACTCAGTCGATGCTCAGGCAGTCCGTAAGAATTGTGCTGTGGTGCACCGGTCATGCCTAGTGGATAGATGTGATAAAATATGGCTTCATCATACCATGCCATAGGTAAATACCTCCTTGATGTCTCGATTTATGCGCGAGTTACATTATACCTTTTCTGTAAAAAGATTCCAAGTCTTGACATGAAAAATGGGAGTACATTTTGAGTACTCCCGTTTTTTATGAATTTTTATGAAGTTTCATCATATGTTTTTAAGAAATTGCTTCAAAATCTGCAGCACCATGTTTACATAATGGACAGATGATATCCTCTGGAAGTTCTTCGCCTTCATAAATGTATCCGCATATCTTACATACAAAGCCTTTTTTTCCTTCTGTGGCAGGTTTGGGTTTTACGTTGTTCTGATAATAGGTGTAAGTCATTGTCTCTACAGAGGACATCACTCTGGACTCTGTAATACTGCAGATAAACATTCCATGGGTGTCCAGATCGATATACTGCTCTACTTTCAGAGACATGAAAGAGTTGATATATTTTGGAAGGAATGCAAGTCCATTATCCGAATGAAGTGGTTCCCAATTTGCAAACTTATCGGTGTTTCGTCCGCTCTGGAATCCAAAGTTTTCAAAGACACTGAACGGAGCATCAACGGACAGACAGTTCAGATTCATGATGCCGGTCTGTTTGATGATATGATGAGAGTAGTTTGCTTTGTTGATCGTAACGGCAATACGGTTTGGTGTGTTGGTTACCTGGGAAACGGTATTCACGATCAGACCGTTGTCTTTCTTTCCGTCATTGGAGGTGATCACATACAGACCATAGCCGATATTGAACAGGGCACTTAAATCATTCTTATTTGCAGTCTCGCCGCTCTGTGCAATATAATCACGGCAAAGCTCGTCAGCCATAGACTCCAACTGTGCACTGCTTTCGTCACTTAAAGCAGACAAGATACGGACGGTTGTATCCGTAAAGGTCAATTTTTTACTCTTTGCGAACATCTCTTTCATCACTTTTGCTGCCAGAGGTGCCCAGCATCCATTTTCTATCAGAGCAATGGTTCGGTTTTGGTAGTTGCGTTCTGTCAGATGCTCAATAAAATCTCTCATGTACGGGAAGATGCCCGCATTGTAAGTAGTGGTTGCAAGAACCAGTTTGTTGTAACGGAATGCATCTTCCACTGCTTCTGCCGTATCAGTGCGGGCAAGGTCGTGAATGACTACTTTTGGACATCCTTTTGCACGAAGCTTATCTGCAAGGGCATTTACCGCTTTCTTTGTATTTCCATATACGGATGTATAAGCGATCACTATACCTTCAGATTCTGCCTGATAGGAGGACCAGATATTGTAAAGATTCAGATAATACCCAAGATTTTCCGTAAGCACTGGTCCGTGTAATGGGCAAATAGCCTCAATCTCCAATCCGGCTGCTTTCTTTAACAGATTTTGCACCTGAGCACCGTATTTACCTACAATGCCAATATAGTAACGGCGTGCCTCGCATGCCCAGTCTTCCTCTATGTCAAGGGCGCCGAATTTGCCAAACCCATCTGCAGAAAATAAAACCTTGTCATAAGTATCATATGTTACAATGACTTCCGGCCAATGTACCATTGGGGCAGATACAAATGCCAATGTATGTTTACCAAGGGAAAGAGTATCTCCTTCTCCGACTATGATGCGTCGATTTTCAAAATCTGTTCCAAAGAACTGCTTCATCATGATAAAGGCTTTTGCGCTCGACACAATCGTAGCATTTTTGTAAGTGTTCATAAAATTGGCAATATTTGCAGAATGATCTGGTTCCATATGCTGAACGATCAGATAATCAGGCTGGCGATCTCCAAGCAGTGTATCAATCTGATCCAGCCATTCGTGCCGGAAATTGGCGTCTACAGTATCCATAACAGCAACTTTTTCGTCCATAATGACATAGGAGTTATAAGCCATGCCATTTGGAACTACGTATTGACCTTCAAATAAGTCTATTTTATGATCATTCACGCCTACATATTTAATATCGTTGGTAATAAACATTTCCCGTCTCCTTGTCTTTTTCTTATTTTTTATACTATAACATAATTGTTTCTATTATATGGTAATTTATGTTACGATTTTTTAAAATTGTTGCACTATATTTATGATAGACCAGAAAATGGGCTGTTTTTTGACATACTGTTCATTGATTTTTCTGGTGCGGTGAGATATAATAACATAAACTATAATACCCAAGTTATGTTTTGATGACGTTTACGCAATTTAGTAAGACAGCTTTGCGTTGTTATATAGAATAAGAAATACCTTTTTGGTGCAACCTTTAGTATAGAAATGAAGTTGGAATGAAAGCAATAGAGGTGTAATCGTGGAACAGTATATTATTAAGGGTGGAAAACCTCTGTGCGGCGAAGTGGAGATTGGCGGTGCGAAAAATGCTGCACTTGCAATTCTTGCTGCTGCAAATATGACCGATGAAACTGTATATATAGATAACCTTCCGGATGTCAGGGATATCAATGCACTTTTGGGTGCGATGGAAGAGATTGGTGCGAGAGTAGAGCGCATTGATCGTCATACGGTAACTGTGAATGGTTCAGGAGTTACGAACTGTATTGTAGAGACGGAGAGCATGAAAAAGATTCGTGCATCCTATTATCTGCTCGGAGCTCTGCTTGGCAAATACAAGAGAGCACAGGTACCTCTTCCAGGAGGCTGCAATATTGGCAGCAGACCGATCGATCAGCATCTGAAAGGCTTTAAAGCCATGGGTGCGGTTACCAGAATTGAGCATGGATTTATTATTGCTGAGGCGGAAGAACTCCATGGTGCACATATTTTCCTGGACATGGTCAGTGTAGGTGCGACTATCAATATTATGATGGCTGCGGCAATGGCGAATGGCAATACGATTATTGAAAATGCGGCAAAAGAGCCGCATGTTGTGGATGTAGCTAACTTTTTGAACAGTATGGGTGCCCGGATCAAAGGTGCCGGAACCGATGTGATCCGTATTCATGGAGTAAAATCTCTGCATAAGACAGAGTATTCTATTATTCCGGATCAGATTGAGGCAGGAACATTTATGTTTGCGGCAGCAGTGACAGGAGGCAGTATTGTACTTCGCAATGTCATTCCGAAGCATCTGGAGGCTACCAGTGCCAAGCTTTTGGAGATGGGATGTCAGATCCATGAGAATGATGATGCGATCCGTGTGATTGCGCCAAAGAAGCTGCAGAGTACCCATGTGAAGACGCTTCCATATCCTGGATTTCCAACGGATATGCAGCCGCAGATATCGGTATCGTTGGCTTTGGCAGATGGTACAAGTATTGTGACAGAGAGTATCTTTGAGAATCGTTTCCGCTATGTAGATGAGTTGGCGCGAATGGGAGCTTCTGTAAAGGTAGAAGGTAATGTGGCTGTGATCAGTGGTGTGGACAAGTTTACCGGAGCGAGAGTGAGTGCACCGGATCTTCGTGCAGGAGCAGCACTTGTGTTGGCTGGACTGGCAGCAGAGGGTATTACGATCATAGATGATATCTATTTTATTGAACGCGGATATGAGAATCTGGATCAGAAATTCCGTGGTCTTGGAGCGGATATGGAAAAGGTGTCCAGTGAAAAAGAGATTCAGAAATTTAAATTAAAAGTTGGATAAGATAGGAACGTATAGAAAAGGGTCTGCATTGCGCAGACCCTTTTTGACAGATTAGTTCTGTTCTTCAATATGATGCTTATCGGCATAACCAGTCAGCATCAGTGTCAGAGCACCGTCACCGGTTACGTTACATGCTGTACCGAAGCTGTCCTGCAGAGCGAAAATAGTCAGCATCAGAGCAGTACCCGTTGCATCGAATAACAGGATACCGGTAATCAGTCCCAGAGATGCCATAACGGTTCCTCCCGGAACACCTGGTGCACCGATAGCAAAGATACCAAGCAGCAGACAAAACAGGATCATAGTTCCCATGGCTGGCATTTCTCCATATAAAACCTGAGATACCGTCATAACGAAGAATACCTCGGTAAGAACGGATCCGCACAGATGGATATTTGCAAACAGCGGGATACCGAAGCTGGTCATATCTTTACGCAGTACAGAAGATTTTCCAGCACAGCGAAGAGCAACTGCCAGAGTCGCAGCAGAAGACATGGTTCCTACTGCTGTAATATATGCAGGACCGTAATGTTTTACTACTTCGATTGGACTTTTGCCGGAGTACATACCGGCAAGGAAGTACAGCAGTGCCAGCCAGATATAATGTCCGACCATGACAATGATGATCACTTTCAGGAATACCGGAAGCTGTCTGGTGATGGTTCCCTCATAAGCCAGGCCGCAGAAGGTGCAGGCAATGAAGAATGGAAGGATCGGAATAATGACTTTGGTTACAACCTGCAGTACGATCTGCTGGAACTCCTCCAGAATTTCTGCAGTTTTGGTGGATTTTGTCCAGGTAACGCCAAGACCGAGCAGAACAGAAAATACCAGAGCACTCATAACAGTCATGATCTGCGGAATCTCCAGTGTGAAGATCGCTGCTGGAAGTTCCTTTAAGCCTTCTACAGAAGATACGATATTCAGATTTGGAATGATCGCATATCCGGCAGTCATAGAGAAAAATGCTGCTCCGATGGAAGATACATAGGCAATGATAAGCGCTACGCCCAGCATACGGGATGCGTTCTGACCAAGACGGGTGATGGATGGTGCGATAAAGCCGATGACAATCAGCGGTACACAGAATGTGATCACTTGACCGAGAACCTGTTTTAAAGTTACGACGATGTTCATGAAACCTTCATTTGCAACCAGACCGACCAGCATACCGATAATTACTCCGGCGAGCAGGCGGACTGGGAGACTTGTTAAAATTTTTTTCATGATTTTCTCCCCTCTTATAAAATTATAAGTTTTCCGAAAACGGAATACACTATAGTATAGATGATTTTAGGGAATCTGACAATAAATTCAATAAAATATATACTGGAAAGAAATGAAAACAGGTGCACGAAAGTTCGTACACCTGTCAGGTATTAAGCCAGATATGTTTTTAATGTATCGACTTTATCTGTTTTTTCCCAAGGAAGGTCCAGATCTGTGCGTCCGAAATGACCATAAGCAGCGGTCTGTTTGTAGATTGGACGGCGAAGGTCAAGCATTTTAATAATACCAGCTGGTCTTAAGTCGAAGTTCTCTCTGACAATCTCTACCAGCTTCTGGTCAGAGAGTTTACCGGTTCCAAAGGTGTCGACCATAACGGAAGTTGGGTGAGCAACACCGATTGCATAGGAAAGCTGGATCTCGCATTTGTCAGCGAGTCCTGCAGCAACGATATTCTTTGCTACATAACGTGCTGCATAAGCAGCGGAACGGTCTACTTTTGTACAGTCTTTTCCGGAGAAAGCACCGCCGCCGTGACGGGCATATCCGCCGTAAGTATCAACGATGATCTTACGTCCTGTCAGACCACTGTCTCCGTGAGGGCCGCCGATAACAAAACGTCCTGTCGGATTGATGAAGAATTTGGTGTCTTTATCAACCATATCTGCCGGAAGAATCTCATTGAATACATACTTTTTAATATCAGTATGGATCTGTTCCTGGGTCACATCTTCGCTGTGCTGAGTGGACAGAACAACTGCATCCAGACGAATCGGTTTGCCCTCTTCGTCGTACTCTACGGTAACCTGAGTCTTTCCGTCTGGTCTCAAATAAGGAAGAGTTCCGTCTTTGCGGATCTGGGTCAGACGAAGAGCCAGCTTATGCGCCAGTGCGATTGGATATGGCATCAGCTCTGGTGTCTCATTGGATGCATAACCGAACATCATACCCTGATCACCGGCTCCGATTGCCTCGATCTCACTGTCATTCATTGTGTTTTCTTTTGCTTCTAATGCTTTGTTTACACCCATTGCAATATCGGTAGACTGTTCATCAATAGCAGTGATGACTGCACAGTTATCTGCGTCAAAACCGAATTTACCTCTGGTATATCCGATCTCACGGATCGTATCCCTTACGATTTTCTGAATATCTACATAAGCATTGGTAGTGATCTCACCCATAACAAGTACCAGACCAGTGGTGGTGCTTGTCTCACATGCAACACGGCTCATCGGATCCTGTGCTACTAATGCGTCCAGGATGGCATCAGAGATCTGGTCACAGATCTTATCCGGATGACCTTCAGTTACAGATTCAGAAGTAAATAAAATTTTTTCCATGTTTGTTCTCCTTTCGTTATTTCCATCATGCATTGCATAAAGAAAGGTCCGCATAAGCGGACCTGATATTGCACATGTATCAAATCCTCTTATTGCTCGATTACTCGCTCAGGTTAGCACCTTCCTGGTTACAGGGGTTGCCGGGCTTCACAGATCCTATGTATCTCCACCGCTCTGAATAAGAGAAATGTCTTATATGGACTTTTCCATGTATTCAAGATACGATAATTGTCGGGAAAAGTCAAGCACTTCCAGATATTTTCAGAGGATTTACAAAAAGTTAATAAATGGGAAACCTGATTTGTGATATACTTTTTATAGTTTCAGATAGGGAGGAAATCAAAGTGAACCTGAAGATGAAGCTTATCATAACATTTACAACCGTGATAGCAGTACCGCTTTTTCTGATCACGATTATTTTCATGGGATTCATGAGTATGCAGCCAGCCGGTGTGGTGACACCCCAGACGAAGGAATTTTTGATCGAAATGCTTTTGTCAGTGCTTTTAATCATGGCAATGACCAGCAGTTTTCTGGTAGTCTGGATTTATCGGAGTATTCTGAATCCGATTGAAACGTTGAAAAAAGCGACCAGAAATATCAGAGACGGCAATCTGGATTTTGAAGTGGCAATTGAGGATACGGATGAGATCGGTGAACTGTGTGCAGATTTTGAGGAGATGCGTATCCGTCTGAAGGAATCCACAGAGCAGAAAGTCTCTTTTGACAGTCAGAACAAGGAACTGATCAGTAATATATCTCATGACTTAAAGACTCCGATTACGGCAATCAAAGGTTATGTGGAAGGTCTTTTGGACGGAGTGGCAGATACGCCGCAAAAACAGGAAAAATATCTTCGCACCATCTATAATAAAGCAAATGATATGGACCGGTTGATCAATGAGCTGAGTTTTTATTCCAAAATTGATACGAACCGGATTCCGTACAATTTCAATAAAATCAATGTACTGGAATATTTTGATGACTGTATTGAGGATATTGGATTGGAGCTGGATGAACAGCATGTTCAACTCTCTTATAACAATGAAGTATCCAGAGATATAGTTGTGATCGCAGATGCGGAACAGTTGAAACGTGTCATCAATAATATTGTAGGCAATTCTGTCAAATATATGGATAAGAATGACAAATTTATTCAGATCCGTGTGCTGGATGTAGGAGATTTTGTGCAGGTAGAGATCGAAGATAATGGGAAAGGCATTGCAGCCAAAGATCTGCCATATATTTATGACCGGTTTTATCGGACCGATACATCGCGTAATTCATCGAAAGGCGGAAGCGGTATCGGACTGTCTATTGTCCATAAGATCATGGAGGATCATGGCGGAAAAGTATGGGCGACCAGTAAAGAAGGAAGCGGTACGACTATGTATTTCGTACTGAGAAAATATCAGGAGGTACCAGTGAATGAGTAAGATTTTGATTATTGAGGATGAAGAAGTCATAGCAGATCTGGAGAAGGATTATCTGGAATTAAGCGGCTTTGAAGTGGAGATCGAGGACAGAGGTGATACCGGGCTGACAAAAGCACTGAAGGAAGAATTTGATCTGATTATTCTGGATCTGATGCTCCCTGGAGTGGATGGCTTTGAGATCTGCAGGAAGATTCGTGAAGAAAAAAATATTCCGGTTATCATGGTATCCGCCAAAAAGGATGATATTGATAAGATACGGGGATTGGGACTGGGGGCGGATGACTATATGACAAAACCGTTCAGTCCAAGTGAGCTGGTAGCGCGTGTAAAAGCTCATATGGCGCGTTATGAACGACTGATCGGCAGCGGAATCCAGGAGAATGAAATCGTGGAGATCCGCGGCATCAAGATTGATAAGACTGCCCGCCGGGTATGGGTCAATGGAGAAGAAAAAGCATTCACATCGAAGGAATTTGATCTTCTGACATTCCTTGCACAGAATCCCAATCATGTCTATACAAAAGAAGAATTATTCAGTAAGATATGGGATATGGAGTCAGTTGGTGATATCGCCACAGTGACGGTGCATATTAAGAAGATCCGGGAGAAGATTGAGTTCAATACGGCGAAGCCCCAGTATATCGAGACGATATGGGGTGTGGGGTACCGCTTTAAAGTCTGATAAGATAAACAAAAAGGAGCGTGATAAAATGTTCGCATTGAAGCAGGATGATTATACGATAGATGATATTTACAAGCTGCCCGATGGGGAACGTGCGGAGTTGATGGATGGACGGATTTACTATATGTCGCCTCCTGGCCGGAGGCATCAGAGGATAGTTGGTTCCATATATCGAAAAATTGCTGATTACATTGATAAAAATGGTGGCTTCTGTGAGGTTTACGTTGCCCCGTTTGCCGTTTTTCTGAACAAAGACGATAAGAACTATATGGAGCCGGATATTTGCGTAATTTGTGATCCTGACAAGCTGGATGACAAAGGCTGCCATGGTGCGCCGGACTGGGTGATTGAGGTTGTATCCCCGGGAAGTAAACGCATGGACTATGGAATAAAGCTGTTCAAGTACCGTACTGCAGGTGTCAGGGAATACTGGGTCGTAGATCCGGATAAAAGCCGTATCATGGTCTGGAATTTTGAGATGGAGGATACTGGCGAATATACATTTACGGATAAAGTAAAGGCTGGGATCTATCAGGATTTGGAGATAGATTTTGCAGTACTCTAAAAAAGGTGAAATATAAAAACGAGGGAGGATATCGTATGAAAAAACCAGTACTGGTCATCATGGCCGCAGGCATGGGAAGTCGCTATGGCGGCTTGAAGCAGATCGATCCAATCGACAAGGAGGGACACATCATCATGGATTTTTCCATCTATGATGCGGTGAAGGCCGGATTTGAGAAGGTCGTATTTATTATTAAGAAGGAAAATGAAGCAGATTTCCGTGAGAGTATTGGCAACCGTATGGAAAAGCAGATTCAGGTGGAGTATGTCTTCCAGGATCTGAACAACATCCCGGATGGATTTGAAGTTCCGGAGGGAAGAGTGAAGCCGTGGGGAACTGGACATGCGGTCCTGTCTGCGATTAATGCGATCGATGGTCCTTTTGCCGTGATCAATGCGGATGATTATTACGGACAGCAGGCATTCCAGATGATTCATGATTTCCTGACCACGCAGGAGGATGATGAGAAATATCATTATACGATGGTTGGATATATGCTGGAGAATACATTGACTGAGAATGGTCATGTGGCTCGTGGTGTCTGTGAGACGGATGCAGACGGTAAACTGACAGCGATCAATGAGCGTACCCGCATTGAAAAGCATGAGGCTGGTCCGGAGTATACCGAAGATGACGGTGTGACCTGGGTTAGCCTTCCGAATGACGCAGTGGTGTCCATGAATATGTGGGGATTTACCGGAAGTATGTTAAAAGAACTGAAAGAACGTTTTGCAGGATTCCTTGAGGAGAATCTTCCGAAGAATCCACTCAAATGTGAATATTTCCTTCCGTTTGTTGTGGATGAGCTGATTCGGGAAGGAAAAGCAGATGTGACGGTGCTGAAATCCCGTGATCGCTGGTATGGCGTGACTTATAAAGAAGATAAGCCGGTCGTGGTAGCGGCCATCCAGTCCTTGAAGGATGCAGGATTGTATCCGCAGAATTTGTGGAAATAAAAAGGCTGTTGAAAACAGCCGGAAACATAAAAATCCCCAGGAACTCCTGGGGATTTTGCATGTACTTATTTTTTGAAAAGACGTTTGAAAAATCCTTTTTTCGGTGCCGGCTTTTCGATTCCGCCTCTTGCGCTTTTGATTCCGGTAATATAGATACCACTTACAACAACTTTTGCTTCTTTCTTTACCGGAAGCAGTTCAAATACCTTGTCATCTGCAAGCAATGTCATTACTTTTGGACCAACCTTTGCCTTTACAACAGGCAGCTTCTGCCATTTCAGATACCATGGGATCTGGGCGGTCACCATAGCAGGAAGTCCGGAGTCTTTTGCTTTTAAAAGTTTCTTATCGATAATCAGCATGCTGACAGTCTGTGCCATGGCATCCAGTTGCATCTGGTTCTCTGCCTGCTTTTTCTGCAGTTTGTTGCCAAGGAAATATAAGACAGCCAGAATGATGACCAGAATTACAAGAATGATGATAAATGCCTTCATTGTATTCTGAGTTCCTCCTGTTCCAATTTCTCGTATCATTGTAGCATTGTTTCTGGTAAAATGCAAGAATAAGGCGGGATAGGTTGTATTAAAAAGCAGAAAATGTTATACTGCCAGATGATTTTTGTTTTGGAAAGGGGAAAATGAAATGAGAAAAAAATATATGATGATACTGTTAACGGCAGCTATGCTGAGTCTGTCTGCCTGCGGAAG
The DNA here is from genome assembly GCA_017558865.1 of Lachnospiraceae bacterium. Taxonomy (GTDB): domain Bacteria; phylum Bacillota; class Clostridia; order Lachnospirales; family Lachnospiraceae; genus Hominiventricola. The sequence goes on from JAFYTM010000015.1 coordinate 28,029, forward strand.
CAGCAAGGATGCAGAACCGACTGCTCCGGCAGGAGATACGGCACAGGAAACAAATGATTTTTATGATGTAGTGTCTTATGCAGAACTGACCAGCAAAGTGCTCAATTTGGGTCAGTATAAAGGGATTGAAGGTGAGAAGACTGTAACTGAAGTGTCGGATGAGATGGTTCAGGAAGAGGTCTGGAATATTAAAAAACAGTATGCAGAACTGGTGGATGTGGAACGTGCAGCAGAGGTTCGGAATATTGTAGTCATTGATTACACTGGATATGTGGATGGAGAGACTTCTGAGGGAATGCAGGGGACAGAGTATCCTCTGGAGCTTGGAAGCGGAAGCTTTATACCAGGCTTTGAGGAACAGCTTGTCGGAGCAGCAGCAGGGCAGGATGTGGAAGTGCATGTGACATTCCCTGAGGATTATCATGAAGAACTGGCCGGCAAGGATGCCGTGTTTGAGGTACATGTTCATAAAGTACAGGAATATGTCAACGAAGAATGGAACGATGCATTTATCAGGGAAAACGTTGGATATGAAAGTGAAGCGGATATGGAAGCAACGCTCCGCAGTGAACTGGAACAGTATGAAGAAGATCAGGCGGAGGCTAATCTTGAGTATGAGCTGATCTTAAAGCTGGTTGAGGAAAGTGAGTTTCAGGTAGAGAATGCAGATATTGACGCATATACCGAAGAGATGTTGAATGAATATCGTCTGTATGCATCTATGTATGGTATGGAGCTGGATGATTATCTGCAGCAGGTTATGGGGACAGATACGGGCACATTAAGAGAAGTTTATTATGATACAGCTGCTTTTCGTGTGAAGATGGTCTTGGCACTGCATGAGATTGCAAAGCAGGAAGGTATGGATGCTACAGAAGAAGAGTGTACGGCAAAGCTGGAAGAACTTGCTCTGCAGAATGGAGCTGAGGATATCTCAGCAGTTGAGGCAGTATACAGTCGTGAGATTATTCGTGAACGTTTGATACAGGAGAAAGCGATTGGATTTGTCAGAGAGAATGCGGTACTTATATAGACAAAAAGAAGAATCTTTTAAGAAATGTGAGAAATTCCTTGTTGATTTGGTGAAAATGTAGTAATATACGAGTATAAGCACAAGTGTGCGAAAATTGGATTAAGAAAGGATGACAAAACCAATGGCATTAGTTACAACCAAAGAAATGTTTAAAAAAGCCTATGATGGCGGCTACGCAGTTGGTGCATTCAATGTTAACAACATGGAGATCGTTCAGGGTATTACCGAGGCAGCAGGCGAGCTGAAGAGCCCGGTTATTCTTCAGGTTTCCAAAGGTGCGAGATCTTATGCAAATCACACCTACCTTGTAAAATTAGTAGAAGCAGCAGTTGCTGAGAATCCGGATATTCCGATCGCTCTGCATCTGGATCACGGCGATAGCTTCGAACTTTGCAAATCCTGTATCGATGGTGGATTTACCTCCGTTATGATCGATGCTTCCTCCAAATCTTTTGAGGACAACATCGCTCTGACCAAACAGGTAGTTGAGTATGCTCATGCTCACGGTGCAGTAGTTGAGGCTGAGCTTGGAACTCTGGCTGGTATCGAGGATGAAGTAGTAGTTGAGGCTGGTCATGAGAGCTACACCAGACCAGAAGAAGTAGAAGAGTTCGTAGACAGAACCGGATGTGATTCCCTTGCAATCGCTATCGGAACTTCTCACGGTGCTTACAAATTCACTGCTGATCAGTGTACACGTAACGAGAAAGGTATCCTTGTTCCACCGCCACTGCGTTTCGACGTTCTGGAGGACATCATTAAGAAACTTCCAGGATTCCCGATCGTTCTTCACGGTTCTTCTTCCGTACCGCAGGATTTCGTTAAGATGATCAATGAGTTCGGCGGAAGCATGCCAGATGCAGTTGGTATTCCGGAAGAGCAGTTAAGAAAAGCAGCAGAGCTTGCTGTATGTAAGATCAATATCGATTCTGATATCCGTATCGCTATGACCGGAAGCATCAGAAAATACATGGCAGAGAATCCATCTCACTTCGACCCACGTCAGTATCTGACTCCAGCTCGTAAAGCTGTGAAGGAAATGGTTGCTCATAAGATTATCAATGTACTTGGTTCTGACGGAAAAGCTTAAGATCAACTGATAGGAATGTAAAAAGCGGCATCCCATATGGGATGCCGTTTTCATATAAAACAGATTTAGTTGATAATTTTTTCGATCCAGGCGAGTGCTTCTGCCTCATTCTTAAAGTGTCCTTCCTGGATACCTGTTTTGGATTGCTGCTGATGATGTTTTGCCTGTGCAGCAGTCACGAATGCACCGTAGTCTACAAATGCCATTGCCTTGCATCCTGCAGCGGTCAGTTCTTTATGAAGCGTAATCAGTTCCTGGCTGACGTCAGGAGTAACAGGTGAC
>JAFYTM010000168.1 GCA_017558865.1 Lachnospiraceae bacterium
GAAGAATCCCTGATGGGAGGTAATCATTACATTTGGAAAAGATAAAAGTCTCGCTGTGACGGAGTGCTCCAGAATCTCATCAGAACGGTCTTCAAAGACATTGGGTGTTTCTTCTTCGTATACATCCAGACCGACACCGAAAAATTTTCTGGCACGAATGCCTTCGATCAGATCTTCGGTATTCACCAGTGCACCACGGGAAGTATTGACCAGAATCACGCCGTCTTTCATTTTCTGAATCGTCTCACGGTTGATGAGATGATAGGTGTTATCCATGAGCGGACAGTGAAGAGAAACCAGGTCACTCTGTGCCAGAAGTTTGTCCAGAGACACATAGGTAACAAAATCTTTCAGTGCCGGGTTTTCATGGACATCGTATGCGATGATCTTCATTCCGAATCCGTGGCAGATTCGTGCCATGGCTGCACCGATCTTACCAGTTCCTACGATACCGGCGGTTTTTTGATAGAAGTTGAAGCCCATCAGACTTCCCAGACTAAAGTCGTTTTCGCGAACCTTTACATATGCTTTGTGGAGACGGCGGTTGACAGTCAGTGCCAGTGCCATAGCGTGCTCTGCGACTGCTTCCGGAGAATAACCAGGCACACGGAGCACACGGATGTGGTATTTTCTGGCTGTATCAAGATCGACATTATTGAAGCCGGCACAGCGCAGCAAGATCAGTTTTATGCCGCACTGATGCAGAATTTCAATCGTCTCAGCACCAATGTCAGAGCTTACGAATGCACAGACGGCATCATAGCCGCGGGAGAGTTCTGCAGTATTCGGGCTTAAATCTGTTTTTAAAAATTTCACTTCTATGTCAGGGTAATGAATCAGTTCTTTTGTAAAAGAGTCTTTATCATAGTTTTTCGAATCATAAAAAATAATTTTCATAGAGTCTCCTCCTTGTTGGGAGTAGTCTATCCAATTGGGCGAATTGCTATACCATTGACCTCTACATGATCATCAATCTGAATCATCAGATAAGAACGTCCATCGATGACGCGTGTCTCTACAAGTGCAGCTTTTTCCGGGCTGACTTTTACGATAACATCTGGTGTGCGGACTTCCAATGATCTGGGATTGGTCAGATTTGTAGCAAGAAATTCCGTCTTTTCACCAACAGTATTGTCAAAATGAGTCTCAAATTCTTCCATAATTTGCTCCGGAGCACCGCTTTGAAGAAGAAGATTTTTCACTTCCGGTTTTGTTAAGGTTGGCGGTTCAGGCAGATCTTTTTTTTCTTCAATCAGTTCATTCAGATTCTCATGGATATTGATAATTGTTTCATAGTCACAGGCTTCCCCCAGTGTTTCGGTCAGAAGCTCCTGAAAGGTCTCTTTTTGTCCCTTGGCAGAGAGTGGTGTAGCACAGCCGAAAAATTCTTCCATCAAAGCAGGCTGCAGTATCTCTGGATTACGGGTGTAGTAAAGCATACTGTGCAGATCGGTATTGCGGTCGTTGAATGCGGGGAACAGGAAACCTGCGTCTGGAGCTTCTACCAGCCAGTCGCGAATGCGGTCTTCGATACTGTTTTTTTCAGCATTGTAGCAAAGCCCTGCCTTGGAAAGTTTCACCGGGCAGATACTGCACAGCAGATATTCATAGGTATCATCGGATGCATCGAACATCTCCATACCATCTTCTGCCTTTCGGGGAATATCATAGGCCGCATGGATCAGAATGATATAATAGTTTTCACCATAGGCGTAGTTCTGAATGATTTTTTCATAGAATTCTTCCAGCAGGATATCGTCAGTGAGACGGCTTTTTAATAACTTTAGCAGCCATGCCTGGGTACCGTCAGGCATCTCCTGTGCCAGCGGAAAATCCATGTTCAGCAGATTTTTGCCAAGGGTGCCGGAAAGTGTTTTTCTGAAAATCTCGTAGTATTTGAAAATCTCTTCTTCCGGAAGGGAAAGAAACGCTTCTTTTAACTGTGTGCGAATCTGTTTTTCTGCATCTACATAACAACCGCAGATGCGGGTGATGGCACAGTTTTCATTGGTAAATTGTTTACGGATTTCTAAAGTTTCTTTTTTATTCATAGGTATCTTCCATTCTTATAGTATGATTATTTTCTTATCTTATCACAACCTATATAAAATGTGGATAAAAACTTATATACATATATGTTAGAGGGAGAAGAAGGATACTTGTATTTTGAGAAGGAAGATGCTAAGATGACAGCATGAGTTCAGGTGATTACTACCTGGACAGGGAGGAAACCTATGGTATTAAATCGATTTTTACAAGAATGTATGAAGGATTTTTTTGATATTACAAAACTTATCATGGCATTGTATGATAAAAACGGCACTTGTGTTGCCGGAGCGGATCAGGAATGTCAGGATACGGAGGTGTTTAGGAGATTTTTGGAGTCTTCAGCAGATATGCAGGTTCTTGGAAACCGTTATTTATTTAAGGTAGGAGACGAGGAGCGCGGATATATTTTATCTGTCAGCGGAAGTGCCAAGGATGTTTACCAGATGGGACAGCTTGCAGTGAAGCAGATTGAAAGAATACTGGAGATGGGTTATAACCGGGAAGATCGGAGTCAGTTCATTCACAATCTGTTGTTGGATAATCTGCTTCCAATCGATATTTCTAATTACGCAAAGCAGATGAATATTAGTCCAGAGTGTCAATGGGCTGTGTTTTTGGTAGAAGGTAAGGATTGTGATGCATATGACATGCAGTTGATCTTAAAAAAACTTCTGGAAGAACGCGCATCAGATTTTATTGTTCAGATGGAGGAGCATGGTGTAGTTGTCGTGCGCTGTCTGGAAGAAGCGGATGCTGAAAAAGAAATGGATAGGGTTGCACATTGTTTTACAGATATAGTCAGTGAAAAGACATCATGCCGTATTCGAACATCATATGGTACGCTTGCACATTCTTTGCGTGAAGTATCCCATTCGTATAAGGAAGCAAAGATGGCATTAGAAGTGGCGGAGATATTTTGTTCTTCCAAAACGGTTATCAGTTATGAAGAACTTGGAATCGGAAGACTGATCTATCAGCTTCCGATTCCGCTTTGTGAAATGTTTTTAAAAGAAGTGTTTGGAGAGTTTGATCCCAAGACGTTGGATGAAGACGAACTCATGACGATTTATCAGTTTATGGATAATAGTTTGAATTTGTCGGAGACGAGCCGTCAGCTGTCTGTACATCGGAATACGCTGGTGTATCGTCTGGAAAAACTGAAGAAGATGATTGGATTGGATATCCATCAGTTTGAGGATGCCATGACATTTAAGATTGCAATGATGGTATCAGATTATATGGGATTCCTGAAAGAAAAGCAGAGGTAGAAAGTTATGGGAAAAAGACGTTCAAGACGGCATCGGGGACATAGGATGCTGTTTCTGGCTTTTGGCAGTGTTCTGGCAGCGGGGATGGTTTTGATTCTGGCACTTGTATTTTTGTTTCGGGGTACCGGAGAGGATGAGCAGGATACGTCTGTGGAGACTGTGGAAACGGTGGTGTCTGAGAGTCTTTCATCGGATGGAGAATCAGATACAGAGGATGAAGAGGAAGTGTTGGAAATGAAGGTCAGCACGGTCAAAAAGGTTGACAGTGAGACAGAGGAGCAGACGAGGGGGATCGATGTCTCAGAGTTCCAGAAAAATATTGATTGGGCGAAAGTGGCATCCGCTGATGTTGATTTTGTTATGGTGCGGTGTGGTTATCGAACAGCCAGTTCCGGTGTGATCAAGGAAGATGCCTGTGCCAGATACAATTTGCAAGAGGCTCATGCCAACGGACTGAAGCTTGGAGCATATTTCTTTTCCACAGCGATTACAGAGGAAGAGGCGAGAGAAGAGGCACGGTGGATGTGTGATTTCCTGGCGGGATACCCGATCACCTATCCGGTGGTATATGACTGTGAGGGATTCCAGAATACGTCGAGCCGTCAGTATGGGATGACGACAGAGGCACGTTCTGTACTTGCCGAAGTATTCCTGGATGAAATAGAGGCGAATGGTTATACAGGTATGTTTTATGCAGCCCGGAATGAACTGACAGAAGATACATTATGGAAGACCAGTGAGCTGGAATGGAAATATCGTATCTGGGTAGCACAGTATCCGGCACAGTTGACAGCAGCTCCTGATTACGATGGAAAATACGCGATGTGGCAGTATACGAATCAGGGAGAAGTTCCGGGGATTGAAGGCCCTGTTGATTGGAATATTGCTTATTTTGGTTACAGTGAGACTGCTTCTGCAAGACAGGAGGGTGCAGCACAGAAGGTGGAGGCGAACCCGGAGGTGGGTGTAACCTTTGAGGAAGTGAATGAACCAGTGACTGCAAAGGATGTGACAAATCTTCGCAGCAGCATGAATCAGGAAACGGAAAGTAATCTTGTGGCGAAACTGAAAAATGGCGAGACGGTTGTTCGTATCGGAAAGGGCAATAATGGCTGGTCCCGTGTGGAGTACAATGGACGGACTCTGTATGCCGTGTCTAATTATCTGACAACGGATCTGAGCTATCAGACTCCTGTGGAAAAACCGGGTGATGGGTTTAAGCAGTCTTTTATGATTGTCAGTGAAAATGTGACTGCAAAAGAGGTGACGAATCTTCGTACCCGTCCGAGTATGGAAGATTCAGAAATTCGTGCACAGCTTTCGAATGGCCAGGTTATTTCCAGGACTGGAGTATCGGATATGGGCTGGTCTCGTGTGGAGTACAACGGGGAGACCCTGTATTGCATCAGCAGTTATCTGCAGGTAGTGGAATAAAAAGACGGAGGAAAAAAGATGGAACTTACATGGGCAACATTTTTGATTGTATGTCCGATGGTATTTTTAGCTGGATTTGTTGACGCGATCGGAGGCGGAGGAGGATTGATATCTCTTCCGGCTTATTATCTGGCAGGAGTGCCCATTCATCATGCGATAGCAACAAATAAGATGTCATCGACCGTTGGCACAGTGATTTCAGCGGTTCGTATCTGCAAAAATATTGTAATTCGCTGGAAGCTGATCGCTCCGGCGATTGCTCTTGCACTGATTGGTTCTACATTCGGCACCCATCTGTCTATGATGGCAGATGAACAGATTTTGAAAAATGTATTGATGATCGTACTTCCGGTGGTTGCATTTTTGGTGCTTCGGAAGAATTCGATTGTATCAGAAAAGACACAGCGTTTGAGTGAGAAAAAAGAAGCGGTCATTACCTGGGGAGCTGCATTGGTGATCGGTACCTATGATGGCTTTTATGGACCGGGAACCGGTACATTTATGATCCTGGCTCTTCTTGGAATTGCACATATGACATCGATGGAAGCAGCGGCGTATACGAAGATTCTGAATCTGAGTTCCAATCTGGCATCACTGGTCACATTCCTGCTGAATGGACAGGCAGTGATTCTTCTTGGTCTGGCAGCAGGTGTTTTCAGTATTGCAGGACATTATATGGGTTCTGGGCTTGTATTAAAAAATGGGACGAAGATTATTCGCCCCATCATATTTGTTGTATTGATTTTGATGTTTGTGAAAATTCTGTTTGACCTGTGATCAGTCTCTTAAGAAAATATCAATGACATACTGGATACCGTTGTCATCATTGGATTTAGTAATGAAGTCGGCGGTTTCTTTTATGAGCGGATGTGCGTTTTCCATGGCAACACCCAATCCTGCATACTCGATCATGGACAGATCGTTCAGTCCGTCTCCGCAGCAGATCATGGAGTCTGCTCTGAGTCCAATGCTGTTCAGGAGTTTCTGCAGAGAATTGGCTTTGTCAATATTCTGCGGAGCAATCTCCAGAAAGAACGGACAGGATGGATAGATGCTCAGAGATTTACGGAATTTTTTCTTCAGAACCTCTTCGATCGCAGGAAGAACATTCGGATCTCCGGTTACCAGAAGTTTGTTGATCGGAAATGTAATATAGGAAGGAAGATCATCAATCTGAACTACCGGCATTTTGTTGATAAAAGCTTCTTTTTCTGTGTATTCATTGTATGTCAGACCGGAGAGAATCTTTTCATTCTCGTAGGTCAGAAGATCCACGCCTGGAAATTCCTTGACAATATCATAGATAGGCTGAATGGCACTTGGAGGAAGGACCTTGTCGTATGCAATGCTCATATTTGAACATTGGGTGATACGAGCACCGTTAAAAGAAAGGATATATCCGCCAAAACGTGCAAGTTCCAGTTCTTCAGCGAGCGGAACGATTCCGTAGGTTGGACGGCCGCTGGCGAGAACCACTTTTTTGCCTTCTTCCTGAATTTCAATCAGGGCATTTCTTGTTGCTGGTGGAATCTCCTTTTGAGAATTGGTTAAAGTTCCGTCCAGATCCAGGACGAGCATCTGATAATTCATGTGTGAAAATCCTCCTTATTATATATACTTTAACACAAAATTGGCATATGATAAAGAGAAGAAATAAAAAAAGGTTGCAGTTATGATGGAAATGAATCCAATGTTTGCACAGGGAAACAGAAGAACAATGTATTTATCAGTTACAGGTATTATTACTAGGATGATGCCGGGAAACAGAAGTGGTTATGGAATGTGTTCTCAGATGATGGAAGTAGAAGACGCACAGGGTGGGATTACCAATTTTTTTA
>JAFYTM010000169.1 GCA_017558865.1 Lachnospiraceae bacterium
GGCAGCATCCACACTTCATCCAGATTAAACTGTTTATACGCCTGTTTTGCCAGGGCAAGATGTGCATTATGGACGGGATCAAAAGTCCCGCCCATAATACCGATATGCTTATCTTTTTTTTCCATAAGAAATCCCTATTTCGGCAGGACTATCTTTTTCTTGTCATCCTTACCTTCTTTATATAATACGATTTTCTTACCAATGACCTGAACCACCTGAGAACGGGTTCTCTCAGATACCAACTCTGCCAGTTCACGCGGATCATCCAGACAGTTCTGCAGAACACTGATCTTGATCAGTTCACGTGCCTCCAGAGCCTCTGCAATCGCTGCCGTATTCTCTGGAGTCAGACTGTTCTTACCGATCTGGAAGATCGGGTCCATCGTCATAGCAAGTCCTTTTAAATATGCTCTCTGTTTGCTTGTCATTTTATTCATCCTTTATTTGTAGTAATCAAACTGTAATCCGTACATACGAACGGTATCCCCATCCTGGATTCCTGCTTTTTCCAGATCAGACAAAATACCGGTATCCTTTAAGAAACGCTGGAAGAATGCAAATCCCTTTTCGGAATCCAGATTCGTATAACCAAGCATCTTCTCGATACGAGGACCTTCCACGATGTAGGTGTTCTCCTCTTCCGTTGATTTCTCTACTGTATACGGCAGATTCTCCTGGATAAACATATCCTCCGGGAAAAATTCCTGTGCAAAAATCACAGGCGTATCATCTACCGTATCCAGAATACTCTTTACATGATATACCAGTTCTTTTAATCCTTGTCCACTGACTGCAGAGATTGGGAATACTTTGATTCCTTTCGGCTCAAACTCCTGACGAATCAGCTCTACCGGATCCTTTTCCGGATCCCAGATCGCATCGATCTTATTTGCTGCGATTACCTGCGGTCTTGCTGCAATCTCCGGGTTATACGCCTCTAACTCTTTATTGATGGCATAAATATCTGCAATTGGGTCTCTTCCTTCTACTGAAGCCGCATCTACCATGTGAATGATCACCTTGGTACGCTCAATATGTCGAAGAAAATCCAGTCCAAGACCAACACCTTCGGAAGCTCCCTCGATCAATCCCGGAATATCCGCGATAACGAATCCGTCACCATCCAGATCCACCACACCAAGATTCGGGCTCAACGTCGTAAAGTGATAATTGGCAATCTTTGGCTGTGCATTGGTCACTCGGGACAACAAGGTAGACTTTCCTACGTTTGGAAATCCAACGAGTCCAACATCCGCGATCACTTTCAGCTCCAGAAGCACTTCCAGCTCCTGTGCCGGCTGTCCTGGCTTCGCATACTTTGGAACCTGCATGGTAGAGGTTGCAAAATGCTGATTGCCGATTCCGCCCTTTCCGCCGGTCAATACGATCTGACGACGATTCTCACCGGACATATCAGCAATTACCTTGCCGCTGGCAGCATCCTTGATAACAGTTCCTTCAGGAACCTTCAATGTAATGCTCTGTCCATTCTTGCCATGGCAGTTTCTCTTGCCGCCTTCCTGTCCGTCCTGTGCCGCATATTTGCGTTTATGACGGTAATCAGTCAGGGTATTCAGGCCCTCGTCCACTTCAAAGATGACATCGCCGCCCTTTCCGCCGTCACCGCCGTCCGGACCTCCATCCGGTACAAACAGTTCTCTTCGGAAACTCACATGGCCATCGCCGCCTTTTCCGGAACGAATATATATTTTCGCTCTGTCTGCAAACATGTGTAATCTCTCCTGTCTTGTGATATTCTATAAAATAAATTCACAGTGCATCTTGATTCCGCACTGCTCATGGTTAACGTGCAAAAAGGACTTCAAATCTCTCCGACTTGAAGCCCTTGTAAATGCGCAATTATTCTGCTACTGGAAATACAGAAACCTGCTTTTTGTCTCTTCCTTTTCTCTCGAAACGAACAACACCATCTACTAATGCAAATAAGGTATCATCGCCGCCACGTCCAACATTCACACCTGGATGAATCTTGGTTCCGCGCTGTCTGTAAAGGATGTTTCCAGCTTTAACGAACTGACCGTCAGCTCTCTTCGCGCCAAGTCTCTTAGACTCGGAATCTCTACCGTTCTTAGTAGAACCCACACCTTTTTTGTGTGCGAACATCTGAAGGTTCATATTTAACATAGGTCTACACCTCCCTGAATAACATTGTAAGTAAATTTGCCAGTTAAAAGTAATACTTATTTGTTGATCTTCTCGATCTTAACAGCGGTATACTGCTGTCTGTGACCATTTTTCTTATGATATCCAGTTTTTCTCTTGTACTTGTAAACGATAACCTTTTTAGCTTTTCCGTCACCGATTACAGATGCTTCTACAGTAGCGCCTTCTACTACTGGAGTACCTACGGTAAGAGTATCATCACAAACTGCCAGAACCTTATCGAATACGAAATTGGAACCAGCTTCTGCACCTAACTTCTCAACTTTGATAACATCGCCTTCGGATACTTTATACTGTTTACCACCTGTTGCAATAATCGCGTACATATGGCACCTCCTAATATTTACTCGCTGGCTTCGGTGCTGTAAACACAGTCTTATAACCTCACCACGCGGCATCTTCTGTATATTAGCATGACAACCTGTATATGTCAAGCAGATTTTCCTTGATTTTTCAATCTTTTTTAAAGAATCTTCAAATATTCTTCCCCATAGGATGCAGAGATATTTTGAAGTCCCAGCATCAGAGAATCCATCAAAAGTTCTGACTCCGGAGACACATCTGAAGTAAACTCCCAGTTCTGAATCTGTCCATCCTGACAGTCACAGGTAAATGCATCCTCTGTAAACTCTTCAATCGAATTCAGGGCATTGATCACCAGTGCAGAGACAGCCGCACAGACGATATCCTCTCCCCCATCTGCATATTCAGCATGACCATCGATCATAAATTTTTTGTAATGACCGTCTTGTTTTACCACCTTTACCTGTATCATATTCCACACTCCTTTGCCTGTTCCTTCAACGTCTTTTTCTGCTTGCGGCGGGTCAGCTCCATCAGTCCCAATGCTGTCATATCTACCGCTGCTGCTTTTAATGGGTCCTGCTTTAACTGCTCTCTCATCAGATTCAGAAGCTTATCAGACCGTTCTGCTTCCTCCATGTCCACAAAATCGACCAGAATGATACCGGACAGATTCCGAAGCCGCAGCTGCCTGGTAATCTCACGGGCAGCCTCCTGATTGATCTTCCAGATCGTTTCCTGCTTATTCTTACCACCCGTATATTTACCGGTATTCACATCAATGACCGTCAGTGCCTCCGTGTGCTCAATAACCAGATAAGCTCCTGATTTCAGCCATACCCGTTCAGAAAGAGCATCCGCCATCTCCTTTTCCATCCGGTACAAGGCTTTCAACGGCAGCATTCGATCTTCATACAACTGAAGCTTTTGCACATCCTCCGGCATCTCCTCTTCCAGAAATTCTCTGATCTGTTCATATAAAGAAGGATCATCTGTCACAATCTCTTTCAGGCTGTCACTTCGGCTGCCAAGGATTGATGTCAAATATGCAGAACGACTTTTTTTCACACAGGAAAAAGCAGTGCGATGAACCGCCTGTTCTGTCAGAAAACGATATTCCTGCATTAGCTTTTCATATTCCTGCTCCAGCATTTCCTGGTCTGCCTGCGCTGCGTTTGTGCGGACGATCAGTCCAGCATCCGGCAATTCCCAATTCTCTACAATGGATTTTAACCGCGCCTTCTCTTCGGTTTTTAATTTGGAAGAATAACCGACCTTCTGATTCCCGGTCGTCAGCACCAGATATTTTCCATTCAGGCTGATATTCGTGGTCACAGATGGTGCTTTTGTCTTGACCGCTTCCCGGCTGACCTGCACAAGCAGTTCATCCCCTTCTATCAGCCGCTCCTGTTTCTTCGGCTTTGTATAGATGGGGCTTTTTACATCCTCCAAAGGCAGATAACATAGCAGTCCATCCGCAATCTCCACAAAGGCAGCCTGTATATTTTTTACAATATTTTTTACTTTTCCAACATAGACATTTCCAAGAAGGGATGTCTTTTCTTCTGTCATCAGAAAAAGCTCTGCCATATGTCCGTTCTCGTACAAAGCATCCGCAAGAACACCTTCTCTGATATAGGTAATAATTCGGGTATTATCCAATTTCTTCTCCCAGTGCCTCCAGCGTCACAAGCTTTCTCTTATGCTCATTTCCTAGATCTGCGTAGATTTCTTTTCGATGAACCAGAAGAGCAAACGGCGGGATCTCAATGCCAGCCCAGTCGCCAAAGGACTTCATCAAAAGCTCCGGTTTTAAGTTGTGGACACTTCCCGTCGATACCTGCATGATAATTACATCGCCTTCCAGATGACAGTCATAAATCCAAGGGCGGATATCCACTTCCTGATGTCCTCTTTTTGTCTCCTTTAAAATCTGGATCTCTGACAATGCCAGAAATTCCTGAAATCTGTCTTTCCATCCGTCTTCCGGCTCATAGCCTTCACGGAAACGCACCTCATAATCCGCAGCAGCTACAATAGACATCGCATTTTTACTTGTATCCGGCAGCAGTCTCCAACTCACCACATCGATTCCTTCTGCCATGACTGCATTCAGTCTCTGCACCGCTTCTTTGGATGACAGAGATTCCTTCACTGCAATGTCTACATATTCTCCCTCACTGGTCAGCCCCACACCAAGCGGTGCTGCAAAGGACATGATCATATGCGGACTGAAACCTTCTGAAAAACAGATATCGATCTCTGCTCTGCGCATGGCTTTCTGAAAATAACGCATGACGTCCAGATGACCGATAAATTTCAGACATCCATATTTGCGAAATTTAATTCTGATGTTCATAGCAGACACCTCCTCCAAACACAGCCGCACCACAGCCCGAACAGCCCTGACGGCAGTTTTTCGTCACTTTTTCTTCATGTGCATGCTTCCACTCACGTTCCAGAAATGCACGGCTGACACCAATATCAATGAAATCCCATGGAAATACTTCATCCAAAGCACGTTCTCTTGTTGTATAGAAATCAATATCCAGTCCGCACTCTTCAAATGCCTCCAGCCAGAGATCATTATGAAAAAATTCATTCCAGGAATCATACAGACAGCCTTTTTCATAGGCTCTGCGGATCGCCGCACCGACCTTTCGGTCACCTCTTGCAAGGATACCCTCCAGCACCGTCACATCCGCCTCATGCCAGTTGTACTTGATGCTCTTGCGGTTCAGCTGATCTTTGATCTCATGATTTACAACATATGCACGATGTAAAAATTCCTCTTTCGTACACATCTTTGCCCACTGGAACGGGGTAAATGGCTTCGGTACAAAGAACGAGGTGCTGACGGTGATCTGGCACTTTCCATGACGCTGCTCCTTCGGAACCTCATAATAGCGCTTCGCGATCTTCTCTGCCAGCCATGCAATTCCCTTCATATCCTCTTCTGTCTCCGTCGGAAGTCCCAGCATAAAATACAGCTTCACACGGCTCCAGCCGCCTTCAAACGCCTGACCGGCACCCTCCAGGATCACTTCTTCTGTCAGACCCTTATTGATAACATCACGCAGTCTCTGAGAGCCAGCCTCCGGTGCAAAGGTCAGGCTGCTCTTACGAATATCCTGTACTTTGCTCATAACATCCAGTGAAAATGCATCGATACGCAGGGAAGGCAGCGAAATATTGATATTCTTGCTGCCAAATTCGTCAATCAGGAAATTCACCAGCTCACCCAGCTGAGAATAATCACTGGAACTTAAAGAACTCAGGGAAATCTCCTCATGACCGGTATTTTTCAGCATGGCATAAGCAGATTTTTTCAGCATCTCCAGATCACGCTCTCTGGTCGGACGGTACAGCATACCAGCCTGACAGAAACGGCATCCACGAATACAGCCTCTCTGAATCTCCAGAACCACACGGTCCTGTGTCGCCTTAATATACGGAACCACCGGTTTTTCCGGATAGAAGGTATCTGTCACATCCAGAACCATCTGCTTTTTGATCTTCTCCGGTGCTTCCGGGCAATTCGGCTGCATGGTATTGATCGTGCCATCTTCTTTATAATTCACTTCATACAGAGATGGTACATAGATGCCTGGAATCTGTGCTGCCTGTTTCAGGAAATCCTCTCTGGATGCACCGCTTACCTTCCATTCTTTATACAGATCCATCAGGCGGAAATACTGTGTCTCTCCCTCACCGATATAGAACATATCAAAGTAATCAGCCAGCGGCTCCGGATTATATGCACACGGACCTCCACCGATGACAAATGGATGCTCCTTCGTACGATTCACCGCTTCAAACGGAATCTGTGCCAGATCCAGAATCTGCAGAATATTGGTATAGCACATTTCATACTGGATCGTAATACCAAGCCAGTCAAAATTCTTCACCGGTTCCTGAGATTCCAGAGTAAACAACGGAATCTGCTTTTCTTTCATAACTTTGTGCAGATCCATCCACGGAGAGTACACTCTCTCACACCAGATGTCTTCTCTCTGATTGAACATATCATATAAGATCTGAATCCCAAGATGAGACATACCGATCTCATACACATCCGGGAAACACATGGCAAAACGGATATCTACCGCCTCTTTCTCTTTCATAACTGCATTGACTTCACCGCCGATATAACGAGCCGGCTTTTCAATCGTCATGAGTATTTCATCTGATAACGCTAACTTACGCATAAAACTCCTTTTTCAATTGTTGATATTAAAATCAGTTACTATTACTTTAATGCCGTAACAGGATATAGTTTCTCATCATCCAGATACTCCAGGGTAATCTGATCACCTATTTTATAGGTAACAATCTCCGGAAAATCACTGACTGCCACATCAAAGATCATATCCTTGCCCGTCAGCACTACATAATAATGAGAATTTCCCTCCAATACAACCGGTGCAATTGTCTCAATCATACCACTTTGTGTCTCTCCAGGCGCAGAAGTTCCCGTCGAGATACCATTTGCCTTCAACAGGCTGATATACGCCTTTTCACACTCTGCCACAGTATCACCGATCGCAACATTCTGATATTTCTTGATATTGACCATCGCATATTTCTTTACCAGTCCTGCGCTGTCCTTCAGTGCCATGAAATAGGTCGGCTCATCTGCCACATTCAAAAGCAGCGGGAAGGTAGACACATAACCCAGATGCTGCACCTGACCCTGTGCAGAATTCATAGCAGAATACTCTTCCGCTCCCGGACAGGCATAATACTTCGCTTCCATCGTACGCTGGTTCATCAACACAAATCCAACATTAGATTCATCTCCGCTGACAGAAGTGATTCCGGTGTACACCCATACATCATCATCCATCGCAAGATAATTATAACCATCCGTTGTCTGCAGACAGCCTTTCTGGCTCAGCACGCTGTTAAAGAAGCCGTTCATGTACAGACCATAGTAATCATAGAGCTGAATCAAAAGGTTTGCAGAATAGACAGAATCCACCCACTGCGGACAATCCTCGATATCATAAGAAACGGTCTCACCCGTAATCGCATTACAAAGCACCACTTTTCCGATGGTCTGACCGCCGAACAGTCCGATATTATATTTTTTCACCGGACAGATCCAGTACGGCGTACCTTCTTCATCAATCTCAAAACTCAACGTATCAAAGATATAAGTCGGATAATGAAAACGCAGATGACGGTAAATATTCCGGTTAAAATACTCTGACTGAGAGTATCTGATATAACTGCCCTCTTCCAGTCTGACACATTCGGTATCCTGTGTCGTCATATCAATCATGATATAAGCCGGAATACCCTGACTCATATTTGTCAGCCATTTAATCGGACTTGCATAGGTCAGTGGTGTTACACGCACCGGTTTCCCCTGATAATTAATCTGTGTATACAGAGGACTCACTTCAAACTGAGATACCATATCGATCAGAGAACCCATCTTACGGTTGCCGAGCAGTGCTGCAGAACTTTTGTCCAGAAGCGGGATCTCACTGTAATCTACCTCTTTGATGTCTTCTGTAAAATTACCTTCCTGTATAGACAACAGGTTGTGATATTTATTCGCATTGATAATCGGTGAAGACAACACCGTACCTGCCGCATAGATCACAAAAAGCAGAACAGTAATTGCAAGACCAATCTTTAAAGGCTTCGCTTCTTTTACCGGAACTCCGCTCTTTAAACTTTTCAGACTGCATAAAAGTGTCACAATCGCTACCAACGATATGATAAACATCCAAAAGCCACTGAAATGAATATTAACCGCTGGAATTGTCACATAATAATAAACTGCTGACACAAGTGCTGCTGCCAATGCCAAAAACAATTTAATACGTAATTTCATATTCCTCTGTCCTTTCAAAGTTAATCTATATATTTTATCACGACAGAACATGACTGGCAAGGGATGACAACAAAAAACAGAGCCCATATTCTATGGACTCCGTTTTCCATCGTTTCTTAATATGTCTTCTTTTCTTCCATTTTACTCACAATAATGGAACATGCAGCATCACCGGTAATATTCACTACAGTTCTTCCCATATCAAAGATACGGTCTACTCCAGCCACCAATGCGATACCTTCTACCGGAAGTCCCACACTCTGCAGAACCATTGCCAGCATGATCATACCAGACCCCGGCACACCCGCAGTTCCAATGGATGCCAGCGTAGCCGTCAGTACAATCGTCAGCATCTGAGCCATCGTCAGATCAATACCATAACAGGTTGCAATAAATACCGCACATACACCCTGATAGATTGCTGTTCCATCCATATTGATGGTCGCACCCAGAGGAAGCACAAAACTTGCCACATCCTTTTTCGCACCAAGCTTCTCAACACATTCCAGATTCAACGGTAATGTTCCAACAGAAGATGCACTGGAAAATGCCATAATCATCGCAGGGGCCATACCTTTAAAGAACGCTGCCGGACTCAATCCACCCAATGCTTTTACCGTAGAAGAATATACGACAATCGCATGCACTGCATAACAAATATATGCAGTCAAAAGCACCATCGCCAGAGAACCAAGAATCTTCGGACCATTCTCAGCTACGACCGGAGTGATCAGACAGAATACACCGATCGGAGACAGCTTCAGGATCAGATCCATAATAACCATGCTGACATCTGCCAGACTGATGATCACCTTTGCCAGTGGATCACCCTTTTCTCCCGCCAGGATAATGCCAAATCCAAAGAACAGTGCAATCACAATTACCTGCAGCATCGTAGCACTTGCCAGCGGCTGAATAATATTGGATGGGAAAATATTCACCAGAGTATCCATAAAATTGGTTGACTGAGACACTTCATATGACAGATCCGTTGTCTGAAGCACCTGAAACATCCCTTTGAACAAATTTGCAAATACCAGACCGATCAGAACCGCGCAGGCAGTTGTCATCATATAATATACAACGGTCTTCCATCCAATAGATCCGACTTTACGGATATCCTGCATGGAAATAACTCCAGCTATAATGGAGCACAGTACAATCGGAACAACGATAAATTTAATCAGGTTCAAAAATATGGTTCCAAATGGTTTTACATAGCTTACTGCCCAGTCTGCCCTTCCCATCGCAAGGAAGATCAGTCCTGCAAGAATACCCAACCCAAGACCAATAAAAATCTGTACGGCCAGCGACATTTTTTTCTTTTCGTTCATCTACAAGTCCCCCGTTTTGAGTTTATTTTCTGTTAAGAAAATGTTAATGTATTTATTCTACTATTTTTCTCCTGATTTGTCATCCCAAATCCGACAAAATCACTCAGAAAAACATCATCCTGTATTTTAAGGTATTCTTTTCATTCAGACAATAGGAAATTATTGCTTCTCTTATTTCTTTTTCGTCTTACCCAGGTAAGCAGCCTTCACCTGCTCATTCTCTGCCAGTTCTTTTCCTGTGCCGCTCATGGTAATACGGCCAGTTTCCATAACATATGCATGATGTGCTGCTTTCAATGCCATATTTGCATTCTGTTCAACAAGAAGGATCGTCACACCCTGCTTATTGATCTCTTTGATAATATCAAACACGCCCTGCACAACGATTGGTGCCAGACCAAGAGACGGCTCATCCATCATGATCATTTTCGGACGGCTCATCAATGCTCGGCCAATTGCCAACATCTGCTGCTCACCGCCGGACAATGTACCTGCCATCTGCCAGGAACGTTCCTGCAGACGCGGAAACAGTCCATAGATCCACTGAATATCTTCCTCCAGAGAATCCTTTCTCTGATAAGCACCGATTTTCAGGTTCTCCAGAACAGACAGGTTCGGGAATACACGACGTCCTTCAGGCACAAGCGTAATCCCCTGGGTAACCAACTGCTCAGTTCCCATCGTGGTCAGCTCTTTTCCATCAAAAAAGATGCTTCCGCCCGCCGGTTTTTCCAGACCAACGATAGAACGAAGGGTAGAGCTCTTACCGGCACCATTCGCACCGATCAGGGTAACAACCTCACCTTCCGGCACTTCAAAGCTGATTCCCTTTACCGCGCTGATACCGCCATAAGATACACTTAAGTCTTTTACTTCCAACAGATTTCTACTCATCTTCCGGTACCCCCAAATATGCTTCGATTACGCGCTTATTATTCTGAATCTCATCCGGTGTACCTGATGCGATCGGTTTACCAAAATCCAGAACATAGATACGGTCAGATATCTCCATAACCAGATCCATATGATGCTCGATCATAAATACAGTAAGACCGAACTGCTCCTTGATCCTTTTGATAAATGCAGTCAGTTCATCCGTCTCCTGAGGATTCATGCCGGCAGCCGGCTCATCAAGAAGAAGGAGCTTTGGTTCTGTCGCAAGCGCACGCGCAATCTCCAGATGACGCTGCTTACCATAAGGAAGAGAACTTGCAATCTCATCTTTCAAATCCGCAAGACCTACGATCTCCAGAAGTTTCATCGTCTCTTCGCGGTTCTTCTTCTCTTCTTTTCCGTTCATCCGGAATGTTGCACTGAACACATTTGCTTTAGAACGCATATGCTTTGCGATCAGTACATTTTCAAATACGGTCAGACTCTTGAACAGACGAATGTTCTGGAACGTACGTGCCACACCCAGCTTCGTGATCTGATCCGGAGTCTTCTCAACCTTCTTTGTATATTTTCCATGATTTTCACCGGCATACATCTTTTTCATCTTGCCCTGAGGAAAATTGGAAATAATCATATTTTCATCAAAATATACCGCACCATTCGTCGGTGCATATACACCGGTAATGACATTGAATGCCGTTGTCTTACCTGCACCATTTGGTCCGATCAGAGCAACGATCTCACCCTCATGGACTTCCATACAGAAATTATTGACAGCAACGACACCGCCAAACTGCATCGTGATATCTTCTACTTTTAAAATCGTCTTACTCATTTTGCAGCACCCTCCTTCTTACGAAACAGGGAACTGATTCTCTTCGGTATCGATTTGATCAACCCGAACAGGCCTTCCCATGAGAATTCATTCGTACCCATAATACCTCTGCGGTAGAACAATACCACTACCATCAGAAGGATGGAGAAAATAACCATACGGAAACCGTTACGGAACAACGGAATATTCACACCTGCAATTGTCAGCGGTTCATCAAAGAAACGCAGCCACCACTCCTTGCTTGCAGTTACCAGAAGCGCAGACAGTACACTTCCTGTAATACTTCCCATACCGCCGATCACGACAATCAGAAGAATATCATAGGTCAGCGCAATCTTGAACGTACTGGAGTCAATGGAACGCATGAACATGGCAAGCAAAGCACCGCCGATTCCTGCAAAGAAAGAACTGATGACAAATGCCAGCTCTTTATGTTTTAACAGGTTGATACCCATCGCCTCTGCTGCAATCTCATCCTCACGGATTGCCTTGAATGCACGTCCATAGGAAGAGTTGATCAGCATTGCCATGATCGTGATACATACAATACAAAGTCCGATAACCATATAGATATTCGCTGCCGGAATACTTTTCAATCCATAAGAACCATTGGTAATCTGATCCATCTGAGGACTCGCAATAAACGCACGGATGATCTCAGAGAAACCAAGCGTTGCAATCGCAAGATAGTCACTTTTCAGACGAAGCACAGGGAATCCGATCACTGCCGCAAAAGCTGCTGCTACCAGACCTGCAAAAATCAATGCAACAACCATCGGAAATTCAATATTTTCAATCGCCGGATGAATACCGGAGATATAATATACACTGCCTCTGGATTCTACCGGAATCGTAAAAATCGCATAAGCATAAGCACCAAGTGCCATAAATCCCGCCTGTCCCAAGGAGAACAGACCGGTAAAACCATTCAACAGGTTCATGGATACAGCGACAACTGCCAGAATAAAACCTTTCTGAAGTACAGTAACCGCCATACCATATTTATTTTTATTGCTCTCAAGGAAGACCAACAGGGCGATAAATGCCGCAGCTGCGATGAGAGTACAGATCATTTTTGTTGTTTTTTTCATATTCATCACACCTTATCAATCATTTTTTCGCCGAACAATCCAGTCGGTCTGAACAGAAGCATAATAATCAACAGAATAAAAGTAAATGCATCACTGAAAGTAGAATAACCAAGTGCAATCAGGAATGTCTCACAGATACCAATGACAAAACCTCCTACTACGGCTCCTGGTACACTTCCAATACCGCCGATAACAGCAGCAACGAAGCATTTCAGTCCCGGTAAGCTTCCGGAGAACGGGGTTACGGACATACGGTCTGTAAAATACAGCAATGAACCCACTCCAGCCAGGAAAGAACCAATAACAAATGTAATACTGATAACATTGTTGATCTTGATACCCATCAAACGGGAAGTCTCAAAATCACGGGATACTGCACGCATCGCCATACCGATCTTGGTGTGGTTCGTAATATACACCAGGATCACTACCAGAACAATCGTAAGTACCGGTGTAAGGAAAGTAACCAGAGATGCGGATACCGGACCGATCTGGAAGATCTTTTTCAAAAACGGGATCTCTGGGAATGGCTTTGGAAGCGCAGTAAATAAATATGTAGTTAAATTCTGTAACAGATAAGAAACACCGATGGCCGATATCATAACAGACATTCTCGGTGCCGTACGGATTGGCTTATAAGCAGCCTTTTCGATCACAACGCCAAGAAGGACCGTGCAGATCAACATGATTGGAATACCAGCCATCCATCCAAAGGTAGCGGTGGCAAAAATCATGAAGTAACCGGCTACCATGAAGATATCGCCGTGCGCGAAATTGATTAAACGTAAAATACCGTAGACCATGGTATAACCGATGGCGATCAGCGCGTATGCTCCGCCCAGAGAAATACCGGTCAGGCAATGCTGAAAAAATACACTTAAACTCATGAGTTTTCCTTTTCCTTTTTCATTCCAAAGTAAGGGGCAGGGAAAAGCGAGCTAATCCCTGCCCTACTTCATTACATTATGAAAGATTATTCAACAGTAACAGTCTTTAAGAATTTGAATCCGCCATTCTCAACAGTCTTGATGAATGCCATATCTTTGTTTGCATCACCA
>JAFYTM010000003.1 GCA_017558865.1 Lachnospiraceae bacterium
AAGACCATACGGATCATAGGGATACCTCCAGTTTGTCATGAGTGTAATTAAAATTTGAAATCTGTTTAAAAAGCAGATATATAGATTAAAAAAATGCTAAGTACTGTTAAAAAATTAATGGGATAAGGTTGCAAATAATTGTAGAAAAATAAGATATGCAATTATTTTATATAAAATTGCAACGAAATGCAAATGTTTTTGGGAAAAATATGAGATAGAAATGAAAAAATAGGAATTTTAAAAGAAAAAAAGTTGGCATTTTGATTGCTCTGTAAATAGGTACCATAAAAAATCCAAATGGAGGACTAAAAATTATGAAAAGAAGAAACATTGCGTTACTGATGGCAGCTATGATGACCATGGGTGTGGTTGGATGTGGTTCCACTCAGAAAGCAGAGCAAACCAAAACAGAGGTTCCGGCGGCAGAGACGAAAACAGAGACTGCAGGTACTCCTGCAGCAAATGCGAATGCAGACGGATTTTATGCCGGCAAGACAGTTGAGATGATCGTGCCGTGGGGAGCAGGCGGCGGAGCTGACGTTGCATGCCGTCTGATCTGCGCTGAGATCGAGAAAGAACTTGGCTGCACCATCGTAATCAACAACATCACCGGTGGAGGCGGAAGTATTGGTCTTGCACAGTTGGCCGATGCAAATGCAGATGGTATGACCTATGCTTACTTTGCAAATACCGACTCCAACGGAGATATCATGCTGGAAGGTGTTCCATACACTGCAGAAAGCTTTGCTCCGGTATGTAAATTTGCGGCAGATCCACACATCATTCTTGCTTCCAATGCATCCGGCATCACTGATCTGGATGGTTTGATCGCAGCTGGACAGGATGGGAAGACTCTGTGGGGAATTGGTGGAGCATGGACTCACTGGGATTTCTTAAAGCTTGAGTTTCAGGATGCTACCAAAACCAGTTACAAACGTCTGACCTATGATGGAGGAGCAACCGTTCTGACAGATATTATGAATGGTGACTGTACGGTAGGTACTCCGTTCGTGTCTGAGGCAATCACTGCAATTGATGCAGGAGAGGCAGTTGCCATTGCGATTACCAGTGCGGAGAGAAATGCGGCATGCCCGGATATTCCAACCGTAGCAGAGCTTGGCTATGATGGATTTGAATCTACGATGTGGAGAGGTTTTGTTGCACCGGCCGGAACTCCGGAAGATGCGATGAAAGAGTTTGCAGAAGCGGTAGGTACGGTATGTGAAAATACAGAGTTTGTTGCATCTGCAGTTGAAGCTGGCGTTACGGTAGATTATACAGGATATGATGAGTTCCAGGATTTCTACTGGGAGAATCATGAGTCTGTAAAATCTTACTATGAAGCAAATGCAAATATGTAATGAACATAGATAAGGAGGGACTGTTTTGAAGAAAAGCTTTCCGGATATGATTATCAGTATTGTCCTGCTGGCATTTCTGACTTCCATGGCAGTACAGGTTCCGGCGATTCCTGATGTGTCAAAGGGATACCCGATATTTTTGCTTGGAATTTCTTACCTTATGACCATTGTTCTGCTTTTGAAGAGTGTAAGCAGAATGAAACTGGAAGAAAAGCAGGAGACAAAGGTAGTAGAGCAGGCGAAGGTGATCATCCCTTATTGTGGTCTGATCACTGTGTATCTGTTCATGATGACAAAGATCGGCTATGTGGTGTCTACCATCGCATTTATGATCATTTCGCTGCTTTATCTGAGACTGAAGAATAAAGTATTGATGGTGATTCTGAGCGTTGTTACGACAGCATTGATCTATTTTGTATTTACAAATTTCCTGGTAGTAATTCTGCCAAGAGGAAGCTGGTTATAACAGAAAGGAGATATTTTTATGGAAAACATTTTGATTGGTTTTGCAAATGTGCTTCAGCCTATGAATCTCCTGATCTGTCTTGGAGGTTTGTTTGTTGGTGTACTGTTTGGTGCACTTCCTGGATTCTCCGCTACGATGGCGGTAGCAATCTTTGTTCCATTTACCTATGTTATGGAACCGGGAGCAGCTTTGCTGCTTCTGAGCGCTCTGTACTGCGGTGGTGTGTACGGTGGTTCGATTCCTGCGGTACTGGTTGGTATCCCTGGAACTCCGGCGTCTGCTCCGACAGCCTGGGAAGGAAAAGCACTGGTTAAAAAAGGTGAGGGCGGACGTGCCCTTCATCTGGTAACTCTGGCATCCTGTTTTGGAGGTTTCTGGAGTTCGATCGCACTGCTTGTGTGTGCACCTCTTCTTGCGAAGATTGCAAAGATGGTAGGTCAGCCAGAGCAGATGTTTGTAGCTATTTTTGGTCTGTCTGTAGTAGTTATGCTTGCACAGGATAATCTGTTTAAGGGCTGTATGGTAGCATTTATCAGCTTGCTGCTGGCTACCTTTGGTCAGGATCCGGTAGAAGGTTTCCCGCGTTTTACTTATGGTTTTTCAGAACTGACAGGTGGATTCTCCGTAGTTCCGGTGCTGATTGGTCTGTTCTCTCTTCCGGAAGTATTTAAAATGCTGGAAGATCCATTTGGTAAAATGACGGAATCCGGCAAAGTTGGCTCTATGAAATTGAGAGCGACAGATATTACCAACAATATCGGAAACGCAATCCGTTCTACCATCTGGGGTGTTGTTATTGGTATCATTCCGGCAGCGGGTCCGGATATTGCAGCCTTTCTTTGCTATAATGAAGCGAAGAAGGCATCCAAGCATCCGGAAGAATTTGGAAACGGAAGCCCGGATGGTATTGTTGCGGCTGAATCCGGCAACAACGGTGTAACCGGTGGTTCTCTGATTCCGCTTCTGACTCTTGGTATCCCGGGAAGTGCTCCGGCAGCAATTTTCCTTGGTGCGATGATCATTCATGGTGTACGTCCAGGTCCAACTCTGTTTACACAGCATGCAGATACGGTATATACTATGATCATCGGTTTTGCACTGATCAATCTGTTGATGTACTTTGTAGGTATGTTCTTCTGTAAGTGTGGAAGCTTGATTTTGATCATTCCAAAATCTATTCTTGCAACTGTGATTGTTGTTCTTGCGACCGTTGGAACTTTTGCGACAAACAAGAATATGTTTGACGTATGGGTGATGTTCGCTGCAGGCGTGATCGGTTACATTATGGAAAGAAATAAATTCCCGACAGCACCGGTTGCGTTGGCACTTTTGCTTGGTACAACCATGGAGAAATCCATGTCTCTTACCAGAACGATGTATGAGGGTGAACTTCATATGGTATTGACCAGACCTCTGGCATTGGCATTATTGCTGCTTACGGTTTTCTCTTTTGCTTTCCCGTTGATCAAAATCTGGAGAACAAATCAGAAAGAAAAATTGCGTTCCAATGATTGATAATGCAAAAATATGCAATGAATTGCAAAAAAATTAAAAAAACGCAAAAAATACATAACTATCTTGCTAAAAAAATGTAAAAAAAAAGTTAATTAAAAACCCTGATTATTAGGCATTTTATCAAGGGAACATGAAAGAACACAAAAAAACTGATCAAGTTGGCATAGTAATTGCTTGTATAATAAGATAGCTAAATAAAATAAATTTCATGGAGGGTATGAAAATGAAGAAAAAAAGTTTAGCGTTACTTATGGCAGCAGCTATGGTTCTTGGTCTTGCAGGATGCGGCGCAAAAGAAGAGGCAGCAGCACCGGCTGAGACTCCGAAGACAGAGGCTCCTGCAGAGAAAACAGAGGCTCCTGCAGCTCCTGCAGCAAACGCAGATGGTTTCTATGCCGGAAAGACTGTTGAGATGATCGTACCGTGGGGAGCAGGCGGCGGAGCTGACGTTGCATGTCGTCTGATCTGTGCAGAGATGGAGAAAGAACTTGGATGTACCATCGTAATCAACAACGTTACTGGTGGCGGCGGAAGTATCGGTCTTGCTCAGCTTGCAGAGGCAAATGCAGATGGTATGACCTATGCTTACTTTGCAAACACCGACTCTAACGGCGATATCATGCTGCAGGGTGTTCCTTACAACAAGGACAGCTTTGCACCAGTATGTAAATTCGCTGCTGACCCACACATCATTCTTGCTTCCAATGCATCTGGAATCACTGACCTGAAAGGTCTGATTGATGCAGGCGACGGCAAGACTCTTTGGGGAATTGGTGGAGCATGGACTCACTGGGATTTCCTGAAACTTGAGTTCCAGGATGCTACCGGCGCAAGCTACAAACGTATGGTATACGATGGAGGCGCTTCCGTTATTACTGATATCATGAATGGTGACTGTACTGTAGGTACTCCATTCGTATCTGAGGCACTTGCAGCAATCGATGCAGGTGAGGCAGTAGCAATCGCTATCACCAGTGCTGAGAGAATCGATGCATGTCCGGATATCCCGACTGTAGCAGAGCTTGGTTATGAAGGATTTGAGTCCACCATGTGGAGAGGATTCGTAGCTCCGGCTGGAACTCCAGAGGATGCTATGAGAGAGTTCGCAGATGCAGCAGGTGCAGTATGTGCGAAAGCAGAGTTTGTCGCAGCAGCAGCAGAGGCTGGTGTTACTGTAGATTACACTGGATTTGATGATTTCCAGACCTTCTATGCTGAGAATCATGAGTCTGTAAAAGCTTACTTCGAAGCAAACAAGGATATGTAATCCTGTATTTGTAACGAAATTTGAATGAGACAGGCATAACAGGGCAGCCAAAGGCTGCCCTGTTATATAAAATCCGCTTATACAAAAAGACAGGAGGGAATTTGTTTTGAAAAAAAGCTTTCCGGATATGATTATCAGTATCGTCCTTCTGGCATTTCTTACATCTCTGGCAGTACAGGTTCCGGCGATTCCGGCTGTATCTAAGGGGTATCCGATGGTACTTTTGATCGTTTCTTATATTATGACGATTTATTTGCTGGTCAGTAGTGTGCTGAAAATGAAAACTCAGGATAAACAGGAAACAAAGGTTGTAGAACAGGCAAAGATTATCATTCCGTACTGCCTTATGATTACTGCTTATCTGCTGCTTATGACTAAAATCGGTTACATTGCATCTACGATTGCATTCATGATCGCATCCCTGCTTTATCTGAAGCTGAAGAATAAAGTGGTTATGGTTGTACTTAGTGTTGTAATGACTGTTGTTGTTTTCTTTGTATTTACAAACTTCCTGACCGTTATCCTCCCAAGAGGAAGCTGGTTCAATATCGCATTTTAAGAGAAAGGAGATATAATTATGGAAAATATTATGATTGGTTTTTCCAACGTCCTTCAGCCTATGAATCTCCTGATCTGTCTTGGAGGTTTGTTCGTTGGTGTACTGTTTGGTGCACTTCCTGGATTCTCCGCTACGATGGCGGTAGCAATCTTTGTTCCTTTTACCTATGTTATGGATCCGGGGGCAGCACTTCTGCTTCTGAGTGCTCTGTACTGCGGTGGTGTGTACGGCGGTTCTATTCCGGCGGTACTGGTTGGTATTCCTGGAACTCCGGCATCTGCTCCGACCGCATGGGAAGGAAAAGCACTTGTTAAAAAGGGTGAAGGCGGACGTGCGCTTCATCTGGTAACGATTGCATCTGTATTTGGTGGTTTCTGGAGTTCTGTTGCGCTGCTTGTGTGTGCACCTCTTCTTGCTAAGATCGCAAAGATGGTAGGTCAGCCAGAGCAGATGTTCGTAGCAATCTTTGGTCTGTCTGTAGTAGTTATGCTTGCACAGGATAACCTGTTTAAGGGCTGTATGGTAGCATTTATCAGCTTGCTGCTTGCTACCTTTGGTCAGGATCCGGTAGAAGGTTTCCCGCGTTTTACCTATGGATTTTCACAGTTGACCGGTGGATTTTCTGTAGTACCGGTTCTGATTGGTCTGTTCTCTCTTCCAGAAGTATTTAAGATGCTGGAAGATCCATTCGGCAAGATGGCTGAGACTGGTAAAGTTGGCTCCATGAAGCTGAAATTGACTGACCTTACCCGTAATGGTCTGAATGCAGTCCGTTCCACGATCTGGGGTGTTGCAATTGGTATTATCCCTGCAGCAGGTCCGGATATTGCAGCATTCCTTTGCTACAATGAAGCAAGGAAATCATCCAAGTATCCGGAAGAGTTCGGAAACGGAAGTCCGGAAGGTATCGTTGCAGCAGAGGCTGGTAACAACGGTGTAACCGGTGGTTCCCTGATTCCGCTTCTGACCCTTGGTATCCCGGGAAGTGCTCCGGCAGCAATCTTCCTTGGAGCAATGATTATCCACGGTGTACGTCCAGGTCCAACCCTGTTCACACAGCATGCAGATACGGTATATACCATGATCATCGGTTTTGCAATGATCAACCTGTTAATGTACTTTGTAGGTATGTTCTTCTGTAAATGCGGAAGCCTTATTCTGGTAATTCCGAAGTCCATTCTTGCAACTGTTATCGTTGTACTTGCAACCGTTGGTACTTTTGCAACAAACAAAAATATGTTTGATGTATGGGTAATGTTCGGAGCAGGTGTGATTGGATACATTATGGAGAGAAATAAATTCCCGACTTCTCCGGTTGCTCTGGCACTCCTGCTTGGTACAAATATGGAGAAATCCATGTCCCTTACCAGAACCATGTATGAAGGTGAGCTTCATATGGTATTCTCAAGACCGCTGGCAGCAGCACTTGCGATCTTTACTGTATTTTCCTTCGTATTCCCGTTGGTGAAGATTCATCTGGAGAAAAAGAAGAAAGCAAATGCCGAATAAGGGTAACTGACAGCTTTGGAAGGAGTAGGTATCTATGTCTTTAACAGCTATTTATGCAAAAAAAGCTTTAATTGGAGAAGAACTGCAGGTTCTCGAAGATGCCTGTATTTTAATTGAGAATGATTTAATTCAGGAAGTGACCACACAGAATGAGTTTAAAGCTTCCGGAAAAGAAGCAGAGATCATTGATCTGGGTGATAAAGTTCTGCTTCCTGGTCTGATTGAGTGTCACAGTCATATGGCTCTGGATGCAAGAGTTCCAGGTCATCTTGGTGTGATTGATCAGAGTGAATGTGAACATACAGTCATCGCATTAAAAGGTCTGGAAGATGAATTGATGGCAGGTATCACCACCTCCCGCAGTCTTGGTGACCGTCGTTACATTGATGTAACTTTAAAGGATCAGATCAAAAAGGGCAAGGTTACAGGACCTGACCTTCTGGTCTGCGGTATCGGTATGAAAGGACGTCATGGTCATGGTATCGTTGGTGTGCCGCATTCCGGAGTGGAGGAATTCCGCAAAACTGCGCGTGAGAATATGTTCCGTGGAGTGGATGTTCTGAAAATCTTCGTAACTCCGGGAGCTCCTGCACGTCATGCAGAAGACTTTATTCCATGTTTCATCTCTTATGATGAGATTTGTACGGTAGTAGAAGAAGCAAGAGCCTTAAATATCAAGACAGCAGCTCACTGTATCGGCGGAAAAGGTCTGGAGTACTGTGTAAAAGCAGGAATTGACTGTATCGAGCATGTATACAGCATCACACCGGAACAGGTGAAGATGGTGGAAGAGGAGCATAAAGGCTGGATCGACCTGACCTCCGGTATTGTACTGGATCCAGGACGTGAGCCGTATCTGTCTGCTGCTCATGTACAGAATATGCAGGCAGGAAGAGCATACAGTAAAGAGTGCTTAAGCCGTGTATACCAGAATGATAAGATCAACTGGACGATTGGTACCGATGCATATCATGGACTTCTGTACAAGGAACTGGAGCTTGCGATTGCATGTGGAGCGCCTGTGTTGAAAACACTGAAAGGCGTAACTGTTAATGCTGCAAAGATGTGCGGAATTGATAAGGAAAAAGGTCAGTTAAAAGCAGGTCTGAAAGCAGATGTCATTGCTGTAGACAGTAATCCTTTAGATAATGTATCTGTTCTTGCAGATGTGTCCTTTGTTATGAAGGGCGGTAAGGTTTATAAAAAACTGTAAGTTCATATTGCCAAACTTTTTCACTACATATATAAAAGACAGCCGGAGGA
>JAFYTM010000170.1 GCA_017558865.1 Lachnospiraceae bacterium
AGGTGATAAACTAATAAAGAATATGGAGTACTATGCGTAGGAGCGTCTGATGTTTAAAAATAAAAGTAAAAAAATGATATACAGAATTCTGCTGTTGATGCTTGTAGATGCGTTGATCATTACAGTGGCAGGACCGATGGCGATCTATGTGCGTTATAACTGGCTTTTTGAGCCGATGGCGATTGAATTTATTGAACAGATTTTTCAATATCTTCCGGTTAATATTATAATTTCTCTGGTTTTGTTTGGTCTTTGCAGACTCTATCAGGGAATCTGGAAGTATGCCAGTGCATCGGATCTGGTCAATATTATGATGGCATGTTTGCTGTCCGCAGTTACACAGGCGATAGGAATGTCTGTTTTTGGGCTGCGATATCCGAGAAGCTATCCATTTCTGTATTTTGCAATTTTGACAGCAGGGATTGTTGTATTTCGATTTATGTATCGTATTCTGGGTTATATTCAGTCCCGCAGAGAGGGAATGAGTCACACAGGAAAAAAGAATACGATGATTGTAGGTGCCGGTGAGGCGGGATATACACTGTTAAAAGAACTGCAGAACAGCCGGTATGTGGATCAGAACGTATGTTGTATCGTGGATGATGATCCTGGAAAGCATGGAAAATATCTTCGGGGAGTGTTGGTGGCAGGAAGCCGTTACGATATCTGCAGACTGGCAGCGGAGTACGATATTGATGAGATCATGATCGCGATTCCTTCGGCTACACATGCGGTGGTGCAGGAGATTCTGGATATCTGCAGTCAGACAAGCTGTAAGCTGAAAGTGTTGCCGGGGCTTTATCAGTTGGTGAATGGTGAGGTCAGTGTGTCAAAGCTCCGCAATGTGGAGATTGAGGATCTGCTTGGTCGGGATCCGGTAGATACAAAAGTGGACAGTATTATGGGGTATGTGTCCGGCAGGACGGTACTGGTTACCGGAGGAGGAGGTTCGATCGGCAGCGAGCTTTGCCGCCAGATTGCAAGACATGAGCCGAAGAGACTGGTGATCTTTGATATTTATGAAAATAATGCGTATGATATTCAGCAGGAGCTGAGGAAAAAGTATCCGGATCTGGATCTGGTCGTACTGATTGGTTCCGTAAGAAATACGCATCGTATTAATCAGGTGTTTGAACAGTACCGACCGGAGATCGTTTATCATGCAGCAGCCCACAAGCATGTACCGCTTATGGAAGACAGTCCGAATGAGGCGATCAAAAATAATGTGATGGGTACATGGAAGACCGCTCAGGCAGCGGACAGGTATGGTGTATTACGTTTTGTTCTGATCTCTACGGACAAGGCAGTCAACCCGACCAATATCATGGGTGCATCCAAACGTCTTTGTGAGATGGTTATTCAGATGATGAACAATCAGTCAAAGACGGAGTTTGTGGCGGTGCGTTTTGGAAATGTACTGGGAAGCAATGGAAGTGTGATTCCTTTATTTAAAAAGCAGATTGAAGCGGGTGGGCCGGTGACGGTGACGCATCCGGATATTATCCGTTATTTTATGACGATCCCGGAGGCAGTTTCTCTCGTACTTCAAGCAGGTGCTCAGGCGAAAGGCGGAGAGATCTTTGTCCTGGATATGGGAAAGCCGGTAAAGATTCTGGATCTGGCGTTGAATCTGATCCGGTTGTCAGGCTATAAGCCATATGAGGATATTGATATTCAGTTTACCGGATTAAGACCAGGAGAAAAGCTGTATGAAGAGCTTCTGATGAGTGAGGAGGGACTTCAGAATACAGAGAATGATTTGATCCATATCGGAAAACCGATTGAGTTTGATGAAGAATTGTTCCGGCATCAATTGGAGGAACTGAATAGACTGTCAAGGGAAGACAGTCCGGATATCAAAGAAAAAGTGATGGAGATTGTTCCAACCTATCATATGAAAGTAAAATAAATGAGAAGAGGCGTATAAGATGGCACGTATTTTTCTTTCTTCTCCGCACATGAGTGCAGAAGGATATGAACAGGAATATGTTAAAGAAGCATTTGACACCAACTGGGTAGCTCCGCTTGGGAAAAATGTAAATGAATTTGAAAAAGAGCTGGCGTCCTATGCAGGGGCTAAGGATGCAGCCGCTTTATCGTCAGGTTCTGCGGCGCTTCATATGGCATTGAAGGCAGCAGGTGTAAAAGAAGGCGATATTGTTTTCTGTCAGGATTTGACGTTTTCGGCGACAGCCAATCCGATCATGTATGAAAAAGCGGTTCCTGTATTTATTGACAGTGATTATGAGACCTGGAATATGTCTCCGGATGCTCTGGAACGCGCATTTGAAAAATATCCGAATGTAAAAGCAGTGATACCGGTACATTTGTATGGAATTCCAGCTAATATGGATCGGATTATGGAGATCTGTAACAGACATGGAGTTCCGGTGAT
>JAFYTM010000171.1 GCA_017558865.1 Lachnospiraceae bacterium
CTTCCGTTTTTGCAGGAGGCAGAGATCATCTTTGGTCAGCCGGGGATTCGGGAGATACAAAAATGTCCACGCCTGAAATGGATTCAGATGAGTTGGGCGGGGACGGATATCTATACCATGCGGGACGGATTTCCGGAAAAAGTAAAGGTTACCAATGCAAAAGGTGGTTTTCAGACTGTGATACCAGAGTATATTGTAGGAGTGATTCTTGCACTTGGCAGAAATCTAAAACAATATGCGAATCAACAGAGAGAAAAAAGATGGAATCCTCTTGGTTCGGAGCTTTTGCTTTGCGGCAAAAGAATTTTGATTCTGGGAGCTGGTGATATCGGGACTGGTGCGGCAAAACGTTTGAAAGCTTTCGGAACGACGGTGATCGGCATGAGAAGGACAGATCGTAATTATCCGGACTGTTTTGATGGTATGATTACACTTGATGAATTGGATAAGGAGCTTCCGCTGGCAGATATTGTGGTTGGCTGTCTGCCTGGAACAAAAGAGACCACCGGTCTTCTGGATGAGAGGCGGCTTCGGCTGATGAAGAGAGGCGCGTATCTTGTAAATGTGGGAAGAGGCAGTCTTGTTGATACGAATGCACTGGTAAAAGTGTTGGAAGAAGGATATCTTGGAGGAGCAGCACTGGATGTTGTGGAACCGGAACCGTTGCCGGAGAATCATCCATTGTGGAATATGGAACAGGTGATGATTACACCTCATATTGCAGGAATGAGTTTTGGATATTCCAAAGATACCGAGAATCGGATCATGCATATTTGCTGTCAGAATCTGATGCGTTTTCTGGAAGGAAGGGAACTGATCAATCAGGTGAATTTTGAGACAGGCTATGCGTCCGAATAAAGATTGATTTGACAAACCTTTCAAAACAGGCTATACTGTACAAGCGTTAAATTTTATATTGTCATAAGATTTCCGTGCAGCCGGGGAATTAGCGGTGCCCTGTATCTACAATCCGCTATAGTAGAGGTGATATCCTGCCTCGGGTTGTATTGGTTGGAAGCTGCCCTGTATAAGTGGCGTTGATGTTTGGGTCCTACGCGACGGAACCCCGTGAACCGTGTCAGGTTGGGAACAAAGCAGCACTAAGCGGGACCTTTCGGGTGCCGTAGGGGTGCCTGGGCTGAGTTAACTGTACAGGTAACGTTCTGGTCAGTCTGCACAAAGCAGGATGCACGGATTTAAAAGATAAGCATAACACGAAGTTCATAGGACCTCGTGTTTTTTTCTGTCTTCTCTCTGGATTCCAGCCGGGCAATACTTGTGAAAAAAGCTGGATTGGTTTATAATATTCAGGAAAGTATATGCAGTATGGAGATACTGTGGGGTAAGTAAAATGTATAAAGGAGAAGAGGCTATGAAACGAGTTGGTATGTTGACAAGTGGTGGCGATTGTCAGGCATTGAATGCAACAATGCGAGGTGTAGTGAAAGGACTTTATAATCTGCTTGGCGGCAATGTGGAAATCTACGGTTTCGAAGAGGGATACAAGGGGTTGATTTATAATGAGTATCGTCTTCTGACCGGAAAAGATTTTTCTGGTATTCTGACCAAGGGCGGAACGATTCTTGGAAGCTCCAGACAGCCGTTCAAAGAGATGAGAAATCCGGACGAGAATGGCATGGATAAAGTAGCTGCCATGAAGAATAACTATCGCAGACATGAGTTGGATTGTCTGGTGATTCTTGGTGGAAACGGAACACAGAAGACAGCAAATCTGTTAAGAGAAGAAGGACTGAATATCATTCATCTGCCAAAGACCATCGACAATGATATCTGGGGAACAGATATGACATTCGGTTTCCAGAGTGCGGTTGATATTGCGACAGATTGTATTGACTGTATCCATACAACAGCAGCATCTCATGGCCGTGTATTTATTGTAGAAGTTATGGGTCATAAAGTGGGATGGCTTCCGCTGCATGCAGGTATTGCAGGCGGAGCAGATATTGTGCTGATTCCAGAGATCCCATATGATATCGATAAAGTATGTGAAGCGATTCAGAAAAGAACCAGAGCGAAAAAAGGTTTTACCATTCTTGCAGTTGCAGAGGGTGCGATTTCCAAAGAAGATGCAAAACTGTCTAAGAAGGAATACAAGGCAAAGATGGCGAACTATGCATACCCGTCTGTATCCTATGAACTGGCAGAATTGATTAAACAGAAAACAGGCGCAGATGTGCGCGTGACGGTGCCTGGACATACCCAGAGAGGTGGATCTCCAAATGCTTATGACCGTGTACTTTCTACCAGACTTGGTGCAAAAGCAGCAAAATTAATTGTTGATGGAAAATATGGTTATATGGTAGGTATCGTGAACGGCGAGACCTGCAAGGTGCCGCTTGGTGAAGTTGCCGGTAAGCTCAAAGGAGTAGATCCGGATGCCGGCATTATCAAAGAAGCGAAGATGATTGGTATCAGCTTCGGAGATTAAGATTCAGATATTTGAGGAGTGAAGGGTCATGTCTTATACGGCATTGTACCGTAAATTTCGTCCAACGGAATTTACGGAGGTAAAAGGTCAGGATCATATTGTGACCACTTTGAAAAATCAAATTCGTGCAGATCGTATCGGACATGCCTATCTGTTTTGCGGTACCAGAGGTACTGGTAAGACAACGATTGCAAAAATATTTGCGAAAGCAGTGAACTGTGAACATCCGGTAGATGGTGATCCCTGCGGAGTGTGTGCCTCCTGCAGGGCAATCGCTGCCGGTGCCTCCATGAATGTGATTGAGATTGATGCAGCATCGAATAATGGTGTGGATAATATTCGAGAGATTCGGGATGAGGTTGCCTATTCTCCTACGGAAGGAAGATATAAGGTTTATATCATAGATGAGGTTCATATGCTGTCGATAGGAGCGTTTAATGCTCTCTTGAAGACGCTGGAAGAACCTCCTTCTTATGTGATTTTTATATTGGCTACGACAGAGGCACACAAGATACCGATTACCATTCTGTCCAGATGTCAGAGGTACGATTTTCGAAGGATAACAACGGATACAATTGCAGCAAGATTACGCGAATTGATGGAAGAAGAAAAAGTGGAAGCAGAGGAACGGGCACTTTTATATGTGGCAAAAGCCGGTGATGGTTCCATGCGTGATGCACTCAGTCTTCTGGATCAATGTATTGCGTTTTATCTTGGACAGAAGCTGACCTATGATCATGTGCTCGAAGTCCTGGGGGCAGTGGATATGGATGTGTTCAGCAGTCTGTTTCGAAGAATCTGCGCGCAGAATCTTCCAGAGGTGATTCGGGAACTGGAACAGATTATTTTACAGGGAAGAGAGCTATCTCAGTTTGTGGTAGATTTTATCTGGTATCTGAGGAATCTTTTGATGCTGAAAAGTGATCCGGAGATGGAAGATTTGCTGGATGTATCCAGTGAGCGGCTGATTCAGATGCGGGAAGAGACAGAATTGGTGGAGATAGATACGCTGATGCGCTACATCAGAGTGTTTTCGGAGCTATCTGGTCAGATTCGTTATGCAACTCAGAAACGTGTTTTGGTGGAGATTGCTATGATTAAGCTGTGTAAACCTGCAATGGAACGAAATTATGATTCGCTCCTGCAGAGAATTGCTCAGTTGGAAGAGAGGATGGATCAAGGGATTCCAGTGATGGCAGCAGGAGAGATACCGCTGCAGATGACACAGATTCCACAGCCGGCGGTAAGACCGACCGCTAAGATATCTCCGGAAGCGTTGTCCAAAGATGTACAGGAGTTTATTGCAAGATTTCAGGAAATTCGTAAAAAAGCCAGTCAATGGTCGCAGTTTGTGCTGAAAGGCGCACAGTGCAGAGAACTTCCTGAACAGGGAGGGGTTCAGATTATCCTTTGCAGAGATCATGCAGTAGATGAAAAAGAACTGGCAGAAGAAGTAGAGCAGGTTGTAGAACGTGTGATGAATGTTCGTATGAAGGTGCAGGTTTGTACACCGCATACAGATACAAGACCGACAGAGCCAGTCATTGACTTATCGAAAGCAATCAATATAGATATTGATATTGAATAAATAGATAGAAAAGAAACAGGAGGATTTTAAAATGGCAAAAAGAGGAGGATTCCCTGGCGGAGCTATGCCGGGAAATATGAATAATCTGATGAAACAGGCGCAGCGTATGCAGCGTCAGATGGAGGAAAGTCAGAAAGAGCTGGAATCTGCAGAGTTTACTGCAGCAGCAGGAGGCGGTGCGGTGGAAGTCACTGTAACCGGTAAAAAAGAAGTAACTAAGGTGAAACTGGATCCGGAAGCGGTAGATCCGGATGATGTGGAGATGCTGGAGGATGTGATTATGGCAGCAGTTAATGAAGCTCTGCGCAAAGCAGATGAGGCATCTGCAGCGAACATGGCAAAACTGACCGGTGGTCTTGGCGGAGGATTTCCGTTCTAATGGAATATTACAGCAGTCAAATCAGCCAGTTGATCGAACAACTGTCTTCCTTGCCTGGAATTGGTGCCAAGACGGCACAGCGACTGGCATTTCATATCATTGATATGCCAAAGGAGCGGGTGGAGAAGCTGGCGGATACGATCGTAAAAGCAAAGAGTACGATCCGTTACTGCAGTCAGTGCCTGACCTTGACTGACCAGGAGATCTGTCCTATCTGCAGTAATCCGAATCGGAATCAAAAACTGATTATGGTGGTGGAGAATCCCCGTGATATGAGTGCCTATGAAAAGACTGCCAAGTATGAAGGCGTCTACCATGTGCTTCACGGTGCGATCTCTCCGATGCTGGGAATTGGACCGGCAGATATCCGTTTAAAAGAACTGATGCATCGTCTGGAAAAGGATGTGGATGAAGTGATCATTGCAACCAATTCCAGTCTGGAAGGGGAGACTACGGCGATGTACATCAGCAAGCTGGTAAAACCTACGGGGATTAAAGTGAGTCGTATTGCCAGCGGTGTACCGGTAGGCGGGGATCTGGAATATATCGATGAAGTTACCTTGTTACGTGCGTTAGAAGGGCGCATAGAGTTGTAAAGGAGCAAATTATGGGCATTACGAGAAAAGAATTTGGCATTGCAAAAGATGGAAAACAGACATATCTTTATACCATGAGCAATCACAATGGTATGGAGGCAACGGTTACAGAGTTTGGCGCAATTTTGGTAAAACTGATTGTGCCGAATCATGACGGTGTAAAACAGGATGTGGTTCTGGGATATGACAGCCTGTCGCAGTATGAAGAAAATGGATGTTTCTTTGGAGCTACCATAGGAAGGAGTGCCAACCGGATCAAGGGAGCTGCATTTACGTTGGATGGCGTGGAGTATAAGCTGGCTGCAAATGAGAACGGCAATAACCTTCACACGGAAGCTGATCATGGTTTTCATAAAATTGTATGGGATGCAGAGATTCTGGAAGAGAAGAATGCTGTCAAATTTTCTTATATAAGCCCGGATGGAGAGAATGGATTCCCGGGAACCTTACATATCTCGGTTACCTATACGCTGACTGAGGACAATGCGATTGTGATTACTTATGATGGTGTGTGCGACAAGAAGTCGATGCTTAATATGACGAACCACAGTTATTTTAATCTTGGAGGTCACGCTTCCGGGGATATTTGTGATGAAAAGATGGCCATTTTTGCAGATGGTTTTGTGGAAGTTCTTCCTGGTGCGATTCCGACAGGCAAGGTTATAGAGGTAGAGGGAACTCCGATGGATTTCCGTCTGGCCAAGAGAATTGGTGATGAGATTGATGCGGACTGGGAACAGTTGACTCTGGTGAAAGGATATGACCATACATGGGCACTGAATACGGTGCCTGGTAAGGTGGAGAAAATTGCACAGGTAGAAGATGAAAAAGCGGGTCGTGTGATGGAAGTGTATACGGATCTTCCAGGTGTCCAGTTCTATGCCGGCAATTTTATCACTCCACAGACAGGTAAGGATGGCGCTCATTACGATGTGCGTCAGGCTCTGTGTCTGGAGACTCAGTATTTCCCGAACAGCATCAATGAACCGAATTTCAGACAGCCGGTTTTTGAAGCTGGAGAGCCATATTGTACAACGACCATTTACAAATTTGTATAAGAGGATTTTGAAAGAGGCGCTTAGGCGTCTCTTTTTGTCGATAAAATGAGTGCATGTTCGTTGTTGTTTCGTCAAAAATACAAGACCTTCTATGCTACGATATAGGCAAAATGGAGGTTGATAAAATGATGGAGCTGATAGAAGGAAAAAAAGCAAAAGAGAATACGTCTTTTCCTAAAAATATGCGTCAGATAGGAGAACCGGGGGAAGGGAAAAAAGTTTTTATAGAAGATTATGCATATACGTTTCTGCGGCAGTTTGCAGAAGAAAATCTTACTTGTGTAAGAACGGCGGTTCTGGTTGGAAAAACAGAGGAATCGGCAGTGTATATTCAAGGTGCGCTGGAAGTGGATATGGATCAGGATATCAAAAACTGGTTTACACATGAACACTGGCGCAGTATTTTTCAGGAAGTACAGAATTGCTTTGATGGGTGGGAGGTGCTTGGATGGTATATGTCTAATCCGGGATTTCCGGCTGTTCTTACAGATGAGATAAGAAGTGTGCATATGAGGAATTTTGCGGCGAAAGATTATGTCTTTTTTCAGAGTGATATGATTGATAATGAAGAAGTGTTTTACATATCTGCAGGAAATGGATTGCGTCCTCTGAGCGGTTACTACATATATTATGAAAAGAATGAACGGATGCAGAATTATATCAGTCAGCGAAAGGGCGGTATGGGAATTGAAACGGAGGGTGTTCTGAGAGATCGGGCAGCAACTAGATTTCGGAATGTCATGCAGGAGAAAAAAGAGCATGGATCTCAGAAAAAACTTGTGGCATTTTTGTATACGATATCTACTTTTTTGATTATGGTTGTTTTAGTGATAGGGATTACCATGGTAAATAATTATGAGCGAATGACGGATATGGAGAGTGCCATCTATCTATTGTCGGAAAGTCTGGAAGAAGAATCAGAGGCATCTTCGGATAAGATAGAAACGTTAGAAGAAACGCAGACGGTGCAGGAGCTGGAGATATTACAGCCTATGGAGGGGACGGATGCATCAGAGGGAATAGAAAAAGCGGAAGAACAGGAAGAATCTGTACAGCCCGTTATGTCTCCGGCAGTAGAAGAACCAGAAGCATATCAGATACGAAAAGGAGATACGCTTTTGCAGATCAGCCGTACCCGGTACGGCACAGAAGATATGGTAAAAACAATATGTGAAATCAATGCATTGGAGAATGAAGATAAAATATATGTGGGACAAACTATTTTACTTCCATAATAGAAAATGCTATACTATTTATGATAAAAGACTTTGGAAACAGGAGAGAAGATGAGTATACAGCTTCTGAATAAAAATACAGATGTCTCAAAAGATACAGGTTCTTTTGAAAAAAAACTCCGTAATCATCGAATAAAAACAATCGGGATTGTCGGAGCTGTTTTATTGGTATTGATTCTGGCTGGGAGTTGGGGATATATACAGGTGAGGAATCGTTCTTATGAGACTTATGAAGTAGTACGCAGTTTTGAGCGTACGGATACGGTTATGACTCAGTATACAGAATTTTTGGATTACGTTCTGAAATACGGAAAGGATGGAATATCCTGTGTGGATTCTAATAATAAACTGATTTGGAGTCAGACTTACAATATGCAGACACCAATGGTAGAAGTGTGTCAGGGAAGTGTGGCGCTTGCAGAAGAGAATGGAACGGATGCGATGATTTTTGATCAGACAGGATTGCAGGGAACGATACAGACCAGGCTTCCAATTCGGCAAATATCGATTGCATCGCAAGGTGTTTTAGCCGCATTGCTGGAAGATGGAGATATCATGAGACTGAATCTTTATGATAAAAAAGGTCAGGAATTGGTTACTTCCAAGTTTGAACTTCAGGATACCGGATATCCTCTTCGAATGTCTTTAAGTGCAGATGGAACGAAGCTGGCAGTTGCATTTCTACAGGTGAAAGATGGCGGGATCAGCACGTGTCTTGCTTTTTATAATTTTGATTCGGTGGGAGAGAATCAGCAGGATCATATGGTGGCTGCAAAGGAGATTTCAGATATCGTAGTGCCGAGTGTGAAATATATGGATGACACACATTGCTTTGCGATAGGAACGACGCAGCTTCTTTTATATGAAGGGAAGCAGATTCCTGAGCTTGTGACCAGTATTGAGCTGAGCGAAGAAGTAGAGAGTGTATTTTATTCTGAAAAATATCTTGGTATTGTACAAAAGGGAGAAGAAGAGGGGTATTTGCTCAAAGTGTATGATGTCAAGGGTCAGCAGAAATTTGAGACTTCTTTTGATATGGATTATACGACATTGAAATTTTCCAAGGAACAAATTCTTATATACAATGAGTTTGAATGTATGATGCTGAATGAATATGGGAAGGATTTTTTCAGTGTCACATTTGGAGAATCTGTGTCCAACTTATATACGTTATCTGGAAAAAATAAATATATTGTTATGCATGCATCCAGGACAGATCAGATTCGTTTGAGATAGAATATACTACTGATTGTAGCGTGACATAATTTCCTAAAAATGCTATAATGCAAGAGATTCTAGGTATCTGGACAACAGATACATTCTGTGTTATACTGATGGTTAGCACAGACTAACTTCCTGGGTGTGGGTTTCCGGGAATGTGCTTTATAAAAAATAAAATTAGAGGTATGGAAAATGGGAAAAATGCATGAAGCATGGCAGGGGTTTGAAAGTGGAACCTGGGCGAATGAAATTAATGTCAGAAGTTTTATCAGACATAACTACACCCCATATGATGGGGATGAGAGTTTCCTTGAAAGTGCAACACAGGATACGCTTGATCTGTGGGAACAGGTAATGGATCTTACCAGACAGGAAAGAGAAGCTGGCGGTGTCCTGGATATGGATACAAAAGTAATCTCTACCATTACTTCTCATGGACCTGGATATCTGAATAAAGAGAAAGAGAAGATTGTTGGATTCCAGACAGACAAGCCATTTAAAAGAGCAATGCATCCATATGGCGGTATCCGTATGGCAGAGAAAGCCTGCAGTGATAATGGGTATGAGCTGGATCCAGAAGTAAGCGAATTTTTCACGACGCATAGAAAAACACATAATGCTGGTGTATTTGATGTATATACCCCAGAGATGAGAGCGTGTCGTTCCAGCCATATTATTACGGGTCTTCCGGATGCATATGGAAGAGGCCGTATTATTGGCGATTATCGTCGAGTGGCTCTGTATGGTGTGGACAGATTGATTGAAGATAAGATGGAGCAAAAAGAGACGACCCGTTCTGCAATGTACTCTCATGTGATTCGTCAGAGAGAGGAATTGTCTGAACAGATTCGTGCACTGCATCAGTTGAAGGATATGGCTAAGAGTTATGGCTATGACATCTCTCAGCCGGCAAAGGATACCAGGGAAGCAATTCAGTGGCTGTATTTTGGCTATCTTGGAGCTGTAAAAGAACAGAATGGTGCGGCGATGTCTCTTGGACGTACCTCCACCTTCCTGGATATTTACGCAGAACGCGATCTTAAGAATGGTGTTTACACTGAGAAAGAGATTCAGGAGATGGTTGATCATTTCATCATGAAGCTTCGTCTGGTGAAATTTGCACGTACTCCGGAGTATAATGCCCTGTTCTCCGGTGATCCGCAGTGGGTAACAGAGTCTATCGGTGGTGTGGCAATTGATGGACGTCATATGGTAACGAAGATGTCCTATCGTTATCTGCATACTCTGGTGAATCTGGGAGCAGCGCCGGAGCCAAACCTG
Source organism: Lachnospiraceae bacterium (assembly GCA_017558865.1). Classification (GTDB taxonomy): domain Bacteria; phylum Bacillota; class Clostridia; order Lachnospirales; family Lachnospiraceae; genus Hominiventricola. The sequence goes on from JAFYTM010000171.1 coordinate 9,808, forward strand.
ACCGTTCTCTGGTCTGTGAAGCTTCCTTTGAACTTCAAGCGTTATTGTGCAAGGATTTCGATTGAAACATCTTCTGTACAGTACGAAAACGATGATCTTATGAGATTCACACATGGCGATGACTATGCGATTGCCTGCTGTGTATCATCTATGAGAATTGGTAAAGAGATGCAGTTCTTTGGCGCAAGAGCAAACCTTGCAAAATGTCTGCTTTACGCGATCAATGGTGGTGTGGATGAGGTTTCCGGAAAACAGATAGGTCCGGAGTTCAGACCGATTACATCTGAATATCTTGACTATGATGAAGTAATGAAAAAATACGATGCAATGATGAGATGGCTGGCAGAGGTATATGTAAATACACTGAATGTTATTCATTATATGCATGATAAATATTGCTATGAGAAGCTTCAAATGGCACTTCATGATAAGAATGTAACCAGATGGTTTGCAACTGGTATTGCAGGTCTTTCTGTGGTAGCTGATTCTCTGTCTGCAATTAAATATGCAAAAGTAAAAGTGATTCGTGATGAAAAAGGTCTGGCAGTAGACTATGAAGTAGAGGGTGATTTCCCGAAATATGGAAATGATGATGACAGAGTAGATTCTATTGCAAGAGAGATTGTTCATATGTTTATGGAGCATATCAGAAAATTCCATACTTATAGAGATGGTATTCCGACAACTTCTATTCTTACCATTACTTCTAATGTGGTTTATGGAAAAGCAACAGGTTCCACACCGGATGGACGTAAGAAGGGCGAAGCTTTTGCGCCGGGAGCGAATCCAATGCACAGAAGAGATACACATGGTGCAGTCGCATCTCTGGCTTCTGTTTCTAAGCTTCCGTTTATTGATGCGCAGGATGGAATTTCCAATACCTTCTCTATCATTCCAGGAGCACTTGGCAAAGAAGATCAGATCTTTGCAGGTGATATTGAGGTTGATTTGGACTGTGCAGGAGGTGCTTGTTTCTCACCGACCCTTTTTGAAGGACTCGATGGAGATAACAGCGAATTTGCAGAGTAATAGAAAAAGGAGAAAATAATATGGCAGCAACGCAGAATCAGATTGATAATCTTGTGGGACTCCTTGATGGCTATGTAACAAAAGGCGGTCATCACTTAAATGTAAACGTATTTACAAAAGAAACACTTCTGGATGCACAGGCACATCCGGAGAAATATCCGCAGCTTACAGTACGTGTAAGTGGTTATGCTGTAAATTTTGTAAAACTCACAAAGGAGCAGCAGGATGAGGTTATCTCCAGAACGTTCCATGATCAGATATAATCTTTTGGGATAATACAATGAAGGGCTATATACATTCCATAGAAAGTTTTGGAACGGTTGATGGTCCGGGAATTCGATTGGTTGTGTTTATGCAGGGGTGTCCGATGCGATGTCAATATTGTCATAATCCGGACACCTGGCAGGTAAATAAAGGCGATCAGATGACGCCGGATGAAATAATTGCATTGTATGAGAAGAATCGACCGTTTTATGCAACCGGAGGGATTACCGTGACTGGCGGAGAACCTCTTTTGCAGATTGATTTTTTGCTGGATTTGTTTCGCCTTGCAAAAAAACGGGGAATTCATACCTGTATAGATACTTCGGGGATTACTTATCGGCCTGGAGAGACTTCTTATAACAGGAAGCTTGATCAGCTGATGGATGAAGTGGATTTGGTGATGTTGGATATTAAACACACCGATCCGGAAAAGCACCGTATATTAACGGGTCAGGATAATGCGGGTATTTTCGCATTTGCAGAATATCTGGCAGGAAAAAGAATCCCTGTATGGATTCGCCATGTGATTGTTCCAGGGATCACAGATGAGCCGCAGCATTTGATGAATTTGGGGCGGTTTATTGGAAAACTTTCAAATTTAAAAGCATTAGATGTTCTTCCTTATCATACCATGGGCATTTTAAAGTATAAAGAACTGGGCATTGCATATCCATTAGAAGGTATCGAGCCTTTGCCGAAAGAAAAGGCTAAAGAGGCGAGAGAAATTATACTGGAGGGAATTCGCGAAATACGTTCTCAAAAAAGTTATCAAAAAAATTAAAAAAAGTGTTGACATTTGGAAACACTGGTGATATTATAATCGAGCTGGCTGCGGAAAGCGGTCAGCTCGAAACATTCTGATTTGAGTCAAAAAACTTTTTAAAAAAACTTGAAAAAAGTTGTTGACAAAGAAAAAGAGATGTGTTA
>JAFYTM010000172.1 GCA_017558865.1 Lachnospiraceae bacterium
AGCAGCGGATGTTATCAGAGCCCGTAGGATCGCACTGAATACAAGAGAAGGATACATTAATTTATTCTTTCGAGTAGTGGTGCTGGCTCTCACCGCGTACGTAATTTTTACGCAGGTTTTCCTTATTACACAAAATAAGGGTCAGGGAATGTTTCCTGCAATCAAAGATGGTGACTTGATCATCGGGTATCGATTACAACAGGAATACGCAAAGAACGATGTTGTGGTCTATACAGTGAACGGCGAACAACGAGTAGGAAGGATAATTGGAAGACCAACAGATGTTGTAACAATTAGTGACACAGGTTCTTTACTGGTAAATGGTACAACTCAGACAGGTGAAATTCTTTATCCAACATACGCCAAAGAAGGATTGGGGTATCCTTACAGAGTTCCGGAAGGACAGATATTTATCCTAGGTGATTATCGAACGAATGCGGAAGATAGTCGAGATCATGGACCTGTCATAATGGAACATGTAAAAGGTAAGGTTATTACGATTCTGAGAAGGCGTGGATTATAGTTAAAAATGAATAGTAGCTATAAGGTAGTTTGAAAATAGCTAGATTATAGGAGGAAATATTTATGAAGAAGAATTTAAAGAAAGTTTTAGCAGCAGGTTTAGCAGCAAGTATGGTTCTGAGTATAAGTGTTCCAGCATTTGCAGATGAAACACCGAGAAATGAATATGAGGAATTTTTAAATAAGCCAGCAAATTTTACAAAAGAATATAATATTGTTAATGATAATAATGGTAGTAAGAGCCCTGCAGAAACATTTACATTTGAATTTGAAAAAGTAGGTGTTGAAGAAGCAGAAGAGGGAGTTACAATCGATAATATGCCAAGTATTGAGGATGTTACTACTGAGTTTGCTGCTTTAACAGCAGATCCAGAAGAAGGAAACATTGTTCCAGTTAATTTGGCTGCATCTATGTTTCCAGGTATCGGTATTTATACCTATAAGGTAACTGAAAAAGTTGGTGATACAGCAGGTGTAACATATAATGAAGAACCGCTTTATCTTGTTGTAACTATTCTTCGTGATTCAGATGATGCAATTAAGTATGTTGGTGCTATTCATTATGAAACAGCAGATGGTGAAAAGACAGGTTCTATCGTTAATGAGTATAGTGCCGGTACATTAGCTGTAAAAAAGACAGTTACAGGTAATATGGGTGAGAAAGATAGAGATTTCAATGTAACAGTGACATTTACAGCACCAACAGGTGTAGATGCTGAGGGTAAAGAGGTAGATTTAGTTGTTCGTGAGGCGATTACATATACAGATGATGGAGAAACAAAAACAATTGCTGCTAACTGGAACGACGAAAAAACTGTTACAATTGATCTTAAGCATGATGAGACAGTAACATTTATTAATATTCCATATGGCGTTACATATAAAGTTGCTGAAGAAGATTACACAACAGTAGAAAAAGGTGGATACGATGCAGCAACATATAATTATACAGGTGTATCAGAGGACGTAATAAACGGTGAATCTCCAGTATATGACTTTAATGAAACAAAAGGTATGGCAATTGGTGGTGAAGTTGCAGAGGAAATAGAGATCGGTAATAGTACTTTTGTATTTGAGGATAGTTGCCATGATCATAGAGTTGAAATTACAAATAACAAAGGTGCAATTGTCGACACAGGTATCTCCCTCGATGCTCTTCCGTACCTCATGATGCTTGGCATGTCTGGTCTTGGTGCTCTTGGTTTCGCAGGAAAGAGACGTAAAGAAGAGGATGAGATCTAATTCTTATTTGTAAATAGTCGATAAGTAAAAATTGGTTGAAATATTAGTATCTATTTTGGTACTATCAAAACTGAATAGGCTATCAGGATGCGGCGGACGCTAGTTCGCCCGCCGCACCCCATTTAAAAAGAAGGGAGTGCAGTGTATGGCACGATGGATCCTGAAAGCTGCAAATTCCTTCCTGAATTTCGTAGTCATTTTATCACTTTGTGTTTCTGGTCTTTACGCTGGATATGCTTTGTGGGACAATAATCAGGTATACGCAGCAGCACAGAACGTGCAGGCGGATATGATCAAGCTGAAGCCCAAAACGGTGGATGCAGAAGAGGATGCAGGAGCTTCCTTTGAAGAATTGTTAGCGATCAATGAAGATGTGTGTGCATGGGTGACCTTGGACAATACCAACATCGATTTCCCAGTATTACAAGGAGACACGAACCTGACATACATCAACCGGGATGTGTACGGAAACTTCGCACTGGCAGGCAGTATTTACCTGGATTCGCGAAATGAACATGAGTTTCATGATCTTGTAAATCTCTTGTATGGTCATCACATGGATGACGGAGAGATGTTTGGTGATCTGGACAAATATAAAGACGAGACCTTTTTCAATGAGAATACGAAAGGTTCTTTGATTTTACCGGATCGAATTTATGACTTAGAAACCTTTGCTTGTTTGCTTGTTGGCGCTTCCGAAGATGTGATTTTCGAGCCGCAGGAATACAAGTCTAATATAAAAACACTGCTCGACTTTACAGAGCAGAATGCGATGTATTATAATAAAGATAAGATTGCAGAATTAAGAGAGACGAATGGGGAGCAGCAGATCTTGATCTTCTCGACTTGTTCGACAGAATTTACAGATGCAAGAACGATAGTTTTGACGATAATGAAACCGCATTCTGGCAGATAGGAGGACGAAAAATATGAAGAAATTGTTTAGATGTGGTATTGCAGCATTGTTGGTGACAATGTTAAGCATTCAGATGTTCTGTATGAGTGTGGTGGCGGCTGAACATCCAAGTATCAAACTGCCGGTTACCATTGAACAGAAGGGATCTTATCCGAGTACGGCAGAGGATCTGAATATCGTATTGAAGGCTGCGGATGCAGCTTGTCCGATGCCGGAAGGAAGCGTAGACGGTGCTTATACAATTTCCGTAAAATCTGGTACAACTGCAGAGTTCCCGGAGATTACATTCCCGAAACTTGGCATTTACAACTATACGATCCAGCAGGAAGCCGGTGATCATGCCAGAGGCGAATACGATGGAACTGTATATCAGATGAGAGTGTATGTGACAAATGCAGAAAACGGAAACGGTTTCGAATCTACAACTCTTCTGTATATCGATGACATTAATTCCAAGTATGCAGAGATCAAGTTTGAAAACAACTATACAGCGATTCCGAGCAGGGATGATGATGGTCCATCTAATAAACCGAAGAATACTCCAAAGGAGACACCACCAATGGATGTGGATGACGTAGGTGACGAAGATCTGTTTGGTGTTCTTGGTGCATTTGATGAATTAGAAATTCCGTTAGGATTACTTCCGGCTACAGGTACTCTGTGGTGGGCAGTTCCGATTCTTGTAATTGGTGGTATCGCGATGATGGTACTTGGTCGTCGCAGAAGTCGTGAAAGTGATAAATATGAAGAATAAGAATAGACGTACTGATAAAAAAGGAAATCTGTTTACAGGAATAGGGTTGCTGCTGATCGTGGCAGCCCTTTTTCTAACAGGTTATAATATTTGGGATGATTATCGAGCAGGACAGGCTTCACAGGAGATTGTAAACGAAGTGATGCAGCTGATCCCGGAAGAAACTGTGAAACCGACAGCGTCG
>JAFYTM010000173.1 GCA_017558865.1 Lachnospiraceae bacterium
CGAGGTTTCCGGTGGTGGAAGAAAACCATGGAGACAGAAAGGAACCGGACATGCTCGTCAGGGTTCAACCAGAGCTCCACAGTGGACTGGCGGCGGCGTAGTATTCGCTCCAACTCCAAGAGAGTACACCATCAAATTAAATAAAAAAGAGAGAAGACTTGCTCTGAAATCCGCTCTGACCAGCAGAGTACAGGAGAATAAGCTGATCGTTCTTGATGAGCTGAAATTTGATGAGATTAAGACCAAAAAGATGCAGGCAGTTCTGGATGCACTGAATGTATCCAAAGCATTAGTAGTTCTGAATGAGAACGATGCAAATGTTGTGAAGTCTGCAAGAAACATTGAAAACGTTCAGACAGCTTTAACCAATACCATTAACGTATACGATATCCTGAAATACAATACCGTAATCGTTACCAAAGCTGCTGTTGCAACCATCGAGGAGGTATATGCGTAATGGCTGATATTAAATACTATGATGTAATCCTCAAACCGGTAATCACCGAGAAGAGTATGGCTGCTATGGGCGAGAAGAAATATACTTTCCTGGTTCATACCGAGGCAACCAAATCTCAGGTGAAAGAAGCAGTTGAGAAAATGTTCGCTGGAACCAAAGTAAAAAGTGTAAACACCATGAACAGCGATGGAAAAAATAAGAGACGTGGTATGGTAGTTGGAAAAACTGCTAAGACCAAAAAAGCAATCGTACAGTTAACCGCAGACAGCAAAGAGATCGAGATTTTCGAGGGACTGTAAGAAGAAGCTGACCTATATGCTATACGAGCATGACAATAAACGTAGTTATCGAAAGGAGATAAAGTAATGGGAATTAAAACTTATCGCCCATATACCCCTTCCAGAAGACATATGTCCGGATATGATTTCGCTGAGATCACCAAGAGCACTCCAGAGAAATCCCTGACCACTTCCTTAAAGAAGAACGCTGGACGTAATGCACAGGGTAAAATCACTGTAAGACACCGCGGAGGCGGATCCAGAAGAAAATATAGAATCATCGACTTCAAGAGAAGAAAAGATGGAATTCCGGCAACTGTTATCGGTATCGAGTACGATCCGAACAGAACAGCTAATATCGCACTGATCTGCTACGCAGATGGTGAGAAAGCATACATCCTTGCACCGCAGGGACTGACTGATGGAATGACCGTTATGAACGGACCGGAAGCAGAGGTTAGAGTAGGAAACTGTCTGCCGCTGACTCATATCCCGGTTGGTACTATGGTTCATAACGTAGAGTTATACGCAGGCAAGGGCGGACAGCTGGTTCGTTCTGCAGGCAACAGCGCACAGCTGATGGCTAAGGAAGGCAAATATGCAACCTTGAGAATGCCATCTGGTGAAATGAGAATGGTACCTATCACCTGCCGTGCAACCGTTGGTGTTGTAGGTAATGGCGAGCACAACCTGATTAACGTTGGTAAAGCAGGTCGTAAACGTCACATGGGTATCAGACCTACTGTTCGTGGTTCTGTAATGAACCCTAACGATCATCCACACGGTGGTGGTGAAGGAAAGACTGGTATCGGTCGTCCGGGTCCATGTACACCATGGGGTAAACCAGCACTTGGTCTGAAGACAAGAAAGAAAAACAAGAAGTCCAATAAGCTGATCGTAAGAAGAAGAGACGGTAGATTAATTAAATAATTAAGAGGAGGTTTCACCAATGGCTCGTTCATTAAAAAAAGGACCATTTGCAGATGCTAGCTTACTGAAGAAAGTAGACGCAATGAACGCAAGCGGCGACAAGTCTGTGATTAAGACCTGGTCCCGTCGTTCCACCATTTTCCCGCAGATGGTTTCCCATACATTTGCAGTTCATGATGGAAGAAAACATGTGCCGGTATACGTTACTGAGGATATGGTAGGACACAAACTCGGAGAGTTCGTACCAACCAGAACCTACAGAGGTCACGGCAAAGACGAGAAAAAATCCAGACGTTAGTAGTCAATTTTTGGAAGGAGGTTTCATCTAATGGCAAAAGGATCCAGAAGTCAGATTAAGAGAGAAAGAAATGCTCAGAAGGATACCAGACCGTCCGCTAAGTTATCTTACGCACGTGTTTCTGTCCAGAAAGCATGCTTCGTTTTAGATGCCATCAGAGGTAAAGATGTACAGACAGCACTTGGTATTGTTGCTTACAATCCAAGATATGCTTCTACACTGATAGAGAAATTATTAAAATCCGCTATCGCAAATGCGGAGAACAACAACGGAATGAAAGCTGAGAATCTTTATGTTGCAGAGTGCTACGCAGATAAAGGACCAACCATGAAGAGAATCAGACCAAGAGCACAGGGCCGCGCTTACAGAATCGAGAAGAGAATGAGCCACATCACCATCGTGCTTGATGAGAAGAAATAAGGAGGACAATCATGGGACAGAAAGTTAATCCACACGGCCTTAGAGTCGGTGTTATTAAAGACTGGGATTCCAAATGGTACGCTGAAGCTGATTTCGCTGACTGCTTAGTAGAAGATTATCAGATCAGAAAGTTCCTGAAGAAAAAATTATACAGCGCAGGTGTTTCTAAGATTGAGATCGAGAGAACTTCTGACCGCGTTAAAATTATCATCTCTACTGCTAAACCGGGTATGATCATCGGTAAAGGCGGAGCTGAGATCGAAAAAGTAAGAGCTGAATTACAGAAAATGACCACCAAGAAAGTGGTAGTTGATATCAAAGAAGTAAAAAGACCAGACCGTGAGGCACAGCTTGTTGCAGAGAACATTGCACAGCAGCTGGAGAACCGTATCTCCTTCCGTCGTGCTATGAAATCCTGCATGGGAAGAGCTATGAAATCTGGTGCAAAGGGTATCAAAGCATCCTGTTCCGGACGTCTGGGCGGAGCTGATATGGCTCGTACCGAGACCTATTCCGAGGGTACTATTCCGCTGCATACTTTAAGAGCAGATATTGACTATGGTTTCGCTGAGGCAGATACCACCTACGGAAAAGTAGGCGTTAAGGTATGGGTCTACAAGGGCGAGGTTCTTCCAACAAAGGCAGCTAAGGAAGGGAGCGATAAATAATGTTAATGCCAAAGAGAGTAAAACGTCGTAAACAGTTCCGTGGTTCTATGACTGGTAAGGCGTTAAGAGGTAATAAAATTACACATGGTGAGTTCGGTATTGTCGCTGCAGAGCCGTGCTGGATCAGATCCAACCAGATCGAGGCAGCCCGTATCGCTATGACACGTTATATCAAACGTGGTGGTAAAGTTTGGATTAAAATTTTCCCGGATAAACCAGTAACTAGCAAACCAGCTGAAACACGTATGGGTTCCGGTAAAGGAACACTGGAGTACTGGGTAGCAGTTGTTAAACCAGGACGTGTAATGTTCGAGATCTCCGGAGTATCCGAAGAGGTTGCAAGAGAAGCATTACGTCTGGCTACTCACAAGTTACCATGCAAATGTAAAATCGTGTCTCGCGCAGATTTAGAAGGCGGTGATAACAGTGAAAATTAATAAGTATGTAGAAGATTTAAAAGCAAAATCAGCTGCAGAATTAAACAATGAATTAGTAGCTGCTAAAAAGGAACTTTTCAACCTGAGATTCCAGAATGCAACCAACCAGTTAGATAACACTGCAAGAATCAAAGAGGTTCGCAAGAACATCGCTCGTATTCAGACTGTTATCGCTGAGAAGAATGCATAAGATTCAGTGAATATCAGTTTGAGAAAGGAGATTGAAGATCGTGGAAAGAAATCTTAGAAAAACACGTGTTGGTGTAGTTGTCAGCGATAAGATGGATAAGACCATCGTAGTTGCAGTTGAGAACCACGTAAAACATCCAGTATATGGAAAGATCGTTAAAAAGACTTATAAATTAAAAGCTCATGATGAGAATAACGAGTGCGGAATCGGTGATACCGTAAAAGTTATGGAAACCAGACCACTGTCCAAAGATAAGAGATGGAGACTGGTTAGCATTATTGAAAAAGCCAGATAGGAGGATGCCGCAATGGTACAGCAGGAAACAAGACTTAAAGTTGCTGATAACACCGGTGCAAAAGAATTACTCTGCATCCGCGTTATGGGTGGCTCAACCAGAAGATATGCAAACATTGGTGATATTATCGTAGCCAGCGTTAAAGATGCAACACCAGGCGGTGTTGTGAAAAAAGGTGATGTAGTAAAGGCAGTTGTTGTTCGTACTGTAAAAGGAGCTCGTCGTAAAGATGGTTCCTATATCAAATTCGATGAGAACGCTGCAGTTATCATCAAAGATGACAAAAACCCAAGAGGAACCCGTATCTTTGGGCCGGTAGCAAGAGAGCTTCGTGAGAAACAGTTCATGAAGATCGTATCCCTCGCTCCGGAAGTATTATAAGGAGGTATCGGATCATGATGAAAATTAAAAAAGGCGACACCGTCAAAGTCATTGCCGGTACTGACAAAGGCAGCGAAGGCAAAGTTGTAGCAGTAAACCACAAAGACAATACTGTAGTGGTTGAAGGCGTAAACATGATTACCAAACACACAAAACCATCACCAGCTAATCAGCAGGGCGGAATTGTGAAACAGGAAGGACCGATCGACGCTTCTAACGTAATGTATGTAAGCGAAGGAAAAGTTTCCAGAATCGGTTTCAAAGTTGAAGGTGGCAAGAAAGTTCGTGTTGCGAAAGCAACCGGTAAGGTTATCGACTAATTTTTGGAGAGAGGAGGTCTGGAAAGTTGAGTAGACTCAGTGAGCAGTACAAGAATGAGATCGTAGACGCTATGATCAAAAAATTTGGATATAAAAACGTAATGGAAGTGCCGAAGCTTGACAAAGTTGTTATCAACATGGGCGTTGGCGAGGCAAAAGACAATGCGAAAGTATTGGATGCTGCAGTAAAAGATATGGAGACCATCGCTGGCCAGAAAGCAGTTCTGACCAAAGCGAAAAATTCCGTAGCAAACTTCAAAATCCGTGAGGGTATGGCAATCGGATGTAAAACTACCCTTCGTGGTGAGAAAATGTATGAGTTCGTTGACCGTCTGGTAAACTTGGCTTTACCACGTGTACGTGACTTTAGAGGTGTAAATCCGAACGCATTTGACGGCAGAGGAAACTATGCACTTGGAATTAAGGAACAGTTAATTTTCCCGGAAATTGAATATGATAAAGTGGACAAGGTAAGAGGTATGGATATCATCTTCGTTACCACCGCTAAGACAGATGAGGAAGCTCGTTATCTGTTAAGCTTATTCAATATGCCATTTGCGAAATAAGAGGAGGGAATTTCATGGCTAAGACATCAATGAAAATCAAACAGCAGCGCAAACAGAAATTCTCTACCAGAGAATACAGCCGTTGCAGAATTTGTGGTCGTCCACATGCTTACCTGAGAAAATACGGAATCTGCAGAATTTGCTTCCGTGAGCTGGCTTATGCAGGTCAGATCCCGGGTGTGAAAAAAGCAAGCTGGTAAATTGAAGAGAGGAGGCATTTGAAATGACAACGAACGATCCAATCGCAGATATGCTTACAAGAATTCGTAATGCGAACACTGCTAAACATGATACTGTAGATGTTCCGGCATCCAAGATGAAACTGGCAATCGCTGACATTCTTGTAGATGAAGGATATATTGCAAAGTATGATTTAGTTGATAACGGAAACTTCAAAGATATCCGTATCACTTTAAAATATGGTAAAGACAAAAACGACAAGATCATCGCAGGCATCAAGAGAATCTCCAAACCAGGTCTTCGTGTATACGCTGGTAAGGACAATATGCCGAAGGTACTTGGCGGACTTGGTATCGCAATTGTTTCTACAAACAAAGGCGTTATGACTGATAAGAAAGCAAGAGAGCTGAACGTAGGCGGAGAAGTTCTGGCATTCGTTTGGTAATTGCATGAATATTTAAAACTACTGAAAACAGAAGGGACTGCGCGTCCCTTCCGAAAATCTAAGTAAGGAGGATTTTATTATGTCCCGTATTGGAAGATTACCAGTAGCTGTTCCAGCAGGTGTAACTGTTGAGATCGCTGAGGGAAACAAAGTGACTGTAAAAGGTCCAAAAGGAACACTGGAAAGAGTGCTTCCTGCAGAGATGACAATTAAAATGGAAGATGGTCAGGTGGTTGTAACAAGACCAAATGACTTAAAGAGAATGAAATCTTTACACGGTTTGACAAGAACTCTGATCTCCAACATGGTAGTAGGCGTAAGCGAAGGCTACAAGAAAGTTCTGGAGGTTAACGGTGTAGGTTATCGTTGTTCCAAATCCGGTAAGAAACTTACTCTGAACCTTGGATATTCTCATCCGGTTGAGATGATGGATCCAGAAGGCGTAGAGGCAGTTGTAGATGGTAACAAGATCACTGTTCAGGGTATTGACAAAGAGAAAGTCGGACAGTACGCAGCTGAGATTCGTGATAAGAGAAGACCTGAGCCATACAAGGGCAAAGGTATCAAATATGAGACCGAAGTTATCAGACGTAAAGTTGGTAAGACTGGTAAGAAATAAGTAAGGAGAGTGTAAAGATGGTTAGTAAGAAATCAAGAAGTGAAATTCGCGCTAAAAAGCACTACAGATTACGTAATCATATCAGCGGTACCGCTGAGAGACCACGTCTGGCAGTGTTCAGAAGCAATAATCATATGTATGCACAGATCATTGACGACACCGTAGGAAACACTCTGGTATCTGCTTCTACTCTTCAGAAAGAAGTAAAGGCTGAGCTTGAGAAAACCAACAACGTTGATGCAGCAGCATATCTTGGAAAAGTAATCGCTGAGAGAGCACTGGAAAAAGGAATCAAAACAGTTGTATTTGACCGTGGAGGTTTCATTTATCAGGGTAAGATCGCAGCACTTGCTGAAGCAGCTCGTGAAGCTGGACTGGAATTTTAGTAGAGGAGGAAAAAGACATGAGACGTGAGATCATTGATGCAAGTCAGTTAGAATTGACTGAGAAAGTAGTATCAATTAAACGTGTAAGTAAGACTGTTAAAGGCGGTCGTACCATGCGTTTTACAGCTCTGGTAGTCGTAGGTGACGGAAAAGGTCACGTAGGCGCAGGTCTTGGAAAAGCCACCGAAATTCCGGAAGCAATCCGCAAAGGCAAAGAAGATGCTGTGAAAAGACTGGTAACCGTTTGTTTAGATGAGAATCATAGTATTCCACACGATAACCTGGGTAAATTTGGAAGCGCTTCCGTATTACTGAAGAAAGCATCCAAAGGTACCGGTATCATCGCAGGTGGTCCGGCGCGTGCCGTTGTAGAGCTTGCTGGTATCAAAAATATCCGTACCAAATCCCTGGGCTCCAATAACAAGCAGAATGTTGTAATGGCAACTATCGAGGGTCTGGCTGGCCTGACTTCTCCAGAGGCAGTTGCTAAGAAACGTGGCAAATCTGTTGATGAGATTATGGCTTAAGGAGGAGAATGAACATGGCAGAGAAATTAAACATCACATTAGTAAAATCTCCGATCGGTGCTGTTCCAAAGCAGAAAGCTACCGTAGAAGCTCTTGGTCTGAAGAAACTTCATCAGACCGTTGAGAAGCCGGATAACGAAGCAGTTCGTGGAATGATCTGGCACGTAAGACATTTAGTAAAGGTTGAAGAAATCTAATTTTGTAAAGTTAAGGAGGTGCCACAATGGACTTATCGAATTTACAGTATGCTGAAGGCTCCAAACAGAGCAATAACTTCAGAAGAGGTCGTGGACATGGTTCAGGAAATGGTAAGACTGCAGGTAAGGGCCACAAAGGTCAGAAAGCTCGTTCTGGAGCACCAAGACCAGGCTTCGAGGGTGGTCAGATGCCATTATATAGAAGACTTCCGAAGAGAGGCTTTACCAATCGTAACTCTAAAGAGATCATTGGTATTAACTTAAGCGCTCTGGAAAGATTCGAGAACGACAGCGTAGTTTCTGTAGAGACTCTGATTGCAGAAGGAATCGTTAGAAACCCGAAAGACGGTGTTAAGATCCTTGGAAACGGAGAATTAACCAAGAAACTGACTGTTCAGGCTAACGCATTTTCCGCAAGTGCAGCAGCTAAGATTGAAGCTCTTGGTGGAAAAGCCGAGGTGATCTAATGTTTAAAACATTACGGAACGCGTTGAAGATTGCGGACATCAGGAAAAAACTGATTTTCACATTTTTAATGTTAATCATAGTACGGTTTGGTTCCCAACTTCCGATTCCGGGTGTAAACAGAGATTATTTTGCCGCATGGTTTGCACAGCAGACCGGTGACGCATTCAATTTTTTTGATGCGTTCACCGGCGGCTCTTTTACAAGTTTGTCACTGTTTGCATTGGGTATTACCCCGTACATTACTTCTTCCATTATTATGCAGCTTTTGACCATCGCTATTCCGAAACTGGAGGAGATGCAGAAAGATGGCGAAGATGGAAGAAAAAAAATTCAGACAATGTCCCGTTATCTGACCGTTGCACTTGCATTGATTCAGGCTTCTGCTATGACCATTGGTTTTGGTAATCAGGGTCTTCTGCAGGAAGTAAGCGTATGGAACGGTATCACTGTTGTTGCAGCGATGACTGCAGGAAGTGCAATCCTGATGTGGATTGGTGAACAGATTACGGCTCATGGTGTTGGTAATGGTATTTCGATCGTTCTTTTGATCAATATTGTTTCCAGTATCCCGAATGATTTTATTACCCTGTATGATCAGTTTATCAAGGGTGAGACGATCTTAAAGGGTGTGCTCGCAGCTGTGATCATTATTGCCGTTGTTTTACTGACCGTTGTTTTTGTTAACATCCTTCAGGGTGGTGAAAGAAGAATTCCGGTACAGTATGCAAAGAAGATGCAGGGACGTAAAATGGTTGGCGGTCAGTCAACCAACATTCCGTTAAAAGTGAATACCGCAGGTGTGATTCCTGTGATTTTTGCCTCTTCCCTGATGAGTTTTCCGGGAGTGATTGCATCTCTGTTAGGTAAAACTGGTGGAACAGGTATTGGTTCAAAGATTCTTACAGCGTTGAATCAGTCCAGCTGGTGTAATCCAAGTCAGCCGGTTTATTCACTCGGTTTGCTGTTATATATTGTATTAGTTGTATTTTTTGCTTACTTCTATACATCCATAACATTCAACCCGATTGAGATTTCTAATAATATGAAACGTCAGGGTGGATTTATCCCTGGTATCCGGCCAGGCAAGCCGACGACGGAATATCTTAGTAAGATTTTAAACCGCATTGTATTTATCGGTGCAGTAGGACTCATTATTGTATGTATTATCCCGATTGTATTCAATGGTTTCTTTGGAGCTAATGTATCTTTCGGAGGAACATCCATCATCATTATTGTGGGTGTAGTTCTTGAGACGATCAAACAGATCGAGTCTCAGATGCTGGTACGTAACTATAAAGGCTTCCTGAACGATTGATAGAGTGTAGCGTTGAAGTTAGTGTAAAATGCAGCCTGTACGGAGGTACCTGTGTGGTGTTTCTGTGCAGGCTTTGTTGTATAATAACGACATAAATGGAGAATACTAATATGAAAATTATTATGTTAGGTGCACCGGGGGCTGGTAAAGGAACCCAGGCAAAGAAGATTGCAGAGAAATATCAGATTCCGCATATTTCTACGGGAGATATTTTCAGAGCAAACATTAAAAATGGAACTGAGCTTGGTATGAAAGCAAAAACTTTTATGGATCAGGGTCTTTTAGTTCCAGATGAACTGGTGTGTGATCTGGTGGTAGACCGTGTACAGCAGGATGACTGTAAGGCTGGTTATATTCTGGACGGCTTTCCAAGAACAATTCCGCAGGCAGAAAGTCTTGATGCAGCACTGGCGGCAGTGGGTGATGCAGTAGACTATGCAGTGAATGTGGAAGTTCCGGATGAAAATATCGTAAACAGAATGGGTGGACGCCGTGCCTGTGTAGGTTGTGGAGCAACCTATCATCTGGTATATGCACCTACCCAAAAGGAAGGTATCTGTGATACTTGTGGGGCAGAACTGATCTTAAGAGATGATGATAAACCAGAGACCGTACAGAAGCGTCTGGGTGTATATCATGAGCAGACCCAGCCATTGATTGATTATTATAATGGAAAAGGTATCCTCAGAGAAGTAGATGGAACTGTTGCTATGGAGGATGTCTTCCAGGCAATTATAGATGTTTTAGGAGCGTAAGACATGGCAGTCACGATTAAATCTGCAAAAGAGATTGAACTGATGCGCGAGGCAGGCCGATTGTTGGAGATTGTCCATGATGAGATGGGAAAGATCATCCGTCCGGGTATCTCTACGATGGATATCAATGAGTGCGGAGATCGAGTGATCAGAGAGCTTGGATGTAAGCCTAATTTTTTGAATTATGGAGGTTTTCCAGCATCCATATGTGTATCGGTCAATGAAGAAGTTGTTCATGGAATCCCTAAAAAAGAACGTATTCTGAAAGACGGAGATGTTGTCAGTCTGGATGCGGGACTCATTTATCAGGGATATCATTCAGATGCAGCAAGAACTTATGCAGTTGGTGAGATCAGTCCGGAAGTACAGAAGCTTCTGGATGTGACGAAACAGAGTTTTTTTGAAGGAATCAAGTATGCAAAAGCAGGATGTCATCTTTTTGAAATCTCTGCAGCCATTGATGATTATGTGAGCAGCTTTGGCTATGGAATTGTGCAGGATCTGGTTGGTCATGGAATTGGAACCAGTCTTCATGAAGATCCGCAGGTACCGAATTTCCGTCAGAAAAGACGTGGAATGAAGCTGGTGCCTGGAATGACACTGGCGATTGAACCAATGATCAATATGGGTACCTGGAAGGTAGAATGGCTGGATGACGACTGGACCGTTGTTGCGGCAGATTATCTGCCATCTGCGCATTATGAGAATACCGTATTGATCACCGATGGAGAGCCGGAGATTCTGACACTTCATATGTAAAGAGCTGCGGGAGGATGCCATGGTAGTAATGGAAACGGGAATGCTGGCAAGATCAAGAGCCGGACATGACCACAATAAACTCTATATCATAATACGAAGTGACAACGAATATGTATGGTTAGCAGACGGCGTTTATAAAACACTTGAAAAACCTAAGAAAAAAAAGAAAAAACATATGCAGGTCATCCATCGGATTCCAGAGCCGATACAAAATGCCCTTGGAAGCGGGGATGCGCTTCTGAATGAACATATAAAAAAAGCAATTGAATCAGAGAGCCGAGACTGGCAGGAGGATAAACATGTCTAAAGCAGATGTAATTGAAATTGAAGGAACCGTCATTGAAAAATTACCGAACGCAATGTTCCAGGTAGAACTGGAAAACGGTCATAAAGTACTGGCACATATCAGCGGAAAGCTGAGAATGAACTTCATCCGTATCTTACCGGGTGATAAAGTTACGATTGAGATGTCTCCATACGACTTATCCAAAGGACGCATCATCTGGAGAGATAAATAAAGAGATACCAAAGATCAGGCAGGCTCGTGGGCTTGCCTGAATTTCTTCGATTTTATCCAAATTTTTTCAAATTTATACTTGCATTCCTTATATTGCTTTGTTATACTATATAAGTATGATTTTGCGGACCTTTATGTCTGCGGAAAGGAAAAGATGAAAGGAGGACTTTACTGTGAAAGTAAGATCATCGGTGAAACCTATTTGCGAGAAATGCAAAATCATCAAGAGAAAAGGTAGTATCAGAGTAATCTGTGAAAATCCAAAACACAAACAGAGACAGGGCTAATTTTTAAAGAA
>JAFYTM010000174.1 GCA_017558865.1 Lachnospiraceae bacterium
ATATGATCAGGTAAAAGCGGAATTTTTGTATCGAGGATGCTATTTCCTGAAAGAGGATGAGCTTGATAAAGTTCGTAATACAATTCTGATAAATGGAGCCCTGAATGCGAAGATTGTTGGTCAGAAAGCGACAACGATTGCAAAAATGGCTGGAGTAGAGGTTCCGGATTACACGAAGATTCTGATTGGCGAAGTAGAGTCGGTAGAACTGGAAGAGGCATTTGCACACGAGAAGCTTTCTCCTGTGCTTGCGATGTATCGGGCGGCTGATTTTGATGAGGCGATCAAAAAATCCGAGAGATTGGTAACAGACGGAGGTTATGGTCATACGGCATCCCTTTATATCAATACCAGTCAGACAGAGAAGATTGCAAAATATACCAGTGCTATGAAGACTTGCCGTATTCTGATCAATACACCATCTTCTCATGGCGGTATTGGAGATCTGTATAATTTTAAGCTTGCACCTTCTCTCACGTTAGGATGTGGCTCCTGGGGAGGAAATTCTGTATCAGAAAATGTAGGTGTGAAGCATCTGATCAATATCAAGACTGTTGCAGAGAGGAGAGAGAACATGCTGTGGATGAGGACACCGGAAAAGGTATATTTCAAGAAAGGATGTATGCCGGTGGCTCTGGATGAACTGGGAACTGTGCTTGGCAAGAAACGCTGCTTCATCGTAACCGATTCTTTCCTTTATAAAAACGGCTATACAAAAAATATTGAAGATAAATTGAATCAGATGGGCATTGTGCATACTTGCTTCTATGATGTGGCACCAGATCCGTCTTTGGCGTCTGCAAAAGCCGGAGCGGCAGCAATGCGTGCATTTGAACCGGATTGCATCATTGCACTGGGCGGCGGTTCTGCGATGGATGCCGGAAAGATCATGTGGGTACTTTATGAGAATCCGGATGCGAATTTTGAAGATATGTCTATGGATTTTATGGATATCCGCAAACGAATCTATAACTTCCCGAAGATGGGTAAAAAAGCTTATTTTGTAGCAATCCCGACTTCTTCCGGAACGGGTTCTGAGGTGACACCGTTTGCGATCATCACGGATCAGGATACCGGTGTGAAATGGCCTCTGGCAGACTACGAGCTGATGCCGAATATGGCGATTGTAGATACTGATAATATGATGAGCCAGCCGAAAGGACTTACCAGTGCATCCGGTATCGATGTGATGACACATGCGATTGAGGCGTATGTATCGATCATGGCATCCGATTATACGAACAGTCTTGCACTGCAGGCAATCAAGCTGGTATTTACTTACCTTCCGCGTGCATACAAGGACGGTAGTGATGTGGAAGCGAGAGATCATATGGCTAATGCATCCTGTATGGCAGGTATGGCATTTGCCAATGCATTCCTTGGAGTGAATCATTCTCTGGCTCATAAGCTGGGTGCATTCCATCATATTCCGCACGGCGTTGCCAATGCACTTGTCCTGACGGATGTGATTCGTTACAACAGTACCGAAGTACCGGTGAAGATGGGAACCTTCTCACAGTATCCATATCCACAGGCGAGGGCGCGTTATGCAGAGATTGCACGCTTTGTAGGTCTTAGCGGAAAGGATGATCAGGAACTTGTTGAGAAGCTGATCGAGAAACTGGAAGAACTGAAAAAAGAGGTAGGAATCAAGGAAACCATCAAAGATTATAATGTTGAAGAAGCATATTTCCTTGAGACACTGGATGAGATGTCCGAGCAGGCATTCAATGATCAGTGTACTGGAGCCAATCCAAGATATCCGCTGGTGAGTGAGCTGAAAGAGATCTATCTGAAAGCATACTACGGTAAATAAACAAGGGTTAAGATACAAGTTCGTTACAAAAAGTTGACAAACAACCCTGTATCTGATAAGATTTCCGTAATAAATGTAACAAAGTTGTAATATAATTAACGGAATGCAGAATGCATTCTGTTAATTAACGACAGACCGCAGGTCTGGAGTCTGTTGGACATTTAGGGAGGAAATTTAAAATGTGGAAAAAGGGGATGGCGTCGCTTCTTCTTACTATGATATGGTTATGTCTGACTGGTTTTGCCAGTCTGGGCAATGAAGGAGAAGATACGCTGAATGCGCTTTTGGATCAGTTGACTGTGGAAGATGTACAGGAATTGTTGGAGGATGAAGAATGGCGCGGAAAAGTCATGGCAAAGGTAGAGGATTCCGTCAGCATCCGTGCAGAAGCAAATAAAGAATCTGCAGTTCTTGGAAAGCTGTACAAAGGCTGTGCCGGCAATATTCTGGAAGAGGCAGAGGGATGGACGAAGATTGAGTCTGGAAAAGTAGCCGGATGGGTCAGTAATGATTATCTGGCTTTTGGAGAAGAGGCAAAGGAACGGGCATCGCAGGATGTGGCCAAGATGGCAACTGTTATGACACAGACCTTAAAGGTACGTGATGAAGCATCCACGGAGGCGAATGTGATTGATCTCATCGGTCTGGGTGAAAAGATAGAAGTTGGTCAGGAAATGAATGGCTGGCTGGAGATTATTTATTCGGATGGAGAAGTAGATTATATCTCTGCTGAGTATGTGGAAGTATCCTATGAATATGGCGAAGCTAAGACGATCGAAGAGATCGAAGCAGAAGAGGCTCGCCGCAGAGCCGAAGAGGAAAAGGCAAAGAGAACAAAGAATCTCGGAGCAGTAGCAGCATCTACGAATGAACTGGTCCTTCTGGCAGCATTGATACAGGCAGAGGGCGGTAATCAGCCATATGAAGGTCAGCTGGCAATTGGAGCGGTTGTGATGAACCGTGTGAGAAGCGGAGCTTATCCAAATACCATACAGGGAGTCATCTCTGCACCAGGGCAGTTTGGACCTGCAGCAACCGGAAAGGTAGCATCGATTATGGCAGCAGGACCAAAAGCAAGCTGTATGCAGGCAGCACAGGATGCGATCAATGGAGCGACTACGGTTGGAACGGCCACTCGTTTCCGTAACGTAAATTCTGGTCATGCAGGAATTGTAATAGGAAATCATGTATTCTGGTAGATTGAGTATGAGCGGCAGTCGATGAGACTGTCGCTTTTTTCATTTATTTGACAAAACCCTGTTTTCCCGGTACAATTTTTTTAAGAATACATATGGGGGAACGGAACAATGAGCGTATTATCAAATCTGGAACCGAAAAAGGTTTTTACATATTTTGAG
>JAFYTM010000175.1 GCA_017558865.1 Lachnospiraceae bacterium
CGCTTGTTTTCCATTTTATTAAATCTTGAATTGCATTACGTTTCAAAATGTCCACCGCCCTTTATTTATGCTCAGGTACAGTATTGCACATTTTTTCAGGTTTTACAATTAAATTTTGCACATTTTTATCGTATTTTTCTTCTCAGAAAACACATTTTTCTATATAATAATACACACCAGCCCGCCATTGGAATCATTCACGATCTTCTTCATCGTATCCTGCAGCTTCACCTGGCTTTCCTCACCGATCTGGTACAGCTTACTGCGGATGCCGTCCTCCACCAGCTCTTCGATGGTCTTGCCGAAGATATTGATGTTCCAGACGCCTTCCTCCTGTCTCTTTCCTTCCTGGATATACTGAATCAGGTCTTTCGCCTGTTCCTCGCTGCCTACGATCGGGGCAATCTCTGTCTCGATATCCGCACGGATCATATGCACGGACGGAGACAGTGAACGAAGCTTCACCCCATACTTTCCGCCCTGATGGATCAGAACAGGATCCTCCACCTGGATCTCTTCCCGCTCCGGGAGTACCATTCCATACCCTTTCTGGCGGACAGCATCCATTGCCTTGATGACCTTTCCATACTCCTTCTGCATATTGGAAAGCTCTTTTAGCTGCTCCATCAGGTCATACTCATCCTGTAGTTCCATGCCTGTCAGCTCACTGAGCATCTGATAATAACAGTCTTCTTCCATATCCACCGAATAAATGGCCGTACCCGTATCCAGTGCCACACGATCCAGCTTGATCCGTTCCAGTGACGGTCCATCACAGGTAATCGATGTCATTCCAATATCCCGAAGCACCTGGAACTGCTCCATCATCTCTTTTCCCTTCTGAATCACTTCCTGCTTGACCGGATGTGTCAAAGGAAGCATCTCCACCCAGCGCGGCATATGATACTCCACCTCTGTCAGCGGAAACTCCAGAAGCACCTGCTCCAGAAGCATCGTGATATCTTCCCGTTTAAGCTGTTCGCAATTGACCGGAAGGACCGGGATCTGATATTTATGATACATCTCCTCAGCCATCTTCCGCACATGGTCACCAAATGGCCGGGTCGTATTCAACAGGATCACGAACGGTTTTCCCAGTTTTTTCAATTCTTCAATCGTACGTTCCTCAGCCGCCCGATAATTGTCTGCCGGAATATCTCCAAAGCTTCCGTCACAGGTCACCACGATGCCAATGGTAGAATGATCATGTATGACCTTATGAGTTCCCATCTCGGCAGCTTTGGTAAACGGAATCTCTTCCGAAAACCACGGTGTCTTCACCATGCGTTCCGCATTATTTTCCAGATGTCCGGCTGCACCATCTACCATATAACCTACGCAGTCAATCAATCGAATCTTCACCGGAATCTCTCCGCCCACATTGATCTGGACAGCATCCTTGGGTACGAACTTCGGCTCTGTGGTCATGATCGTCTTTCCTGCTGCCGACTGCGGAAGCTCATCCATCGCCCGCCCTCTCTCATGCACATCTTCTATATTCGGAAGCACCAGAAGATCCATAAAACGCTTGATGAATGTGGATTTTCCTGTACGGACCGGGCCAACCACACCTATGTAGATCTCCCCTCCTGTCCGTTCTTTGATATCATTGTATAGATAAAATTCTTTTTGATTCTGAATAGATTCCATAAAAAATACCCCTCCCATATTTGTTCTAATATATGGGAAGGGTTCTCTATTTATTCTTATAAATGATTCGCAATGCACGGAAATACTTTGCGGCTTCTCAACTGCTTTTTCAGTTCCTCTGCACGCTCCAGATCTCCAGTCAGCTGACACAGGCGAACCTCATAGAAATCCAGCTGATCGACTGCGCTCTGCTCATTCTCTGTACACTTTTCACGGCATGCGCGAACCATATCCAGTGCAGCTACATTATCACCGGTCGCTATGTAACGATAAATCTCCAGACGGTCTGCAATACTGTCCGATGCTTTGGAATACGCATCCAGGAGCTTCTGATATTTTTTCATCAGCTTCTGAACCTGACCATAGTTACGAAGCTCGATCAACGCAAACAGGCGATTCCATACTTCCAGAAAACGTACTTCTGTGCTCACCGTATAACGCTGCAGCTCATCCATCACTTCCAGAGACTTTTTGTATTCACCAAGATTGATATATGCGGTACCTCTGTTCAGCAGCGTCTGCTGATAGATATTCATCCAGATGGTACGCTTACCAATCTTTTCCATTGCTTCTACATAACCGTCCAGATCCTTGCTTTCCATCATTTTATCATTCAGCTTATGCATCTTCTCGCTTTCAAAACGGATCACCAGTACACAAGCCATACCAATCAGTACGATAAGCACAAACCCAACCAGAATGGATACAAAAACATTTACACCTACTCCCATCAATGTCAGTGCAACCGCAAGGAAAAAGGTCAGTACAAAATACTTCATCATCTGATTTAATTTTTGAAACTTTAATGCCATTGTCTCTTACAGCATCGACTCCATCTCAGCACGGATCTCACGTATAAAATCACCGGAATTCAGAACCGTCACATCTTTCAGATCCGTGATCAGGGCAAGGTCTTTGGTCATCTTTCCTGATTCGATCGTCTGAATGGATGCCTTCTCCAGTACATCCGCAAAACGAATCAGTTCTGTAAGTCCGTCCATCTCTCCACGTTTTCTGAGCGCGCCGCTCCATGCAAAGATGGTTGCCATGGAATTGGTCGATGTCTCTTCTCCTTTTAAATGTTTATAATAATGTCTCTGAACCGTGCCGTGTGCCGCTTCATATTCATAATATCCATGCGGGGATACCAGAACAGACGTCATCATCGCAAGAGAACCAAACGCAGTTGCAACAAGATCACTCATCACATCACCATCATAGTTCTTGCAGGCCCAGATAAAACCACCTTCTGATTTTACCACGCGTGCCACTGCATCGTCAATTAACGTGTAGAAATATTTCAGTCCTTTTTCTTCAAAAGCCGCTTTAAATTCAGTTTCATAGATTTCCTCAAAAATATCTTTAAAACGATGATCATATTTTTTGGAAATCGTGTCCTTGGTTGCAAACCAGACATCCTGGTTCGTATCCAGTGCATACTGGAAACAGCTCTTTGCAAAGCTGTCGATGGAATCATCCAGATTATGCATACCCTGAAGCACTCCCGCGCCTTTAAATGTATGTACCAGCTCCCTTGATACCGTTCCATCCTCTGCTGTATAAACAAGCTCTGCTTTTCCGGCTCCCGGAATCACCATCTCGGATGCTTTGTATACATCACCATAGGCATGACGTGCCAGCGTGATCGGCTTTTTCCATGTCTTTACATATGGTTCAATTCCGTTTACGATAATCGGTGCACGGAATACCGTTCCATCCAGCAGCGCACGGATCGTTCCGTTTGGACTCTTCCACATTTCTTTAAGATTGTACTCTTTCACACGTGCTGCATTCGGAGTGATCGTCGCACATTTCACTGCCACACCATATTTTTTTGTTGCCTCCGCAGAATCGATAGTCACCTGGTCATTCGTACGATCTCTGTTCTCCAGCCCAAGGTCATAATACTCCGTCTTCAGATCTACAAATGGCAGGATCAGCTCATCCTTAATCATCTGCCAGAGAATCCTGGTCATCTCATCTCCATCCATCTCCACCAGCGGTGTTGTCATCTTAATTCTTTCCATAAGAAACTCCTCCTGTACTATAAAATCTTATCCAGTCCATAGATCTGAATACTTTCAATCGTCCTCTTCACATGCTGCTTTGCCAGCACTTCTGCCCGGATCGCATCCTTGTCCCGGATGGCTTCAAAGATCGCCCGATGTTCTTCCGTAGACTTTACCGAACGACCCTCAGAAGCAATCGTTGCTTTTCGTACTCTCTTCACATAATCGTGAAAATCCGATAAAATGTGATTCAATATCCGGCTGTTCGCCGCACTGTACAGCTGTTCGTGAAACTGACTGTCCAGTTCCCACAGCTTTTCATAATTCCCTTTCCGGGTATGATATTCAGAAAGACAAAGCGTCTCTTCCAGATCGTCCAGCTGTTCTTTCGTAATATATTCCGTTGCCCACTTTGCGCACAGACCTTCCAGCACCGAACGGAGCACATAGATATCCTGCACATCCTTTGCCGTGATCATGTTCACATAGGCACCTCTGTTCGGGATGATCCTGACCAGGCCTTCCAGCTCCAGCTGACGGAGAGCTTCTCTGACCGGAGTCCGGCTGACCCCCAGCTCTGCCCCGATCGCAGCTTCTTTCAGTTCTGTATTCTGCTCATATCTTCCGCTTAGAATATCTTCGCGAATACTTTCATACACTCTTCCTCTGAGAGAATATTTATCCCGGGTCTCCTTTTGACCCTGTTTTTCACTCATTGTTTTCTATGCCTCCTGTATGGAAACAGATTAATCGTGTTGTATTATTGTATACAATCACAGTTCGTATACATTTTATCACTTTTAAATAGTATGTCAAATGATTTTTTGCATCTCTTTACCATTCTCAAAACAACTGGATATACGCATCCCTTTCTGCACCAACCGATACATATTTAACCGGGCACGCAATTCGATTCTCTATATAACGAATATACTCCCTTGCCTCTTTGGGAAGTTCTTTGATGGTACGACATCCTTTGATATCACAATGAAATCCTGGAAGATATTCATAGACCGGCTTTGCCGCATACAAATCTTCGATATTGGAAGGAAATGTATCTATCAGATGTCCATCAATCTCATAGGCCGTACATACCGGGATTTCCTCCATATAGGAAAGTACATCCAGTTTCGTAAGTGCTACATAAGTGCATCCCTGCATTTTTGTACCATATCTGGAAGCAACTACATCAAAACCACCTACCCTCCTTGGTCTTCCTGTTGCTGCCCCATATTCACCGCCTGCTTTTCGTAAAACTTCTGCTTCCTCACCAAACCATTCACAGGTAAACGGACCTTCACCCACACAACTGGAATAAGCTTTCATAATTCCAATACTTTCATCCAGCTTCAAAAAAGGAACTCCTGCACCGATTGGTGCATAAGATGCCAGCGTTGTCGATGCAGATGTATAAGGATAAATCCCAAAATCAATATCCCTGAGAGCCCCAAGCTGTGCCTCGAACATCACTGACTTTCCTTCTTTCACTGCGTTTCCAAGATATTCGGTCGTATCACAGATAAACGGAACAAAAAATTCTCCGTATTTTTTCAGCCAGTCAAAGGTTTCTTCTGTCAGTACAGGTGCATGTTCATAGCCTTTTTCTATCGTCAGGTTTTTCCATTCGATCAATGTCTGCAGTCTCTCCTTTATATGCTCCATATGCAGAAGATCGCCCATACGCAGTGTTTTCTTCATATATTTATCCGCATACACCGGAGAAATCCCCCGTCGGGTAGAGCCAAACTTTTGATCCAGAAGCCTGTCTTCCTCCAGACAGTCCAAGAGCTTATGATATGGCATACAGATCGTTGCCCGATCGCTGATTTTCAGATGCTCCGGTGTCACTTCCACACCTTTCTCTGCCAGCTTCTGCACCTCACCATACAAATGCTCCAGATCAATCACAATACCAGGTCCTAAAATATTTACCGTATCCTCGCGGCATATTCCAGAGGGCATCAGATTCATGACAAATGTTCCCCTGTCATTGATCACGGTATGTCCTGCATTATTTCCGCCCTGATAGCGGACCACGATATCATATGTTTCGCTGAGAAGGTCAACCATACGCCCCTTCCCTTCATCTCCCCAGTTTGTTCCTACGATGGATGTCAACATATCGATTCCTTCCTTTCAGACATTGATCTGTGCCGCCGCATGGACACGCTGTTGATTCTTCTTTAATAACGGTTTCACCGTCTCTGTTACAAATTTCTCACACTGGTATTCTGCCATACCGGTAAACTTTACAGGATCCAGTAAGCTTTCAAGCTCCCCTTCTGTCAGTCCAAATGTATCATCTGACTGGATGCGTTTCAGCAGATCATTTTCCTTTCCATACAGCTTTACCTGTTCCGCTGCCAAAATGGAATGTCTGCGGATCGCTTCGTGCAGTTTCTGTCTGTCACCACCCTTTGTTTTTACACAGTACATCAAAATATTTTCAGTGACCATAAAAGGCAGTTCCGCATCCAGATGTTTCCTGATCACTGCCGGATATACTTTTAACCCTCTGATCACATTGATATACAGATTCAGGATGGCATCTGTCGCAAGAAAAGCCTCCGGTATTGAGATCCGCTTATTCGCAGAATCATCCAGGGTTCGTTCAAACCACTGTGCAGATGCAGTCATTGCAGCATTCTGAAGGTCACAGATCACATAACGGGAAAGAGAAGCAATCCGCTCACTTCTCATCGGATTCCTCTTATATGCCATCGCAGAAGAACCGATCTGCTTTTCTTCAAAAGGTTCATCCACCTCTTTCAAGTGACTGAGCAGCCGGATATCATTGGAAAATTTGGATGCACTCTGCGCAATCCCTGATAAAACCTGCAAAACCGCAAAATCAAACTTTCTTGTATAGGTCTGACCGCTGACACTCTGACATCTGGAAAATCCCATCTTCTCTGCGATTTTCTGTTCCAGCAGTTCTACCTTTTCTATGCTGCCGTTAAACAGCTCCAGAAAACTGGCACCGGTTCCGGTCGTTCCTTTACAGCCAAGCAACCGCAAATGATTCAACTGAAAATCAAGCTGTTCAATATCAAACAACAGATCATTCAGCCAAAGACACGCTCTTTTTCCGACAGTCGTTGGCTGTGCCGCCTGAAAATGAGTATATGAAAGAGTAGGAAGCGCCTTATACTCTATAGCAAACTCACTGAGTGCTTCTGCTGCATTCAGAAGCAGATTCCGAATCTGCAGAAGTGCATGGTGCATCACGATCATATCCGTGTTATCTCCAACATAACAGGAGGTTGCCCCCAGATGGATGACACCGGCTGCTTTAGGGCACACATCTCCAAAGGTATGCACATGTGCCATCACATCATGTCGAAACTCGCTTTCGTATCTCCTTGCTTTTTCATAATCAATGTGCTCAATCTGAGACTTCATCTCCTGAATCTGTTCATCCGAAACCGGCAGTCCAAGCTCCTGTTCACTCTCTGCAAGCGCAGTCCATAGTTGTCTCCATGTAGAAAACTTCCGGTCACTGGAAAACAGGTTCTGCATCTCCTTGCTTGCATACCGTTCGCATAACGGTGACTGGTAAATATCTGTTCTTATAACCATCAACTCCTTCTTTGCTGATAGCATTTACCAGAACTACATTTTTTACACAAAAATATATACCTGAAAATGAATTAAGAAGGATTCACCATTCCCCGTATCGCCTGAAATGCTCCATACAGATCCAGAAGTCCATACCCCCAGCTCTGATTCGGAAACTCAAAAGCCGACGGTCGTCTTGCACCACGAATCAGAAAACGCTGGATGGTAACATTGTCCATCGTCGGTACATTATCCTGAACAATCCCCCATTCCATCAATAGCGCACACGCCCCTGCTCCCAGAGCCGCCGCCGCACTCGTCCCGGTCAATGTACTGGCTCTTCCGAAACGGTCAACGCAGGACACCTCCACTGCCGGAGCTGTAATGTCAGGCTTCACCCGCCCATCCTTTGTATAGCCTCTGCTGGAATCCAGCCAGATACTGTCCGACTTCCCATTGTATCCTGACATGGTCAGAATCGGTGCCGCATTTCCCGGCTCTGTAATCGTCGTATTCGGGTCTGATCTTAAAAAATACGTATTATCGCTGATAAATCCTGTGATCGGAAGCCACATATGAAAACTGTTTTCCAGAGTTCCTCCTGAAAATACCCGTATGCGCCAAATACCCGGCGTAGGACGCTGAAAGGATAATAACAACCGTTCATCACCGGAGATCACTTCCGATAATTCATACTGTACGTCCAGTATGGTATCTTCAAACACGAAATCATACCGCTGCCTACTTAAGATGCCTGGAAATATCCGTGGTATCTGTTCACCTGAAGGAGATGTCACCTCTGCCGAGAATGTACCCGGCGCATTCCCCCACAGATTCAATTGAAAACCTTCTTCCCCTTCCCCAACACGCAGCTCCACATCCAGATATCCCGGATTCTCCGGAATGGTATCAAAAAAATGATGCCCTTTGTTTCCTTCATTGCCTCCGGCAACGACCACTGCCCTTCCAGCTCTTCTTGCAAAATCATCCAGATAAAGCCCAAGCGGTGTCGAACCGGTGTGACCACCTGAATTGCTTCCCAATGCCAGACAGACAACCAATGGCTTATTCTCCCGGAATGCAAGCAGATCCAGATACCGGAGCGCAAGCATGATATCTGACTCCTGGTAGGCGATGCTGTCCTGCGGGATCTGCTGCTGTCTTCGAATAAAAGGCTTTGCCTGCTTTAATTTTACAAAGGCAAGATCCGCCTCCGGTGCAGCACCAATAAAGTTTTCGCTTTCCATCTCAGAACCTGCTGCTATGGATGCTACCTTTGTCCCATGTCCATTTTCATCGGCTCCCGGCATATCTGCCCGTTCTTCTGCCAGCCATTGATTGATCTCATCAAAACCATAGGCACTTCCGTAAAAAAAACGTTCCGGAGGTGTTCCACTTTGATCGGTCTGATCCCAGAATTCGAGCACTCTGGTACGCCCCTGCGCAGTCAAAAATGCCGGATTATCCAACGCCAGACCTGAATCTACAAATCCCAGTATCACTCCGTTTCCGCGAAGAGAAAGAGCCGGCTGGTTCTGTATCGGCAGGATTCTTGTTGCCTCCAGACTTTCCGTATCCAGTTGTGTATGACAAATCGGCACTGCATAATCTCCAATCGGCAAGCGCTCTGGATTCCGCAGCACAGTCTCCCTGCTCACATAAAAGACTGCAAAATTTCGGTTGATATACTGAGCACACAGTCCGTAAGGAAGCTGCTCCGGCGCATCCGGAGTCAGATCTATCTTCCATATATAATCTACATACTCATTGGACATGATTGCTTCACGACAGGTCATTTAACAGCTCCTGCAAAAATCTTCTCTGTATGGATATGAAAAAAGCAGGAATCCGTGAAGATTCCTGCTTTTATATTCATTTTCATATTCATACACAGCACTGTTCTATGTATTAAATTCCAAGCAGCTGACGCTTTTTAGCTGCAAACTCATCCGCAGTGATAATGCCTGCATCCAGAAGATCTTTATATTTTTTAATCTCTTCTACAGCATCCACGCCTGGAACTGCGTTTGTCATACCAGCAAAAGGAGCAGCCGGAGCACCATAAGAGGTATAACCTCCCTCACGAACTTCCTGTGCACCAGGATATTTTATCTGGATCAGATTCATTGCCAATACATGGAGTTCGTCTACTTTTGCCTGATAATCATTCAGATAACCTTCGATACTTGGATGATATCGATCAACCTTCGGTGCATCAATCTCCCATCGGCAGCTTTTCCAGTATGGATGGTTCAAATTGATCTCCACATAAAAATGCTGGAACGGGGCCGGCATATCAAAATGCGGACGTGAAAGAGTTGTCGTACGCTTCTGATCATCATCTTTATCACGAAGACGTTCCATTTGCTCCATCATCTCATAACGACGAAGTTCTATCGCAAACTGTGCGATCTGCGG
This sequence comes from Lachnospiraceae bacterium, assembly GCA_017558865.1. Taxonomy (GTDB): domain Bacteria; phylum Bacillota; class Clostridia; order Lachnospirales; family Lachnospiraceae; genus Hominiventricola. The sequence goes on from JAFYTM010000175.1 coordinate 9,636, forward strand.
AGACATAGCATTGATACGTTCCGGAACATCACTCTCATAGCATCTTAAAACATTGGAACCACTTTCAAATAATGGCTTATTCTCCTCCAGAATACGGAAGGATTCCAAATGAGAAGGTTCCATGACCAGTGCACCATCATAGCCTTTCAGACGAAACAGTCTGTGCGCAGCATCTACCAGAAGATCTCCCGCAAAGAAACCAAACGAATACCGATAGCTTTCAGAAAAAGTTTCACGAAGACTTTTGTTCTCATCATAATATGCAATGTACTGCTCAAACGCCTCCAAAGACATACTATCCAGTGCCTCTGTCGGCAGATCAACCTTATCTGCACATTCTTTGCAGATTGGCATGCCCTCTACTTTCGTCGCTAACAGACGAGGCGTTGAATTACCGCAGACCGGACATAATTTTTTCTTATTATCAAATAACCCCATATTTTTCCCTCCTGATTTATATTATTTCATATCACATGCAGTTTTTTCGTAATGGTTATATATAGTATATAAAAAATTTGTTTACAAAAGAGTACGCTGTCATGAATCGACCCAAAAATGTACTGAATTGTATTCTAGGAAATCTCATTATAATCCCGATACATCCGTTCTGACAAAACTCCTCCTTTGTCAAGAATATAGCTATAATATACAAGTTCCTCCACAGCAGTCTCTACTGCCCGTTCCAGACGTTCCTCTAAAAACCAGTCACTGTCCTCACACACCAGATTTACCCTCCCATCCATGAGTAAACCTCCCAGCTTCTGATCCTGACCAGTAAGTCTGGATACATTCTTTAGAACCATTCGTTTCACAGGATTTTTACATACAAATGCTTTTATCGTACTCCGAAACATCTGAATTGCTGTATGAATCTGTCTCTCTGTCACATCTTCAAACATACGGGCAATCTGTTCCCTTGTACTTCGTCTGCTGATCAGGTGTCTGACCGGAACATATTCCAACGGATCATATCCATCCAGTTCCATCAGATAACGATCAAACTCTGTCTCCAGTTCCAGATGTCCACAATCGTTCTCATCCATATAGAAATTGATGTATGGATGACATTCACTGTCCAATATATAATGACACAAAAAGCCATACAAATATGCCCGAAGAATCAGATTCTTTTCCTGTTCATATAACTTTTTTCCTTTTTCAAAAAAATCTGCTGCAATCTCCTTATGCATCGAATAACCCTGTTGATTGATCCTGTTTCTGCAAAGTGGATAATAATAAAACAACAGATCCGGACCGTGAAGTCCCAGTAAAAAAGCATCCTTTGCTTCACAGATGATTTCTTTTTCTCCTTTTGGAAGTTTTTTGAATACTTTTTTTCCAAACACATAGTGAGCGTACGTTGCCGGCATATGAAGTCTCCTCTCACAACAATTACTATATAAGAAGTATAACACATTCTTCACCAACTGCATATGATGAAGTGTAAATAGATTTTGGAGGTTTTCTCATGGGTGACTTAAGTTCAAGAGGCGGCTGCGGCTGCGACAACAACTGCGGATGCAGCAACGGATGCAACAATGGATGTGGTACCGGTATCTTCGGCGGAAACGGTGGCGGATGTGGATATCTGATCCTGATTCTGATCCTGTTCTCCTGCTGCGGCAACGGCAATGGAATCCTTGGCAGCAGCAATGGTGGCTGTGGATGCGGTAATGGATGCGGCAACGACAGTTGTCTGTGGATCATCCTGATTCTGCTCTTCTGCGGCGGCGGATGGGGAAACGGATGTGGTAATGGATGCGGCAGCAACTGCGGTTGTGGCTGTGGATGCTAATATAGGCATCTGGGCTGTCAGTTCTTCTGGCAGCCCTCTTCATTCCTTCGTTAAAATGTTCCGGCACCGGATACCGCATCTTTTCCGGAAACCGTTCATATATTGAAGAAAGACGCAGGGAGCCATCTGTCTATGACACTGCTTGATGAAATGATTCTTCCAAAAGAAATGCAGATGATGAAAGCTTTCCTGCCTTTTCTTCCTGCCAATATGCAAAAAATGCTCGCCATTTATATCAAATGGATGGAGCTGCAGTATACCATCGAATATTTTCAACGGCATATACCTGAACAACAAGCTCCTGATATGGGTAATCTGATGAAATGTATGAAAGGACTTGTCCCACCGGAGCAGCAGGCACAAATCGAACAGTTTACAGATATTTTCGAAAATATGGATATGTATCGGGACATGTTTGAAGGATTTTCCTCTGCATTTGCGCCCGATCAGGAAGGAGACTGACCTATGAACATACCTGAGTGGTTCCATGATCCACGTATCAGCGGGATCAATCCTGCAAAACTTTCTCTTATCATGAAACTGGCAGAACAAGTAGAAGGGAAAAGCCAAAAAGAAGTTATGCCGATCATGCTGGGGGCTATGGCATCTGCCAATCGTCAGAATCTGCAGTTCACTCCTGATGAATTCAACCTGATTTTTGAAATTATGAAAGAAGGAAAAAGTGACGAAGAAAAGAAAAAGATGGATGCAACACTGGCAAAAGCCCAAAAAATGCTAAAATCAAAAAAATAAAAACAGGTATTGATTTTATAAAACACAGGGTATATTATAATCTCTGTTCTTTTTGACCGTATAGCCAAAGACAAATTTACAAAAAAAGAGGGAACACAAATGAATGTATTATTATCCGTTTCGATTGCACTTTTGACTGGTCTTCTAATGACCCGACTGTTTCGCAAGTTCAAATTACCGTCAGTAACTGCTTATTTGATTGCAGGAGTTCTCATCGGACCATATTTCATCGGTGCACTCGGGATTGAAAACCTTGGCTTTGTTACAGAGGAAGAAGTAAGCCGCCTATCTCTGATTTCCCAGGTTGCTTTAGGTTTTATTGCATTTTCTATCGGCAATGAATTCCGTACCAAAGATTTAAAAGCCATCGGAAAACAGGCCTTTGTAATCGGTATTTTCCAGGCATTGACCGCTACACTACTGGTTGATCTTGCCCTGTACGCTGTACATCTGGCCATGCCGGACAAATTATCACTGGCTCAGTTAATTACGCTTGGCGCAATTGCTACCGCTACCGCACCTGCTGCAACGCTGATGGTAGTCAGACAATACAAAGCAAAAGGTCCTCTGACCAGCTTACTGCTTCCAATCGTTGCGTTGGACGATGCTGTTGGACTGATCGTATTCGCAGTATCCTTTGGAATTGCCAAAACACTTGTAAATGGAACGATCGACCTCATCTCCATCATCGTAAACCCGCTTTTAGAGATTATCTGTTCTCTGCTTCTTGGTGCATTGATGGGATGGATTTTGACCCAGTTGGAAAAAATGTTCAATTCCAATACCAATCGTTTGAACATGACAATCTCTTTTGTATTTTTAACAGTAGCTTTGTCCACCTTTACCTTTGAACTCGGACCAGTTCACATTGGTTTTTCTTCCCTTCTGGTATGTATGATGTTCGGAACGGTATTCTGCAACATCTGTCCATTGTCTCACGACCTGATGGAGGCTTCTGACAGATGGACCTCCCCGCTGTTCGCATTATTCTTTGTCATCAGCGGTGCTGAACTGGATCTTGGTGTCTTTGCAGATGTCGCTATTATCGGAATTGGTATCGTATATATTCTTTTCCGCTGTCTTGGCAAATACCTCGGAACTTTTTTCAGTGCCAAAGCAACCAGATGCGAACCGCAGATCTGCAAATATCTGGGTATCACACTTTTCCCACAGGCAGGCGTTGCCCTTGGAATGTGTACCACTGCCATGCAGCTTGGGGAACAGGGAAATCTTATCCGAAATATCACTTTATTTGCTGTACTGATTTATGAATTATTCGGACCAATTCTCACGAAAATGTCCTTAACTGCAGCCGGAGATATTCATCCAATGCCGGAAGAAGTCAAAAACAGACGTCAGATCAAACTGGCACATGCAAAAAAAAGATAACATCAAAAAAAGACATTGCCCCAAAAGCAATGTCTTTTTCTATATTCACATATTCTATTTATGCTTCTGCTGCTCTCGCTGCAACCTCTTTCTCCTGTACATCGGATGGAGCCTGCTCATAACGTGCGAACTCATAAGAGTATACACCGCTTCCACCAGTCATGGAACGAAGATCGGTATTGTATCCGAAGATCTCCATCTGCGGTACATCTGCAACGATCTCAGTCTTGCCGGAGCCTGCCGGATTCATACCAAGCACACGACCTCTTCTCTTATTCAGGTCACCCATAACATCGCCGGTGAATTTATCCGGAACAAGAACAGTCATACTTACAATTGGCTCTAACAGAACCGGAGCTGCATCCATGAAACCTTTCTTGAATGCCTGAACAGCTGCAGTCTTGAATGCCATCTCGGAAGAATCTACCGGATGATAAGATCCATCGTAGAGAACCGCTTTCACACCAACTACCGGATATCCAGCCAGAGGTCCTTTCACTACAGATTCCTGAATACCTTTTTCTACTGCCGGGAAGTAGTTCTTCGGAACTGCACCGCCAACTACAATCTGATCAAATACATATGCGCTTTCCAGATCACCGGATGGTTCAAAGGTCATCTTAACATGACCATACTGTCCGTGTCCGCCGGACTGTTTTTTGTATTTGTATTCTACATCAGATTTTTTACGAAGAGTCTCACGGAATGCTACCTTCGGCTTCGCAAGCTCTACTTCTACTTTATATTTATCTGCCAGTGTACTGACGATCACAGACAGATGCTGATCGCCCATACCATAGAGCAGAGTCTGACGGTTCTCAGCATCATTCACTGCTTTGATGGTCAGGTCTTCATCCATCATCTTTGCCAGTGCCTGAGAGATCTTATCCTCATCACCTTTATTCTTAGCTTTGTATGCCATGTATGTATATGGTTTGGAAATCTCAGTCTTACCATACATTACCGGAGTTGCCTTGGTAGACAGAGTATCACCTGTCTTGCAGCTTGCTTTACCGATTGCACCGATATCTCCTGCATGAAGCTCAGTTACCTCGATTGGTTTATTGCCTCTTACTACATACAGCTTGCTCAGTTTTTCTTCTGCCTCTGCTGCACCATTGTACAGAACATCATCAGATTTGATAACGCCTGAGCATACTTTAATCAGAGAATATTTACCAATGAACGGATCAGCGATCGTTTTAAATACATAAGCTGATTTTGCTTTTGCAAAGTTGTAATCTGCTTCAAAGATCTCATTGGTCTTCATATTGAAGCCCTTGCACTCCAGAGATGCCGGAGATGGAAGCAGCTCTACGATATCATTCATCACATTGTGAATATTGCGGATATCAGTATTGGAGCCCATAACAACCGGAACAATACTTCCATCCTGTACATTCACTTTCATAGCAGAACGGATCTCTGCCTCCGAGAACTCTTCACCTGCAAAATAGCGATCCATGAACTCTTCGCTGGTCTCAGCTACTGCGTCCATCATTGCTTCTCTGTAAATATCCAGATTCGGACGGCAATAATCCGGGATCTCACATACTTCTCTTGTTCCGATACCGGTAAAACGACGTCCACCCATCTTGGTAACGTTGATATAACCAACGAACTTTTCATTCTCACGGATCGGCTGATAGAATGGTGCAATCTTCTTGCCATACATATCAGTCAAATCTTCCACTACCTGACGGAAGGATGCATTGTCCACATCCATCTCAGATACAAAGAACATACGCGGAAGTTTGTATTTTTCACAAAGCTCCCATGCCTTTTCTGTTCCTACTTCTACTCCTGATTTACCGGATACAACGATGATTGCTGCATCTGCTGCAGCCACTGCCTCTTCTACTTCACCCACAAAATCAAAATATCCAGGAGTATCCAGTACATTAATCTTACAATCTTTCCACTCAATCGGAACTACAGATGTATTGATAGAAAACTTACGTTTAATCTCTTCCTTATCATAATCACTGATTGTTGTTCCATCAACAACCTTTCCAATACGTCCGGTCAAACCGGATACATATGCCATAGCCTCCACCAGGCTGGTCTTTCCACTTCCACCATGTCCTAAAAGGACCACGTTGCGGATACTGTCAGTTGTGTAAACGTTCATTGTTATCTCCTCCAATACAGTTAGTCATCCTGCAGCCCCCCTGGCCGCAGCACGTTTACATCGGGGAACACCTTCACTAAAACCCCGTATGTCAGAATTATACTAAAACATTCAGGAAATAGCAAGGATTTTATAAAAAATGTACAACACTTCCTTTCGTAACTTTATTGTTTTTCAACAAAAAAAGGTGTGAAACCACTATTATTTAACAGCAATTTCACACCTTGGAATGTTAGATTTTATTATTTTACTACAAAGTTCACTACACGGTTCGGTACATAGATTTCTTTCACAAAGGTCTTGCCCTCTACCAATGATGCAATTTTCTCATCCGCTTTTGCAATCGCGAATACTTCTTCTTTCTCTGCTCCAGTCGGGATCACAACAGTTCCGCGCAGTTTACCGTTGATCTGCACACCAATCTCAGTCTGTGCATCTACCGTCTTCGCTTCATCGTATACCGGCCAGGAATTATCAGACAGGAATCCTGTTCCTCCTGTTACTTCCCAAATCTCTTCACAGAGATGTGGTGCGAATGGATACAGCAATTTTGCAAAGATCTGTACCTGCTCATTGCTTACTTTACCCAGGTTGTAGATATCGTTGGTCAGAGTCATCAATGCCGCAATCGCAGTGTTGAATTTCATATCTTCGATATCGGAAGATACCTTCTTGATCGTCTTATGGAACGGAGTCTCCAGTTTTTTGGTCTCTGCATCTTCTGAAATCATATCGGTAAAACCGGACACACGCTCGAGGAATCTCTTACAGCCTTTTACTGCATTGTCATTCCACGGAGTTGCTGCACTGTAATCACCCATGAACATGATATAGGTACGCAGGGTATCTGCACCAAAATCATCTACAATATCCAGCGGGTCAACCACGTTGCCCTTGGATTTACTCATCTTGTCTCCGTCCGGTCCAAGGATCAGACCCTGAATAGAACGTTTTGCATACGGTTCCGGAGTATTCACCAGTCCCAGATCATACAGGAAATGATGCCAGAAACGGGAGTAGATCACGTGTCTGGTTACATGCTCCATACCGCCATTGTACCAGTCAACCGGCATCCAGTATTTTACCTTATCCAGTGCTGCAAACATATCGTCATTCTTCGGATCAATATATCTTAAGAAATACCAGGAAGAACCAGCCCACTGCGGCATGGTATCCGTCTCTCTTCTTGCAGGAGCACCACATTTTGGACAGGTACAGTTTACAAAGGATTCAATCTTGGCAAGTGGAGATTCTCCCTCCTCACCCGGCTCAAAATTCTCTACATTCGGCAGACGAAGCGGCAGTTCCTCATATGGTACCGGAACAACACCACAGTGATCACAGTGTACGATCGGAATCGGTTCACCCCAGTATCTCTGACGGTTGAATGCCCAGTCTTTCATCTTGAACTGCACACCTGCATGTCCGATTCCCATCTTCTCCAGCTCTTCGATCATGCGTGCGATGGAATCCTTCTTATTGTCATAGCCATTCAGGAAGTCAGAATTCACCATCTCGCCGTCACCAGCATATGCCTCTACGGAGATGTCTCCACCCTTGATGACCTCAATGATCTCTACGCCAAATGCTTTCGCAAAATCATAGTCTCTCTGGTCATGTGCCGGTACAGCCATGATTGCACCCGTACCATAGCCCATCATGACATAGTCAGCGATGAATACCGGGATCTTCTTACCGTTCACCGGATTCACAGCTTCAATACCTTCCAGTTTTACACCAGTCTTATCTTTTACAAGCTGAGTACGCTCAAACTCGGTCTTCTTTGCACACTCTGTACGATAATTTTTCACTGCATCCATATTGGCAATACGGTCGGCATATTTGTCGATCAGCGGATGCTCCGGAGCAATTACCATGAATGTAACACCAAACAGGGTATCCGGTCTTGTTGTATAAATCTCCAACTTCTCATCGATACCATCCAGTGTAAAGTTCACGAATGCACCGGTGGATTTACCGATCCAGTTCACCTGCTGCTGCTTTACATTCACCGGATAATCCACATCATCCAGACCTGCCAGAAGCTTGTCTGCATACTCGGTAATCTTCAGATACCATACATCTTTGGATTTTTGAATAACATCGCTGTGGCAGATATCACATTTACCACCCTGGCTGTCCTCATTGGAAAGTACAACCTTACAGGATGGACAGTAGTTTACCAGTGCTTTGCTTCTGAATACCAGTCCATGCTCGAACATTTTCAGAAAGATCCACTGAGTCCATTTGTAATAATCCTCGTCAGTCGTATCAACAACGCGATCCCAGTCAAAAGAAAAACCAACTTTCTTTAACTGATCAGTAAATTTTGCAATGTTATTATCCGTGATCTTACGCGGATGAGTACCAGTCTTAATCGCATAATTCTCTGTCGGCAGACCGAACGCATCGAAACCGATTGGGAACAGTACGTTATATCCTTCCATTCTTCTCTTTCTGGAGATAACCTCCAGACTGGAATATGCCTTGATATGTCCCACATGCATACCTGCACCACTTGGATACGGGAACTCTACCAGACCATAAAATTTCGGCTTATCACTGCCGTCGACAGCATGGAAGATTCCAGCCTCTTCCCATTTCTGCTGCCATTTTCCCTCTATTTTGCGGAAATTGTGTTTCATTTGTTTTGACTCCTCCGTCATATCTTTTCCATAACTCATTAGTTTAATATACCGGTCGTGGTTTGTCAATCATTGTTGAATCAATAAGGGTGTCCGCCAATCTTACCGATCAGCACTTTCTCTCCTTCTCCTATGCGGGAATCCCGCCAGTAAAAATATATCCGCAAATCAGAATCCCTGCGAATCAATTTCATATGGGGTTCACAGGTGATCTCCGCCACGCAGGAGCGCGGTTCACCATTTTCTTCTATGATATATGTAAAAGGAAATTTCAACAAATGTTTATGCTTCGGATCACCGGAACACTCCAGAGCTTTAGCAGCAAGCTCGCGCATAGCTTCTGCTTCATTTCCCTGATGCTTCTGATAGATATCCAATGCCTCATCGTTCAGCAATGACAGATTATGGACAATCTCTGCAGTATGCAGCGGGAAATCCTTGATCTCCCGTAAAGCAGATCGAACACGATCTGAAAATTCACTGTTAATAAAACAGCTCTTCATAAACTCATAAAACTCCTGTGGCTTATGAATTCCCTCAAGAATCTTTCTTCTACACGCCCAATAACCGGGTTCATTCCAGATACAGTCGATTTGTTCTCCCAGAGAAATATCGATTCTGTAATCTTTTTCTTCTTCATAATCCGTAAATGTCTGTAAGAGCTCCATCAATAGTCTACGAAGCTCATATTCACCTGTCCCAGCTCCTGAAAACAACCAGTCCACAAGAAGAACCTCAGGTTCCACCTCCTGCGCATAAAGATTTTCAATATTACATTCCAGCTTTTCATCATTGATCATGCAGCATCGCAGAATATCCTGCAGAGATTCGATCTCTTCCTCGCGTTCATTCAGATATTTCCCCGAGTTCTGATAGTCCAGACTTTCTTCGTGGAACAAATTGTTAACTCTTAACATCCTTTTTCCTCAGCATAAAAATGTCACGTAAATCATTCTGTTTCTGGTCAAAAAAACCTTTTGGCCAGGAACTCAGTTCTCCTTTTGGTGAAACCTGAATCTCTTTGATCCGGATAGAATTTCCTTCATGTTCCATAAAATGTACAATACACTGATCTGCTTTTTCCACATATGCCATCTGATACCGAATACCATCGATGATATGCTCACTGTGTGTCTCTACGATCACCTGCACACCGCACGCCGCCAAAAGCGCCAGAAATTTCCCCATATTACTCTGCGCATAGGGATGAAGATGCGCCTCTGGATTCTCCAGAATCAATACCGGGTTCATCTCGGTCGATGCCCAAAGTCCTGCAACGATGATCGGCAGTACATAACTGATGCCAAAGCCGGTCAGTGTCGGAACCACGCTGTCATCTACCAGTCCATTTTTTACTCTCAGCTCTGTAATCGCCTTATTATAATCCGTATGAATATCCAGACGCAGATCCCCCAGAATCGCACTCATCCAGCATTCTACAAAACAGGAAAATTTATTGGAAGCCTGACGGTCTGCTCTTAAAAGCTCCGATACCGAACGGTCTGTCCTGTCTGCCGCTTCGATCAAATAAGCTGCATTCTCACCATCAAAGGTAATGCCGTCCCCTTTTCCCGCCTGATTGGAGACTCTTGGACCGACCCGTTCTGCATTCAGGTACTGCAGCCTGCATTCTGTCATCTGTCCATCTGCTTTCACCTTCAGGGCAAGCGGTGAAGTTTTGTCAACTTCATAACTCTGACGAATTTCTTCTCCATCCATACAAAGAGTAATCACAAAATCAGACTCCTCTTCATCATCCACCGGATTTTGCGACACTAATGCATTCGGTGCACCAACAGGGAAACCGAAGACGGAATTGATATCAATCGAAACCTCTTCCCAGCTTCCTCCTCTATGCTTTCCAAGGCGGTTGGTATAATCAGACAGAATCAACGACTGAATAACGGTAGATTTTCCAGAAGCATTTGCTCCCGTAAGAACCGTCATACGGTTCATCGTAATCTCTGCCTGTTGAAAGCATTTAAAATTCAGCAGTTTTATTTTTTCAATCATAATCCAAGTTCCTCCAGGATACGTTCCACTGCTTCAAACTGCAGACGAAGATTTTTTCTGGTTGTTGTAGAAGAAGTAATTGCATTATAATATTCACCTTCTGCAAAGTATTTATGCTGCAGTCTTACTGCTTCTTTTCTCTTTTTTTCCAGCACATTCAAATCCACTTTATGATAGGTCAGTACAACACTCCAACTGATAAACAATGGTTTATTGATAATATGTCTGCTGGATTCTTTGGAAAATGCCTCTTCCCCCAACAACGCGTAACATTTTTTCATGCTTTCTTTAAACATATAAAAAAATGTCGCAAGATCTTTCGTATTCATCTTATTCAGAAAAACCAGAATCATATCCATCATAGGTGCCATAGACTGCAGTTCTTTCAGTTCCCTGGTCTTCCAGTCATACTTATAGCAAAACAAAATATAACGAAGACAGAGTTCCTGCGCATCCATCCGGATATCCTTCACTCTGCCTCTGATCGCTTTTTGAAATTCGCTGCATTCACTCATCTCAACCAATAATGCGCGGACTTCTTTTGTTGCCATAATATTTCTGATTTCCTGTGCATTCAGCGGAACTCCTCCTGTATTTACCCGGCGGAACACATCGAACTTCACAAGTTCATTACATTTGCTGTCCAGGACATTGACGGACAACTGCGTCTCCTGAATCCGCATCTTATATTTTTTTGGCAGTTCAGAATAAACGCAGCCTTCAAATTCCTTTCGGTACTGCACACGCTCCAGTCTGAACTCATCCTTCATAAAAGCATGAATCGTAGAGAGACGCTGCAGACCGTCAATGACCATTTTATTACCATCATAATCTTCCTGAAAATAAAATGCCGGAATCGGAATACGAAGCATCAGGGATTCAATCAGCAGGGACTTTCGCTGAATATCCCATACCTTATTCCGTTGATATTCCGGTCGAAGAATCAGCAGTCCCTGTTCTATATAATTGAAGATCTGATAGACCGAATACATCATTGGAGTAATCCGGATATCATCCGCAGAATAAGGGATCGAATCCAGATCCTCCCCACTGGTATCTTCTGTCTCAATACCAAGCAGGGAATCCTCATATTCTCTCGCTTCTTTCAGTAATTCATTCATCGTCTGAGCCATGGCAGACCTCCATCACTTTATTTTTTACGCACACCACTCAAAAGCGTCGTCAAAAACGCATATACCTCCTGATCTCCTAGATCTCCGGAATGCGTACCGCTTGCGCCAATATAACCAAAGGTTCTGTCACCAAAATCACAGCAGGCAAACATATAGTCGGAATTTTCACTGATATTGCCCTGTTCTCTGTGAACTCCGTACCATACATCCCAGGAAATATTATTTTCCACCATCTTTTTCTGTGTCCACTTATAATTCTCATGACTCTTCACGCTGACACGCAGACTGTCTACAAGTTGACTGTACTTCATGAATTTACTGTCCATACCAAGCACAGGCTCCCCATACAAAGCAACGGTAATACTTCCTTTCGGAACTCCTGCATACATGGATTCGGAAAATGTATACTCTGCCTTATCGGATTCTTTCCCCAGAGAAGACGAAAATACATTCTCATGCATCAGTCTTGCTCCTGGCGGAACACGAAAACTCAGTCCTTTGTTTTCTGTTTCCACATTCTTCCATGCCAGATCATTACTGTCTTCTTCCGGCCACTCTTCCACCGTTTTTTCTTCCTTTGCAGTTTCTTCCGGCTGTTCCGACGGACGAATTTTAGCAAACGCCATACGCAGCACACCTCTTACCAGAAGAACCATACAAATCAGCACCACAAACATACAGACCAGATAAGAAATTGCCTTTACACGATCCAGCGTTGTCAGGAACGGGATGGAATACAGCTTATCGTATAGAGCCAGGATAATAGCATCAGTTGTTTTTTCCAGAATACCAGTTCGGAACATCTGCCAGGTACATACTGCCGATGAAGCGATCATCAGCACGATACTTCCCGCTTTCTGTACCCATGCAGGTACCTTTCCGCCTAATGGACCAGAGATTACCAGTCTGTCCCACAATTCCAAAAGCAGGATCAAAGCTGCTGCATATAAAAGTGCAAACGCAGGAGTCTTCACAGTGTCTCCAACTTCCGGCAGCGTATCCAGCATACCGCCCTCTCCGCTTTCCATATCAAAAGGAATCGGCTCGGGAGTATTTCCCTGATTCATCATAAGCGTGACAAGCAGCAAAGCCCCCAATATGTATACAATCTCTTTCGGAATCCGGAATTTACGTTTTTTTCCTTCTGTCTTTTCATCGATTTCGTCCGATACAGTTTTCTTTCCTTTGAGATTCGCTGTCTTACTTTTCAGAAATGCAATCGGATGAAATGGAAAACCACGAAACGGAATCCCTTTCAGCTTAGGCCCTTTCCATTTAGGCA
>JAFYTM010000176.1 GCA_017558865.1 Lachnospiraceae bacterium
CATTATACACTATTTTCAGGCATAGCAACAGTTATGTCTTTTTCTCGTACCCATTTTTCTTTAATTTCGATAATATTTACTTTTCAAAGTCCATTACCAGCGTTGCTGGCTATAATCACTCAGGATTCCGAGAGATCATTTAAAATAGTTGAAAAATGCATTGCGGAGTCCGGCAATTGCACTTTGAGGAAGCACAATCTCTGTGCCGTTTTTCAGAAGAGCAGAGTTGGAAGTGACTTTTCTAAGGTGGTTCAGGTTGATAATGTGTGCTCTTCCGCAGCGATAAAAACAGCCAGAATCTTTTAACAGGTCGAACAGCTCTGTCGCGGTCATGCGTACAAGCAGTTCTGTTCCGTCTGTCATACGGAGTCTCTGATGGTTATCAGAGGATTCACAGTAGAGCAGATCGGATAAGGAAATGTTCTGGTAGTCACTGCCGGTCTTCAGTACGATACTGTTCTCAGAATGAGTGGAAATATTCTGGATTGCTTTATCGACAGCGGCAAAGAAATTCTGCTGTGTGTAGGGTTTAAGCAGATAATGTGTAGCATCCACACCAAAGGCTTCCACCGCATGATCGGTGGAGGATGTCAGGAAAATGATGGGACTGCGGACATTCAGAGATCGAAGCTCGGTGGCTATGCTCATGCCGGATATGCCGGGCATGTAGATATCCAGCAGATAGATGTCGTGGCGTTGACCTGATTCGATGCTGTCCAGCAGTGCAGAAGAAGTTGTAAAGCTTTCTGGACAGATTTCTACATGATGGTGAGCAGCGTACTGTTCCAGCATGGTGCAGGTGTTTTTCAGATATATTTTTTCATCATCGCAAATGGCAAAGCGGATCATAATCATTCTCTTTTCTGTTTAAGACAAGGGGATACCCTATCCTCTTTATCGTGTATTGTATTGATTTTATCTTACGTTGCCTTCTGCGTCAATGTAAAGTAACGGTATGTCGAATTTTGTCGACAAAAAATGCTTGCATTATCCCTGTCTTCGACAAGGATTTTAACGCCTTCTCCCTATAATGATGGTGATTAAGAAAGAGGGCAGCAAGTGTACTATGAAGTTTATGTAGATATACTGTTTTTGGAAAATTTCTGGATGAATACCATGTTATTGCTCCTGACTGCATGGACAGACCATGCGACGGTCAGAAAGGGTCGGATTGCGGCAGCAGCGGCGGCAGGAAGTCTGGGTTCCTGTTTTTTGACCATTATTTCTGCCTGGACGACCGGAATTTTTTGTTTTCTGGGCAATCTGCTTCTTGCAATGGGAATGGTGTGCATCGCATTTTCGGAAAGACATCACATGCTTACAAGAACGATGCTTTTGTATGCAGAATGTTTTGCAATGAACGGGGTTCTGCGGTATCTGGGGCAGTTTCACAGGCTGGGTGGTGTGTGGTTCGTATGTTTCAGCAGTATATCTTTTTTGTTTCTGATGATTGTGGAATCTATATGGAAGCAACGGAAAAAAAGGAGAGAACAGATGTGTTCTGCGGTGCTGTATCTGAATGCATATCAGGTGACAGTGGAAGCACTTTGGGATACGGGGAACAGTCTGTGTGATCCGATTACAGGTGCGCCGGTTCATGTGCTGGACAGTATGATCCTGGATCAGTTGTTGGAGCATGCAGAGGGAGAACATATTCCCAGATATATTCCGTATCACACCATATCTCAGACAGGTATTCTGGATGTGTATGTTCTGGATGCCATGGAGCTGCGAATGCCTGACGAAAACCTGCGGATAGATCATCCGATGATTGCCCGTATGCCGGAAAAGAGCAGCGTCTGCCAACTGATCCTTCATTGTGATTTGCTGCCCTCGTAAGAGGAGGCATTATGATTATCAAGGTTACGATACCGCATCAGATTCAGTTAAAAGTAGCACCCAAGTTCAAAAGTATGATTTTTTCCAAGAAAGGTGAAATTCATTATATTGGAGGTGCAGAGATTCTTCCGCCGCCATTGAATGCGGAGGAAGAAAGCCGTGCGATTCTGGGACTGGAGACCGAAGAGGAACAGCAGGCAAAGACGACTTTGATTGAGCATAATCTGAGACTGGTCGTATACATAGCGAAGAAGTTTGATAATACAGGTGTTGGTGTGGAAGATTTGATCTCGATTGGAACGATTGGACTGATCAAAGCCATCAACACCTTTAATCGGAATAAAAATATCAAATTGGCAACGTATGCATCGCGCTGCATCGAAAATGAGATTCTGATGTATCTGCGACGGAACAGTAAGCTCCGTATGGAGGTGTCCATTGATGAACCTCTGAATGTGGATTGGGATGGAAATGAATTGCTGCTGTCGGATATTCTGGGAACAGATGAAGACATTATTTACCGGGATCTGGAAAATGAAGTAGAACAGAAGCTTTTAAGAAAGGCGCTTTCTAAATTGTCCAAGCGGGAAAAACTGATTATTGAGATGCGTTTTGGTCTGAATCATCCGATGGGAAGGGAGATGACTCAGAAAGAAGTAGCAGATCTGCTTGGCATCTCCCAGTCTTATATTTCCAGGCTGGAAAAAAAGATTATCGGACGATTGAAAAAAGAGATTGTAAAATATGAATAAAAGCTATTTGAGGTAGCTGCGCATGGTTTTCAGTGCATTTTTTTCCAGACGGCTGACCTGCGCCTGGGAGATGTGGATTTCTTCTGCAACCTCCATCTGCGTCTTGCCTTCGAAAAAACGAAGGTTGATGATATGATTTTCCCTGGGGCTTAATCGTTTCATGGCTTCGGAAAGAGAGATATTTTCGATCCAGTTTTCTTCTTTGCTTTTGCGGTCGCTGATCTGATCCATGACATAGAGCGTGTCTCCTCCTTCTGTATAAACGGGATCATACAGGCTGACGGGACTCTGGATGGCATCCAGTGCATAGACGATTTCTTCTTTCGGAATTCCGATGGCATCGGCAATCTCCTGGACGGTAGGCTCTTTGGAAGTCTCCTTCAGGAGATTTTCTTTTGCGTAGATTGCCTTGTAAGCGGTATCCCGTAGAGAACGGCTGACACGTATGCTGTTGTTGTCCCGAAGGTAGCGCCGGATCTCGCCGATGATCATAGGGACAGCATACGTACTGAATTTTACATCCAGTGTGCAGTCGAAATTGTCAATGGCTTTCATCAGTCCGATGCAGCCGATCTGAAACAGGTCATCCGCATTTTCATTGCTGGATGAAAAACGTTTAATTACGCTGAGTACCAGCCGCAGATTCCCTTTGATGTAAAGTTCCCGTGCTTCTTTATCTCCTTTCTGAATTCGTTCAAAAAGCATTTTTTTTTCTTCATTTGTAAGAAGCGGTAGTTTGGATGTATTGACTCCGCAGATTTCAACCTTATTGATTACCATACGATTCCCTCCTGCAGCATCATTTACATACAGGATTTCCTAAAAAAAATGAGTTATGCAATGCAGTGAGGAAATAGGGATGGAAAATTCTTCAATTTACGAAAAAAGAGATGCACCGCGTTTGCGAGGAACGAGGCATTCTTCTTCACAGATTTCTACAAGAATAATGTCAGGTCCTATCTTGCATATTTTGTTCCAGGGAATGACAAATTCCTGATCGGAACCAAGGAATCCACAGATTCTGAATGGTCCGGGGACAACGATGGCGCAGATACATCCACTGCATTCATCGAAAATCAAATCGCATACTTTTCCGAGACGTTTGCAGTCACAGCGATTGACTACATCTTTTTCTCTTAATTCACAGAAACGCATGGAGTGTTTCATAGGATACCTTTTTGTTATAAATTATGCAGAAAAAAGTCTGGAGTTACTGGGTTTCGTTGACAGAAAAGACTTTTTTGTTATATACTGAAAAACAGAAAAAGGAGGTATTCCTGATGAAGTGTCCTTATTGCGGAAAAGATAATACGAGAGTGATAGATTCCAGACCGGCAGACGACGGTGATTCCATTCGCCGCAGAAGAGAATGTGACAGTTGTGGAAAAAGATTTACTACTTATGAGAAGGTTGAGACGATTCCGGTTATTGTTATAAAGAAAGATAATAACAGGGAGACGTATGATCGTTCCAAGATTGAGGGCGGAGTGATCCGTGCCTGTCATAAACGTCCGATTTCCGCTGATCAGATCAGTGCAATGGTGGATGAGATTGAAGTGATCATATTCAATAAGGAAGAACGGGAGATTTCAGCCAGTGAAATCGGAGAACTGGTAATGGGCAAACTTAAAAATCTGGATTCGGTTGCCTATGTGCGGTTTGCATCAGTATATCGGGAATTTAAAGATGTGAATACCTTCATGGATGAATTGAAAAAGATATTGGAATAGACTTTAGGTGGAGACAGGATGAAGAATTTGATACTGATCGGTTTTATGGGTGCCGGAAAGACTACGATCGGGAAGCTTTTGGCAAAAGGAAAGAATATGTCCTTCGTGGATACCGATGAGAGAATTGTTTTGGAACAGGGCAGAACGATTCCTGATATATTTGCAGAGTATGGTGAGCCATATTTCCGGGATCTGGAGACAGATCTTCTGCGCAGAATGCAGGAAGATACGACGGATTCGGTTATATCAGTGGGAGGCGGTATGCCGGTTCGGGAAGAGAATCGGGCACTTCTGCGGGAGCTTGGGTGTGTGATCTATCTGTCAGCATCAAAACAGACGATTTTGGAGCGTGTCAGGAATGACGGCAGCCGTCCGATGCTGAATGGGGATGATCTGGAAGCGCGCGTGGAGCAGCTGATGAAAGCAAGAGAATCTCTGTATCGTCAGGCTGCACATGTAGATGTCCGGACCGATGGCAGAAGTATTCATCAGGTAATGCAAATTCTTGATCAGGAGACAAGAAGGTTTTTAAAAGAAAAGTATTGAAATAATGAATGTTCTGTTATAAAATAATGTAAGATATGGGGAGTATGTCTTTCCCATCATGTAACATAAGGAGGAAAATCACAATGATTTCAGCAGGAGATTTTAGAAATGGAGTTACCCTTGAGATTGAAGGTAACGTATATCAGATTTTAGAGTTCCAGCATGTAAAACCAGGTAAGGGTGCAGCTTTCGTAAGAACAAAGCTGAAAAACATCATCAATGGTGGTGTAGTAGAGAAAACCTTCCGTCCAACTGAGAAGTTCCCGGCAGCACGTATTGACCGTGTAGATATGCAGTATCTGTACAGCGATGGAGATCTGTTCCACTTCATGAACGTGGAGACTTATGATCAGATCGCACTGAACAGTGATGATGTTGGCGATTCTCTGAAGTTTGTAAAAGAGAACGAGATGGTTAAAGTATGCTCTCATAACGGCAATGTATTTGCAGTAGAGGCTCCGCTGTTCGTAGAGCTTGAGATCACCGATACCGAGCCAGGCTTCAAGGGTGATACCGCTACTGGTGCAACCAAACCGGCCACTGTTGAGACTGGAGCAGTTGTATATGTACCGTTGTTCGTAGAGCAGGGTAACGTAATTAAGATCGATACCAGAACTGGTGAGTATCTGTCCAGAGTTTAATCAAAACAGAATAGTGAACATGAAGATAAGCCCGAATCCGTTGAGATTACGGGCTTTTTTCAAAAGGGGGATTCTTGATGTCAGAGATGAGTTTGCAACAGATGCCGAAGATTGATCTGCACTGTCATTTGGATGGTTCTCTGACCCTGCAGAGTGTACAGAGACTGTTGGACAGGGAAGTGGATATACAGGAGCTGCAGGTGAAGGATGACTGCCGGAATCTGGCAGAATATCTGGAGAAGTTCGATGTGCCTCTTCAGTGCCTGCAGACATCTAAAGGACTTCGGACTGCCAGTCGAGAATTTTTGTTGGATGTGGCAAAAGAGAACGTGCGGTATGTGGAAGTGCGTTTTGCACCGTTGCTTTCAGTCAATGAGCATTTGAACTGCAGACAGGTGGTAGAAGCGGTTCTGGAAGGACTGGAAGAGGCAAAAAAACGGTGTGGAGTATTTTATAATGTAATTGTCTGTGCTATGCGTCATCATACGGATGAGGAAAGTTTTGAGATGATGAAGGTATGTCGGGAATTTCTTGGGGACGGAGTCTGCGCGGCAGATCTGGCAGGAAATGAAGCGGCATTTCCTATGGAAAATTTCCGAAAACTGTTTGGTGAAGCGAAAAAACTGGATTTTCCTTTTACCATTCATGCAGGAGAATGTGGACGAGTGGAGAATGTGACAGAAGCGGTGGAATGTGGAGCTGCCAGGATTGGACATGGAATTGCGCTTCGCGGACATCAGGAAGCAATGCGTCTCTGTGCAGAGCGAAAGATTGGAATCGAGATGTGTCCGATCAGTAATCTGCAGACGAAGGCAGTGTCTGATTGGAAAGAGTACCCGATCAGAGAATTTATGGATGCAGGGCTTTGCGTGACATTGAATACCGACAACCGGATGGTAAGTAATACAAGCATTGCCAAAGAGATGGAATTTGTACAGCAGCATTACGGAATTACGATGGAGGAATTGATTGGATTCCAGAGAAATGCGGCAGAGGTATCTTTTGTGGATGATGCAATGAAACATGAATTGTTAAAACTGTGGCCAATATAATTCAGAAAAAGGAGGTTGCGAGATGGGAAATCAGATATATGAAAAATTATTGAAATGCTATGAGAACGCAAAAGCAAAAGTGGATTTTCAGCCGAAGGTGGCACTGGTTCTGGGGTCTGGACTGGGAGATTATGCGGATCATATCCGGGTTGTATCTACGTTAAGTTATCGGGATATCGAAGGTTTTCCGGTATCCACGATTGCAGGGCATAAGGGAAGGTTTGTCTTTGGATATGTAGGAGAGGTGCCGGTTGTGATCATGCAGGGGCGTGTCCACTATTATGAAGGCTATGCGATGCAGGATGTCGTGCTTCCGATCCGTCTGATGAAGCTGATGGGGGCAGAGGTGTTGTTTGTGACCAATGCAGCAGGCGGTGTCAATTATGATTTTCATGCGGGTGATCTGATGATGATTACGGATCAGATCAGCTCTTTTGTTCCGTCTCCGCTGATCGGAGCCAATCTGGATGAACTGGGTGTCCGCTTCCCGGATATGAGCCATATTTACGATGTACAGCTGCAAAATGTGATTGAACAGACAGCGGCACGATTGGAGATACCGATTCAGAAAGGCGTGTATCTGCAGTTTACAGGTCCTGCCTATGAATCCCCCGCAGAGATCCGTATGAGCAGAACTCTGGGAGCGGATGCCGTTGGCATGAGTACGACGTGTGAAACGATTGTTGCGAACCATATGGGTATGAGAGTCTGTGGAATTTCCTGCATCTCCAATCTGGCATGCGGTATGACGGAGCAGCCTTTAAGTCATAAAGAAGTACAGGAGGCAGCCGATAAAGCAGCGTCTCTGTTCCAGAAGCTGGTGACAGAGACGATTATGGAGATTGGAAAATTATAATATTTTGTCAAGAAAAAATACTTGACACTATCCTTTTCTTGTTGTAAGATACACAAGGTGATGGAAATGGAAAAGATTCTTGAACAGGCTCTTTTATATGATTTTTATGGAGAACTTTTGACAGAACATCAGAAGCAGGTCTATGAGGATGTGGTTCTGAATGATTATTCATTAAGCGAAGTGGCAGAGAGTCTGGGCATCAGCCGGCAGGGTGTGCATGATATGATCAAGAGGTGCAACAAGCTGCTTGGCGGGTATGAAGAGAAACTGCATCTGGTGGAGAAGTTTGTCAGCCTTCGTGAGAGGGTAGGGCAGATTCAGGAGATTGCAAAGCAGGATCTGGAGAATGCGGCGATGAATGAGATTGAAAAGATTTCCATGGAAATCCTGGAGGAATTATAGATGGCATTTGACAGTTTATCA
>JAFYTM010000177.1 GCA_017558865.1 Lachnospiraceae bacterium
ATAAAATGATAAGATCGGTCTATGAATTGGATTGGGAGGAACTTTCCAAAAAGTATGCAGGAGTCATCTTTGATGTGGATAATACACTGGTGCCGCATGGGGCTCCTGCAGATGAAGCTGCGCTGGCGTTATTCCAGAGGATTCATGGACTTGGTATGCGTACAATGCTGGTATCCAATAATGGAGAAGCCAGAGTCAAGCCGTTTGCAGAGCAGGTTGGAACAAACTATGTATACAAAGCAGGAAAGCCGAAACGAGGAGGCTATCAGGAAGCGATGAGACGTATGGGAACAAGATCTGCAAATACTCTGTTTATTGGAGATCAGATCTTTACAGATGTATGGGGAGCCAATCGCGCAGGCATGGATACGATGCTGACAGAGCCGGTAGACCCATCTACAGATGAGATTCAGATCGTGGTGAAGCGATGGTTTGAGAAGCCGTTTCGTCGGGAACGGTCATAGTCTTCTTGAAAAGGATAAGTGAGGCGTGAGATATGAAATTTTCACTTGTGGAGAGGCAGCGGTTTAAGCAGCAGGTAGAGCGGGTGCTGCATGTTCCTGGAAATTATACAGGCGGGATTCTGGAGATGGCGTTGGTACTGGATGGGCGTCTTTCAAAAGAAGCGGTCAAGGAGACAGCGGCGGAGATTGCAAAGACATTAAAACAGCACAGTGAAGTGTTTCGTAATGTGCGGCTGAATCTGGTGGAATGGCGACCGGGAGAAAAACCGAACTGTAGAGTGATAGCGTTACCTGTCCTGATGATGGGGAACTTTATGGAACATGAAGAATCGTGTAAGGGAGATTTGTATGCGGATGATCTGTTTAGATATCTGAGACTGTTTCAGGCAAGATCGAAATTGATCCTGATCGTGACAGCGGGAACAGTACAGATGCAGGATGAAGAAGAATGCAGAAAGGCATTGAAACCTTTTCTTGGAAGAAAATGCATCTGGATGGCAGCAGATCAGGAACCGGTCATGGAGAGTTTTTTACAGAAAGAAAGATGTCATTATTCAATATTTTCATGATATAATCAAATAGCGGTATCATATACTGTAGGTAAGGATGTGAGAATATGAAAACATGGACAGGATATGTAGTATGCGTGCTGCTCTGTATCTGTATGGTGGGATGCGGAAAAGAAGAGACAGGATCAAAGCTTCTGAATGAAACAAAAGATGCAGTAGAACCTGCAAAAGAGATGGTGCCTATGATGGAAGAGACAAAAGAAGGATCTGCCCTGCATCTATATTGCGGAGATGATTACGCGGATCAGATCATACAGAAGATTATTTATGTACAGGAAGTGGATGAACAAGTACTTCTGGAACATCTGACAGCACTTCTGGGAATGGACGAAACGGTTGGAATGAACAGTCTTTCCTTTGGCACTTACGGAGGCGATAAAGTTGCTCTTTTGGATATGAATCAGGCATTTGAAGATTATCTGAACCATCTTGGAACTTCCGGAGAGTATATTGTGATGGGGAGTCTGGTCAATACCTTTCTGGATTGTTATCAGTGTGACCTGATGATTGTAACAGCAGATGGAAAAGTGTTGGAGACAGGTCATACGATCTATGAAGAATACCTGGAAATGTATCCTTATGTGGAAGCTTCTTATCGGGTGACGGAGATGCTTCTGGAGGAGGAAACCATGAGAATATCCTGTCCACAGATCAAAGATCTTGGAGATGATGAGATTCAGGGCAAATGGAATCGTATATTTCTGGGGACAGAGGAACGTGCCATGGATGAATGGGGCGGCAATGGGACTTACGAGGTAAACTATACCGTTAAAACAATGAATGAAGATATGCTGTCGATCCTTATGGACGGTTATGTCCATGAAGAAGGAGCGGCACATCCGTATACATTTAAATATACATACAATATTGACCTGCATACGGGAGAAAGCATTCGTCTGGCGGATCATGTGGATGTGAAGAAAGCAGCGGAGAATCTGTTTGCGGGAATCGGATATTATGTAGAGGAATCTCTTGCACCGTATTTTGCAGAGCGATTGCAGACAATCTATGAGAATCCGGATACCTTGGCAAAATCGCTGGAAGGGTATGATTATACGGAATCAGGAACTGCGCCATATGGATATTCCTATCTTGCAGACGGAAAGGTGTGGCTGTGTATGGAAGTGCCGCATGCACTGGGAGATTATATAGAAATTGAGCTGGAGACTCAGTAGAAAGGACAGAAGAATATGAGAGAACTATGGGATATGTTTTTAACCTTTGCCCGTATCGGTGGACTGACATTTGGCGGTGGATATGCGATGCTTCCGATGCTGCAAAGAGAAGTGGTGGAAAAACGCCACTGGGCAACAGAGGAGGAGCTGGCTGATTATTTTGCGCTTGGTCAGTGTACACCGGGGATTATTGCAGTAAATACGGCTACATTTGTAGGATATCGTCAGGCTGGCGTGGCAGGCGGCATATTTGCAACACTGGGAGTGGCATTTCCTTCATTGGTGATTATTACAATTATTGCTGCGTGTTTGATGAATTTTGCGGATTTAAAGATTGTACAGTATGCGTTTGAAGGAATTCGTGTGTGTGTATGTGTACTGATTCTGAATGCTGTTCAGAAGCTTTGGAAAAAATCAGTGACTGATCAGCCGACTACGGTTATTTTTCTGATTGTATTTCTGGTATCTTCGGGACTGGCAGTAGCAAAGAGCTTTTATCCGGATCTGTTTTCCATTTCTCCGGTTGTATATGTAGTGATTGCCGGTGTGGCAGGAGTGATCCTTCATGGAGGTAAAGGGACAAAGGAGGCAGACAAATGATATTACTGCAGTTGTATTGGGAATTTTTTAAGACAGGACTGTTTGCGGTTGGCGGAGGACTTGCGACCTTGCCATTCCTGCAGGAGATCAGTCAGAAGACAGGATGGTTCAGTTCACAGGATCTGATGGATCTGATCGCGATCTCGGAATCTACACCAGGGCCAATCGGCGTGAATGCAGCAACCTATGCGGGGTACCACTCAGCGGGTCTGTTGGGAGGTGTTGTGGCAACGGTTGGATTGATCACCCCATCCATCATCATTATTATTATGATATCCAAGGTGTTGGAGCGTTTTAAAGAAAGTAAACTCGTTCAGTCGATCTTTTATGGACTTCGCCCGGCATCTACGGGCTTGATTGCAGCAGCTGGTTTCTCTGTTGTATTAGGTACGTTGATCTATGTGACAGAGCTGCCGACGAATCCGGCAGGAGC
>JAFYTM010000016.1 GCA_017558865.1 Lachnospiraceae bacterium
GTTGACGGTGTTGTCAGAAGCTCTGGACTGTGTGGAAAAGGAGATACTTGGGACAGCCAGTTATCATGCAAAAAGAGTCGCATGGTTATGTCTGCGTATGGCAAAGGAGCTGGGATGGTCGGATGGTGATCTGTCTGAGCTGGTGATCAGCGCGCTGCTTCATGACAGTGCTTTGAATGAATATCGGGATGATTATGAAAATGGAGTGTTAAGAACCGGGATCACGGGCAGGAATCACTGTACAGCAGGGGAGAAGAATCTTTCCATGATTCCGGGTATTACGGAGTCATCTGGATATGCTTTATATCACCATGAGCGTCCGGATGGACTTGGGCCTTTTGGGAAAACAGAGGCGGAGACTCCGATGGGCGCACAGCTGATCCATATTGCAGATCAGACGGATCGTGTGATTCCGCTGGGGAATATCAGTACGGCAGATCTGTCCAGAATCGAAGAATACATAGAGGAGATGAAGGGTAAACTGTTTGGTGAGCGAATATGTGGAGTGTTTCTGGGGATTTTATCAGAGGAGATGGTGTCTGCATTATCGGATGAACAGATGGAAACGTGGGTTCCCGATATCCCGGACAAATTCTGTGATGTCGACAGCCGTTTGCTGGCAGGTCTGTTTGCCCGTATTATAGATTATAAATCTCCGTTTACCAAAGACCATTCGGTTGGTCTGGCCGAGAAAGCAGAAGCAATGGCTCATTATTATCATTGGGGAAAGGATATGGAAGAACAGCTTTATTTTGCAGGAGCACTGCATGATATTGGAAAGCTGATGGTGAGCCTGGATGTATTGGAAAAACCGGGCAGACTGGACAAGGAAGAATATCAGCATATCCAGACTCATGCTTATGAGACATGGAGTCTGCTTTCACGGATTTCAGGTCTGGAAAAGATCACGGAGTGGGCATCTTATCACCATGAGAAGCTCAATGGAAAGGGTTATCCATTTGGAAAAACCGCGGATTCGCTGGATGAAAAGGCGCGTCTTTTGGCCTGTCTGGATATCTATCAGGCTTTGACGGAAGACAGACCCTACAAAGCCGGGATGAATCATACAAGGGCGATGGGGATTTTAAAGGAGCTGGTAGAAAAGGGTGAGCTGGATGGACAGATCACAAAGGATATAGACAGCGTATTCCATCGTGAGGAGAAAGAGGCGGGCATGGTCAATACGGCATTATTCCAGTGCCCGGTATGCGGCTATATATACGAAGGAGATATGCTGCCTCAGGAATATATCTGTCCGGTATGCGGACAGCCGGAGACTGCATTTGTGAGAATGAAATAAACAGAAAATTTTGGAGGTATGGTTATGGAGTTAACATTTTATTATTGTGAGGACTGTGGGAATATCGTGTTGATGCTCAGGAACAGCGGAGTGCCGTTTGTCTGCTGTGGACAGAAAATGATCGAGCTTGTTCCCGGAACGGTGGATGCTTCAAAGGAAAAGCATATTCCGGTATATTGTGTGGATGGACAGAAGGTATTCGTTACGGTGGGGTCAGTGGAGCATCCGATGACGGAAGAGCATTTTATTGAATGGATCGCACTTCAGACCCGTCAGGGCAGTCAGGTTGTAAAGCTGCAGCCAGGTGGACAGCCGAAAGCAGTTTTTGCCCTTCTTGAGGGAGATGAGGTAGAAGCAGTCTATGCCTACTGTAATCTGCATGGTCTATGGAAAGCGTAACAGAATGATTTCGGGAGGCAATCATGGAAAATACAGAACTTCAAGTGTGGATAAAAGACATGGCAGGCTATGATGCTGGGGATATTCCTGTGCAGGTACTTCCTGCATTTCAGATCCTGAGAGACAAGATGGCTCAATCGGAGAGAAAGATACAGGCTTTGTTGAGACAGAAGCAGCTTTTTACCTTACTGGTCAATGGTACGGCAGATATGTTTGTCATGTTTTCGGCAAAGGATTTTAAGGTAGAATATGTCAGCCCCAATATTGAATACCTTTTGGGGCTGCCGCTGGACGAAGTCCGGGGTGATATCCAAAGGCTTTATGATACGGCTCCGGATTTTGAGCCGCCGACCAGGGAACAGTTGATGGCGATTCCTCTGGGAGGAAGCCTTCAGTTTCTGAATGAGCATATTCATCAGAGAAAGCAGGAGCACCGCTGGTATCAGAAGACCTTTTATCATTTTTTCCTGAACAATGATCATAAATTGATGCTGGTCATGTCCGACCGCACGACCGAGATGGAGATGCAGAGACAACTGGAGATCTCTATCGAGATGACCAAAAGTGCCAATGAGGCAAAGAGCAGTTTCCTGGCAAATATGTCCCATGATATTCGTACACCTATGAATGCGATTGTCGGTTTTTCCAGCCTTCTGAAACGGGAAGCAGAGAATCCGGCAAAAGTACGGGAATATGCAAGAAAGATATCCTCATCCAGTGATCATCTGTTGAATCTGATCAACGATATTCTGGATATGAGTAAGATTGAGAGTGGAAAGACGATACTGCATATCGAAGAATTTAATCTCAGCGAGCTTCTGGAAGGAATCGGTATCGTTGTGAATCCTCAGGCAAAAGCAAAGAATCAGGAGTTCCGTATCCGAACCAAAGGAATTACCTGTGATCATCTTCAGGGAGACAAAACACGTATCAATCAGATTTTGATGAATCTTTTGTCGAATGCCGTTAAGTATACACCGGAGGGCGGAAATATTCAGCTCATCCTTTCTCAGGAAGGACAGATTGACGGCAGATGTGCGAATCTTAAGTTTCAGGTGATCGATAATGGTATGGGTATGAGTCCGGAATATCTGGAAGTCATCTTTGATGCGTTTACCCGAGAAGAGACGGCTGCTGTTCGTGGAATACAGGGAACAGGTCTTGGTATGGCAATCACGAAGAATCTCGTGGAACTGATGGGAGGTACGATTTCTGTTCAGAGTGAGAAAGGAAAAGGAACGGAATTTACAGTGAACCTGAAGCTGGAAGCAGATGCTGTAGATACAGACAGGGAGTTTTGGGAAGGATACCAGATTCACAAAATCCTTGTGGTTGATAATAATGAATTAATCTGTAAGGATATTAAAAAAGTAATGTCTGCAACGGGCGTAATTGTGGCACATACTGGAGATGCGCAGCAGGCGGTTCAGTTTGTGACAGGAGCAGCTGCAGTAGGACAGCCGTATGATCTGGTAGTGCTGGATTATAAAATGCCAGGTATTACAGGTGTGGAGATTGCACATCATATCGAAGATGCATTGGGTGCTGATGCACCGGATATGGTTCTGTTTGCTTATGACTGGAGTGAGATTGAAGAAGAGGCTATGGCAGCTGGTATCTCAGGATTTTTACCGAAACCATTCTTTATCAGCAATTTCCGTTCGCTGATCCGTACAATGAAGGGACACGAATCCGAGGAAATATCAGAAAATGAGATCTCTCTTTCGGGTCTTCGTTTTCTCGCAGCAGAAGATAATGAATTGAATGCAGAGATTTTACAGGAACTTCTGGATATTGAGGGTGCATCCTGTGAACTGGCAGAAAATGGTGAGATGGCAGTAGAGATGTTCAGAAAATCAGAACCGGGTTATTATGATCTGATCCTGATGGATGTGCAGATGCCTGTGATGGATGGCTATACGGCAGCAAAAATGATTCGTGCCTGTGACCATGCAGATGCAAAGAACATTCCGATCGCAGCCATGACTGCCAATGCGTTTGAGGAAGATGTCAGACGTGCATTGAATGCGGGAATGAATGCTCATATAGCTAAGCCGGTGGATATGAATCTTCTCAAAGAGACAGTCATGGAGCTGGTTCGTAAATAATGTGAGATTTAGGAAAAAGTCTTTCCTTTGATTGGAATACCTGCCAGTTCAGCAATTCGTGTAAGTGCTTCGTCAGCAATGGTTACAAGACTTTCGACATGGATAAAGTCTGTGGCACTTTTGTCGAATAAAATGTTGGACTGTGCAGGAAATTCATCATCTCCGTCCCAGAACAGGAACCGCATGGGAATACAGGAAAAGGCATTTAATTGATATCCTGCATCAGAATGCGGAAGCTTCTGTGCACCAAGCTGTTCCATGGCATGGGTTAATTCCTGCATATGTCCGGAGAATGTGCTGGAGAATACATCCAGAATGGTTTTCTGAAAGGCCGGACCAAACGGAGAGGCATCTTTTAAATTTTTAAACGGCATCCAGTTATGCTGGAAACAGGCAGATTCTTGGCAGTACCATAGAAGTGTATAGATATTCAATCTTGTATAGGTACTTAAAGGCTTTTGGTGTTCCATACATATGATCTGTCCGGTTGTTCGATGGATGCCATATTTTTGATGAAAATAAAATAGAATCAGATAATCACCTTCTATGGTCAGTTCGGGTAATTTGCGAAGAAGGATGTTCTGGTCCAGAGTCAGGAAACGTTCCTGCCACTCCTGACACCATTTTTCATAATTGTTTACAGTTGGTTGTTTCATAGTAGAATTCCTTTCCAGGGTGAGTAAATCATTTTTAAAATAATTATACATGAAAAGACAGGGGGATACTATATATGTATCAGATTAAAAATTTTACAGATAATGATATTCGTATTTTAGACAATAAAGGAGCGTTTACGGTTGTAGAGTACTTAAAAGATTTAAGTGTCAGCCCGGCAGATGCACAGATGGCATATTTTTGTAACCAGATGAATATACGCAAGCGTCAGGTGATCTGTGATCTGAGTCAGTCCAATGTAACGGTTCAGGCTGGTGCGATGCAGTGGATGGTTGGAAATGTAAATGCTACTACAGGAATCAAAGGAGTAGGAGATCTGTTCGGCAAGGCTGTACGCGGAAAAGTAACCGGTGAGACAGCGATCAAACCGGAATATACTGGAGACGGTACGCTGGTTCTGGAGCCTACTTATAAATATCTTCTTCTGGAAGATCTGAGTGAGTGGAATGGTTCTATCGTACTGGATGATGGAATGTTCCTGGCATGTGAGTCTACGCTGAAACAAAAAGCGATTATGCGTTCCAATCTTTCTTCAGCAGTAGCAGGCGGAGAGGGAATGTTTAACCTTGGTCTTACTGGAAATGGAATCGTATGTCTGGAATCAAGAAGCCCGAGAGAAGAACTGATAGAGATCATTTTGGAGAATGATGTGCTCAAAGTAGACGGCAATATGGCGGTTGCATGGAGCGGTTCTCTGGAGTTTACTGTAGAACGTTCAGGAAAGAGTCTGATCGGTTCGGCAGCTTCTGGTGAAGGTCTGGTGAATGTTTACAGAGGAACTGGAAAAGTACTGCTTGCTCCGGTGGGTGGCTGATCTGGAGCTGCTTTTTAGTACTTGCCAGAAATATCCTGCACTGGTATGATATTCGTTATGGGATATAAAAAACATGATTACACAGGAGGCAGAAGGGATGCTTGAATTGCATGATATATGTTACCAGGTTGATGGTGAAGAGGGAGAAAAAGAAATCCTGAAACATGTAAATTTGAAGATAGAGGACAGTTTTGTAGCGATCACCGGTCCGAACGGAGGAGGTAAATCCACGCTTGCGAAAATGATCGCAGGCATTATTCAGCCGACATCCGGAAAGATCTTGTTTAATGGGGAAGATATTACTGCGCTGTCTATCACAGAACGTGCCAAAAAGGGGATCAGTTTCGCATTTCAGCAGCCGGTGCGCTTTAAGGGGCTGACGGTACTGGATCTGATCAATCTGGCTCATGGAGAGCCTATTTCGCTGACAAATGCATGTAAATATTTATCAGAGGTAGGTCTTTGTGCAAAAGATTACATCAATCGTGAAGTGAATGCGTCATTGTCAGGCGGCGAGCTGAAGAGAATCGAGATTGCTATGATTATGGCAAGAGGTACACAGCTTTCTATTTTTGATGAACCGGAAGCGGGTATTGACCTTTGGAGTTTTAATAACCTCATCCGTGTATTTGAGGGAATGCGTGAGAAGATCAATGGATCTATTATGATTATCTCTCATCAGGAGCGTATTCTGAATATCGCAGATAAAATCATTGTGCTGTCCAATGGTGAAGTAAAGGCACAGGGAACCAAAGAAGAGGTTCTTCCAGAGCTTTTGACTTCTTCAGAAGCATGCAGTACATTGATGGATAAGGTAGTATAGGAAGAGGGGAAGATAAGAGATGGATCAGTTACAGATGCATATGCTGAAGACCGTGGCGGATCTTCACAAAATACCGGAAGGTGCATATAACATACGTTCTGATGGGCAGATGGCAGGACGCAATGCAACTGCCAATATTGATATTGTCAGCAAAAAGGATAAGCCAGGCATTGATGTTATCATCAAAGCAGGTACGAAGAATGAAAGTGTTCATATTCCAGTGATTGTGCGTACCAGCGGTATCAAGGATATGGCATACAATGATTTTTATATAGGTGAAGATGCGGATGTGACCATCGTAGCCGGCTGCGGTGTACACTGCGGAGGTGCAGAAGACACGGGACATGATGGTATTCATACATTCCATATCGGAAAAAATGCCAAAGTAAAATATATTGAAAAGCATTATGGAGAAGGTGAGGGAACTGGTTCCCGTATCCTGAATCCAAGTGCGGTCATCTATATGGAAGAGGACAGTTATCTGGAGATGGAGTCTACCCAGATCAAAGGTGTGGATTCTACCATTCGTGATACAAAAGCAGAGCTGAAAGATGGAGCAACTTTGATTGTCAAAGAAAAGATCATGACTCATGGACAGCAGTTTGCTGAGACGAATTTCCATGTGGATCTGAACGGTGTTGGTTCTACGGCAAATGTCGTATCCCGTTCCGTGGCAAAAGGTTCTTCCCGTCAGGTGTTCAATTCCAGAATCTGCGGCAACAATGAGTGCTATGGTCATACTGAATGTGATGCGATCCTGATGGATCAGGCACATGTATCGGCAGTTCCGTCCCTGGATGCGAATCATCTGGATGCGAGTCTGATTCACGAGGCTGCCATAGGTAAGATCGCTGGAGAACAGTTGATCAAGCTGATGACTCTGGGACTGACGGAGCAGGAAGCGGAAGAACAGATCGTAAATGGA
>JAFYTM010000178.1 GCA_017558865.1 Lachnospiraceae bacterium
AAGGTCGGTAAGGGGTTGGGGAAAAGCCTTCAAAATAGGCACTTTAATATACCCTCTTCTTCTACAATTTTGATTTTCTTTAAAAGTTCTTTTTTCCTGTCAGACTGTAACATTTTTTGTTCTCATGTGTATAAATCGATATAAGGAGATGAATACCTATGTTGAATCAAAAAAATTACGATATGTTAGACATGCTGAGAATCGCTGCCGACACCTGTCATCTGGACATCTTTGATGACAAACTGGCGCAGCAGATCCATCAATATGATGAGGAACTCTCTTTATCCGAAGAAGAACTGTCTCTTGTGGCAGCAGGGACTCGTCCGCAGGTTCCGCCTCTTTTTAAGAAGCAGAATATTTGACCAGTTCCAATATGTTTTTATTTTCCCAGCGTTCGTAACGAAATTCATCCGAACGTTCTTTTGCCAGGAAGATTCCCCATCCACCGATTTTCAGACCTGCGGCACTCTGCGCCGGGGTCGGCATCTGTGCCTTCGATGGATCGAAGGATACTCCACTGTCTGTCAGCCGGATCAGAATACCTTTTTTATGATCATGCAAAGCTTCTGCTGAAACAAGGATATCCTTCTCTGTATTTTTTGTTCCTTCATATGCATAAGAAACGATATTCACAAACATCTCTTCCACACCAACCAGAAATGCAGTCATCTCTTCCGGATCAAATCCCAGTTCCAGCATTCTATCCCACAGTGTTTTTCTTATATCATCCCACTCATCCAGTTCCGCCTGGACACGCCATTCATTCTCCCTGCACATCTTTCTGCCCCTCCATACCTCCAAGATAACGGATGCCAAGCACCGTGATATCATCTTCTCTGTGATTGTGGCTGGCATATGTCACGATGGTGCGCTGCAGATATTGAACATATTCGCGAACCGACCTCTGCGCAGCTTCACACCGTTCCAAAGCATTCATCACTTTTTCACTGCCAAAGCGAACTCCTTCTCTGTTTTCCGAATCAGTCAGCCCATCTGTATACAGAAACAGCATATCACCCTCATGCAAGTCAATCTGATGTTTTTTGTACTTACTCTTTTCCGGTCTTTTTTTATTAAAATATGCCGCCAGAGGCAAACCGGAATTCTCCTCCAGCATCTCCAGCTCTCCATTCTTCCGGATCAATACCGGAGCATCATGCCCTGCATTCACATATTCAATCTGACCAGTCACCGTATCCAGAACCCCAGCCCACAGAGTCACGAACATATGACTTCCTCCATTTTGCTTCTGGTAAAGCTGTCTGGAAACCTCCTCACATACCTGAGCGATATCCTTCCCTTCTGCAATATAGATTCCCACAATCGTCTTCACGATCACGCTGAACATGGCTGCCGATACACTTTTTCCAGAGACATCCGCAATACAGAAGAAAAAATACCTGTCATCAATCCCAAAGAAATCGTAATAATCTCCGCCCACTTCCCATGCCGTATCCATGTCTGCATAGATTTCCACAGGAAAAGCTTCCATACACTTCTGAAAATCTCCCGGCAAAAGACTTCGCTGTATCTTTTCCGCCATATGATGCTCTGCCCGGATCTTCTGTATATCCGCGCAAAAGGAATCCCTTTCCCTGGCTGCCTGCGTCAACTGCCGAATCTTCTGTTCAGTTCTTCTTCTCTGAAGCAGGACTGCCTCATACAGAGATTTTAAAGAAGGTTCTGACGATTCTTCCAGTTCCTGATCCTCACGAATACTTTTTGCCATCATCTCTATCTCTTTTAAAAACTTTTCGTCCATTCCTTCACCTGACTGTTCATCGAATCCTTTCCAAAATATTTTTTACATAAATTGCAAATAAGCTGTAACAGACCTCAGATCTCTGTGTATATATTAACATAAGAGATCACAAAAGAACAGGCTTTCAGAAAGGAAATCAATATGAGTCAGAAAAATTTAAAACAGTTATTAGAGGATGAAGCATTCCTGAAGAAGATTGACGGTATGGACGAAGAGGCTGCCGCTGCAGTTCTTGCAGAGGAAAGCATCGATCTGGAAAAAGAAGCAGAAAAACTGGAAGCAGAAGGTCACGGTATCATCCCGGAAAATAAACGGAATTCAGATATTGAGCAGGAACTTAGTGAAGACGAGCTGGCAAGTGTAGCTGGCGGTGCAAAAAAATGGCGCATCTATTATGATGGATGCCAGAAAACAGTTACCAAATCAACCAAAGCCGGAGCATATACTGCTGCCGCATTACACAGACCTCTGTGTGGTTTATGCAACGCTCATTATAAGAAATACGGTTTCTGGTATCTTGTATACTAATCCCTTTCAAAAATATTTTTATATAAATTTTAAAAAACTGTGACAAACTACCGACCACAGTGTATAATTTAACAAAAGAAATAATAAAAAGGAGATCTATATGAGCGAAAAAACATTAAATCAGTTATTAGAGGATGAGGCATTCCTTAAGAAGATCGAGGGTATGGACGAGGAAGCTGTAGCAGCCATTCTTGCAGAGGAAGGCATCGACATGGAAAAAGAAGGTGCCAGATTGGAAGCAACCGGCGAAGGTCTCATTTCTGCAGACAGCTTTGACGCAGAAGAAGAGATGGAGCTTGGTGAAGATGACCTGGCAAATGTAGCTGGCGGAGCAAAATCCTGTCGTGTTTATTATGAAGGATGCGGAAAAAAACTCACAAAATCAAGTAAAGGAAACGCACATACAGATGCAGCATTTCACAGATTATTCTGCGGTGCCTGCAACGCACGTTACAAAAAAACCGGTATGTGGTATCTTATCTACTAATTCGTTTTTACATAATATTCCAAAAAATTTTACGGAAGCCATCATACTGCATGGCTTCCGTTTCTTTTTTCTTATGATAATTATGCGATCTGTCTGGCTGCCATCTTTGCGAAGATACCATTCTGATCAATCAACTCCTGATAGGTACCCTCTTCCACGATCTTTCCATGTTCCATCACAAGGATTCTGTCACAGTGAAGCACGGTACTCAATCGATGTGCCACCACAATTCTCGTGGCATCCATATTTTTCAATGTATCACAGACCAGATTCTGGGTAATGTTATCCAATGCACTGGTTGCCTCATCAAAGAAAATAATCCGTGGTTCATTCACCAGAGCACGGGC